>NZ_JACOPK010000001.1:0-356119 GCF_014288055.1 Agathobaculum hominis
GTCGTTAAGGAAGCTAAGGAGCTGGTCGACCTGACCGGCGCTGAGGTAGTCGTATCCGTAGGCCGCGGCATCTCCAAGGACGTTGACACCGGCATCAAGCTGGCTGAAGAGCTGGCTGGCCTGTTCGGCGGCGTTGTTGGCGGTTCCCGTGCTGCTATCGACTCCGGCTGGCTGTCTGCTGACCACCAGGTTGGTCAGACCGGCAAGACCGTACATCCGAAGCTGTACGTTGCTCTGGGTATCTCCGGCGCGATCCAGCACAAGGCTGGCATGCAGGATTCCGAGTGCATCGTAGCTGTCAACAAGTCTGACTCCGCTCCGATCTTCGACGTAGCTGACTACGGCATCTGCGGCGACCTGTTCAAGGTTGTTCCGATGATGATCGACGCGATCAAGGCTGCTAAGGAAGCTAAGTAATTTTTGACTGCGAAATACCGGCGCAGCTCGTCGTCAAGCGGTTCGTTGCGTACACATGTGCGCGGCCTCGCCGCCTTCCTCGATCTGCTTGGTCTTTCTTGTCAAAAAGGTGACTTCGACTGGGTCTAACCCTCTCGAAAGTACATGATATGAATGTAAATCCCCTGTCCGTATGGATGGGGGATTTTTTCGTGTCCTGTCTTTGTCATCTGTCAAATTATCAAAATCGTCCGAAAACTGCCGAACGGTATTCAAAAAAATCCGTCTCTGTGCTATAATATAAACTGCATTTCTATCGAAAAAAGGAGGGAGCGCGATGACGGGTCCGCTCACGGTTTACCGCGGCACGGAAACGCTGCGGCGCGGCTGGACAACAGGTTCGTGCGCTGCGGCGGCATCGCAGGCGGCGGCGATCCTGCTGCTGACGGGGAGCGCACCGGCGGAAATCCGGCTGCTCACGCCGGGCGGCGTGACGTTCAACCTGCCGGTCGAGCAGGCGAGCCTGCATGACGGCGAGGCGGTCTGCGCGGTGCGCAAGGATGCGGGCGACGACCCGGACATCACGAACGGCGTGCTCATTTCGTCGGCCGTCCGGCGCGCGGACAGCGGCATCGTCATCGACGGCGGCAGCGGCGTCGGCCGTGTGACCCGTCCGGGACTCGCGGAGCCGGTCGGCGAGGCCGCCATCAATCCCGGCCCGCGTGCGCAGATCAAGGCGGCGCTCGAGCGTGCGGCACAGGAAAATGGCTATGAAGGCGGATTTTCGGTTGTGCTCTCGGTCGAAAACGGCGAAGAACTCGCGCTCCAGACCTATAACAGCCACCTCGGCATCATCGGCGGCATCTCTATTCTCGGTACTAGCGGCATCGTAGAGCCGATGAGCGAGAAAGCGCTCGTGGACACGATCTGTCTGGAAATGGACAGTCTATACGCCGCTGGACAGCGCGTCGCGTTCCTCTGTCCGGGCAACTACGGCGCGGATTTCGCGCGCGAAACGCTCGAACTTGATCTGGAACGCGCGGTCAAGTGCTCAAATTATATCGGAGAAGCCTTCGATCATGCGGTCGTATGCGGCTATCCGGAGATCCTGCTCGTCGGCCACGCCGGAAAGCTCGTCAAGCTCGCCGCAGGTGTTATGAACACGCATTCCTCGGTCGCGGACGCGCGGCAGGAGATATTCACCGCGCATGCGGCACTGTGCGGGGCTGGCCGCGAGACGCTCGAGCTGCTCATGCAGGCGGTGTCGGTCGATGCGTGCATCGAGCTGCTCGACCGGGAGGGCGTGCGCGAGAGCGTGATGGCGCGCATTCAGGACGAAATGGAAAAACGCATCGCGAGACGCCTCAAGGGGCGTGCAGCAGCGGAATTTATTATGTTTACGACAAAATACGGCGTGCTTGCGCAGTCGGCAGGCGCGGCGCGGCTCTGCGAAAAACTGAGGAAGAATTTATGAAAAAGGGAAAGTTATACAGCGTCGGCGTTGGTCCGGGCGACCCGGAGCTGCTGACCGCAAAGGCCATCCGCGTCCTGTCCGAGTGCGATATCGTCGCGGTGCCGCAGTCGGACGGCGGCGGCCAGACCGCGCTCGATATTGCCGCGCAATATATAAAAGGTAAGACCGTCCGCTCATTCGCCATGCCCATGACGCACGACAGGGCGGCGCGGGACGCGAGCCATGATGCGGCGGCGGACGCCATCTGTGCGCTCATCGGGGAGGGAAAGACTGTCGCGTTCCTCACGCTCGGTGACCCGACGGTCTATTCGACCGCGTGGTATGTGCATAAGCGCGTGGCCGCACGCGGCTGTGAGGCGGAGCTTGTCCCCGGCGTACCAGCGTTCTGCGCGGCAGCAGCCAGGCTCGGCCGCGCCCTGTGTGAGGATGGCGAAATGCTGCACATCATTCCGGCTTCGCACGGCAGAGAGCGCGAGGGCCTCGCCCTGCCGGGCAGCAAGGTGCTCATGAAGGCAGGACGCGGTGTGCTGCGCGTGCGCGATGAGCTGCGTGAGAGCGGCCAGCTCGAACAGGCGGCGCTCGTTGAGCGCTGCGGCATGGAGGGCGAGCGTGTAGTATACGATCTGGACGAGCTCGACGAGCCTTCCGGTTATTTTTCCATCATTCTGGTAAAGGAGGAACGCAAATGATCTACTTTGTCGGCGCCGGCTCGGGCGCGCCCGACCTCATCACTGTGCGCGGCGCGAAGCTGCTCGGCGAGGCGGATGTCATCGTTTACGCCGGTTCGCTCGTCAATCCGGCGCTGCTGGACTACGCAAAAGAGGACTGTGCGATCTACGACAGCGCGAAAATGACGCTCGAGGAGGTCATCGCGGTCATGGCGCCTGCGGCGCGTGCGGGAAAGACGGTCGTGCGCCTGCACACCGGAGACCCCTGCGTTTACGGCGCGCATCGCGAGCAGATGGACGCGCTCGACAGACTGGGGCTTGCATACGAGGTCTGCCCGGGCGTTTCGTCGTTCTGCGGCGCAGCGGCGGCGCTCAAGGCAGAATATACCCTGCCGAACGTCAGCCAGACGGTCATCCTGACGCGCATGGAGGGCCGCACGCCCGTCCCCGAGCGCGAGCAGATCGAGAGCCTTGCCGCGCACGGCGCGACCATGGTCATTTTTCTGTCGGCCGGGCAGCTCGAAAAGCTGTCCGCACGGCTCATCGAGGGCGGCTATGCGCCCGAAACGCCTGCGGCCATCGTCTACAAGGCAACGTGGCCGGACGAAAAGGTCGTGCGCACGACCGTGGGCGAGCTTGCGGCGGCAGGCGCGCGCGAGGGCATCACCAAAACCGCGCTCATCACGGTCGGCGGCTTCCTTGGCGACAGCTACGACCGCTCTAAGCTGTATGACCCGGCGTTCACCACCGGTTTCCGTGAGGCGAGCCGATGAAACACGCGAAATTCGTCTCCTTTACCGAAATCGGTGCACAGACTGCCGCGAAAGCTGCTCGGCTGCTGCCGGATTTTCTGTGTGAGCGCTACGCGCGCACGGTCGATCTGTCGCTCTCGAACACCTCGCTCCCGCGGTTTGCACAGCAGGCGATGGTGGACTGCGATCTGATCGTTTTCGTGGGCGCGGCAGGCATCGCGGTCCGCGCGGCCGCGCCCTATCTCGCCGGAAAGGCGTATGACCCGGCGGTCGTTGTGATCGACGAGCAGGGACGGTTTGTCATCCCGCTGCTCTCCGGCCATCTCGGCGGCGCGAACGAGCTTGCCGGACGGCTCGCGGAGGGGCTGGGCGCGACGGCAGTTATCACGACTGCGACCGACGGCCGCGCGGTTTTTGCAGTCGACAGCTGGGCGAAATCGCATGAATGCGTGGTCTTCGACCCGGAAAACATCAAATACATTTCGGGTGCGCTGCTGCGCGGCGACACGGTCGGCCTGCGGTCGGCGTTTCCGGTCGACGGCCTGCTCCCGGCGCATATCGACACGAAAACAGCGGCAGAAAGCGGTTTTGTCATCGGTTTTGACACCGAAGTGCAGCCGTTCCCGCACACGCTGCATCTGGTGCCGCGCGTGATCAGCCTCGGCATCGGCTGCCGGAAGGGCGCATCGGCAGGCGCGGTCGAGCAGACCGTGCGCGAGGCGCTCGGCCGGGCAGGTCTGCCGCTTGCGGCGGTGAAGGCTGTCGCGAGCATTGACATCAAGAAGGACGAGCCTGGCCTTGTGTCCTTCTGCGCCGCACAAGGGCTGCCGTTTGCCGTGTATTCGGCAGAAGAACTGAACGCCGCGCCCGGCGAATTTACGGCGTCGGAGTTCGTGAAAGACACGGTGGGCGTCGACAGCGTATGCGAGCGCGCTGCCGTCGTAAATGCCGGGAACGGCACGATCATCGCGCGGAAATACGCGCAAAACGGCGTAACAGCCGCGTTTGCGGCAGGCGGATACCGCGTCTGCCTTGAAGAATGACCGAGGAGGAACAAACGTGAAACTCTGTATGGCAGGCATTGACCATGTGAGCGCAGCACTTGAGCAGCGCGAAAAGCTGTCTCTGGTGCGAGGACAGGTGCAGGCGGTTCTGCCGCGCATCGCAGAGCAGACCGGCTGCGCGGCGGTGCTGCTCGCGACATGCAGCCGCACCGAGCTGTACCTGCACGCAGAGGGGGAGCGCGTGCTGCCTGACGCGGCGGAGGTGCTGTGCGAAGCCGCCGGAGCGCCGGCGTGCCGTCCGTTCCTCGTGCAGCGCACAGGCGGCGAGGCGGTGCGTCATCTGATGCAGGTCTCGGCAGGGATGCAGTCGCAGATCTTCGGGGATGACCAGATCGTTTCGCAGGTCAAGGATGCCGCCGCACTTGCGCGGGAGCTGAAAACAGCGGACGCAGTGCTCGATACGCTGTTCCGCCGTGCCGTCACCGCAGGCAAGCGCGTGCGCACCGAAACACGGCTGACCGGGGTGCCGGCCTCGGCGGCGCAGGCCGGCGTGCGCAGGGCGGAACGCTTTTTCGGCACGCTCGCAGGAAAACGCGCGGTCGTGATCGGCAACGGCGAGATGGGGCGGCTCGCGGCGCGTGCGCTCGTGGAGGCCGGCTGCGCGGTCACGGTCACGCTCCGCACCTACCGCCACGGCGAGACCGTCGTGCCGCAGGGCTGCGCCACCGTGCCGTATGAGCGGCGCATGGAGCGCATCGAGGGCGCGGATCTCGTCGTCAGCGCCACGACCAGTCCGCATTTCACCCTGACGGCGGAGCAGACCGCTGCGCTCAGCCATCCGCCGCGGTTGCTGCTCGATCTGGCCATGCCGCGCGACATCGAGAGCGCAGCGGCGAGCGGACACACGGCGCTGTTCAATCTGGATGACCTCGGTGAGCTTGGTGACGCGGATAACGCCGCGCGGGAGACTGCGCTGCGCATTCTCGACGAGGAGACGCGCGAGTTTTTCGCGTGGCTCAACTACCGCGCCGCCCTGCCGCTCATTGCGCAGCTCAAGAGTGCGGTCGCCTCTCGCGTGCGCCACATCCGGGACTATGATGCGCTCGTCGCGGACGGGGACGCGGAAACGCTCGCAGAGCTGGCCGCAAACCGCGCGGTGGAGCTTGTCCTCGGCGGCATGAAGCAGAAGATCGACGTAGAAACCATGAAAGCGTGTCTCGAACACATCGGAAAGGGGAGCGGGAGATGAAAATTTACTGTATCGGCATCGGTCCGGGCGGCGAGGAGCAGATGACGCTGCGCGCGGTGCGTGCGCTCGAAGCATGCGACTGCGTGGCCGGCTATGGCCTGTATCTCGACCTCATCGATAGCCTCATCGAGGGAAAGGAGCGCATCCAGACCGGCATGACACGCGAGGTGGACCGCTGTGCGGCGGCGCTCGAGCGCGCGAAGCAGGGCAAAACGGTTGCGGTGGTCTCGTCGGGTGACGCCGGTGTGTACGGCATGGCCGGACTGCTCATCGAGCTGGCAGCCGGAACGGGCGTCGAGGTCGAGGTCATCCCCGGCATTACGGCGGCCTGCTCGGGCGGCGCGGTGCTCGGTTCGCCGCTGACCTGCGATTTCGCGTGCATCAGCCTGTCCGACCTGCTGACACCGTGGGACAAGATCGAGCAGCGTCTGCGCGGCGCGGCCGCAGGGGATTTCTGCATCGCGCTCTACAACCCCTCCAGCCGCAGGCGTGCGGATCATCTCGCGCGTGCGTGCGACATTCTGCTCGAGAGCGTGCCGCCCGAGACCGTGTGCGGTACGGTGCGCAGTATCGGCCGTGAGGGCGAGAGCTTTTCGCTCACGACGCTCGGTGCGCTGCGCGACACGCCGGTCGATATGCTCACGACGGTCTTTGTCGGCAACAGCCGCACGGTCGTCATCGACGGCCGTATGGTAACGCCCCGGGGGTACCGCGGCGTATGAGGATCTGCGTTTTTTCGGGCACGACCGAGGGGCACGAGCTCAGCCGATTTCTCGCCGCGAACGGCGTTCCGGCGGAGGTTTTTGTCGCGACCGAGTACGGCGCGGCGGTCATGGAGCCGATGCCCGGCATCACGGTGCATGAGGGGCGTCTGGACGAAAATGAGATCGCGGCGCGGCTCGATGCGGACACGCTGCTCATCGACGCGACGCACCCCTATGCCGCGCTCGTGACCGACAATCTGCGCACGGCGTGCGCGAAAACGGGGGCGCGATACGAGCGGCTGCTCCGCCCGGCGCTGCGGTACGGCGAGGGGGAGACCGTGCCCGACACGGAGGCCGCTGTCGCGTGGCTCAGCAGACACCCCGGAAAGGTGCTGCTGACGACCGGGAGCAAGGAACTCGAGGCGTATACGGCGGTCGAAAACTTTGCGGAACGGCTGTATCCGCGCGTGCTGCCGAGCGTCGGCGTGATACAGAAATGCGCGTCCCTCGGCTTTCCCGGCTCGCACATCATCGCGATGCAGGGGCCGTTTTCTGCCGGGATGAACGCTGCGCTCATCCGTCAGACCGGCGCGGAGATCCTTGTCACCAAGGACACGGGCGCGACAGGCGGCTTTGCGGAAAAGCTCGCGGCCGCGCGTGAGACCGGCATCAAAACGCTCATCATTGCCCGTCCGCGCGAGGAGAGCGGCCGCAGCCTTGCAGAAATGCAGGCGTTTTTGCGCGAAGAGCTCGGTCTTGCGGAGGAGAAAAAGCAGACGGCGCCGCCGCGCTTTCCGCTGTTCGTGCCGCTCGAGGGCAGGCGGTGCGCGGTGTTCGGCGCAGGGAAAATCGCGGCGCGGCGTGCTGCTGTGCTGCGGCGCTTCGGCGCGTGCGTCACGGTCACAGCGCCGGAAAAACGCGCGGAAATCGAGATAAATCTGTGCCGCGGCTACGAGAAAAGCGATCTTTCGGGGGTTTTTCTGGCAGTCGCGGCGACCGATGACCGCACGGTCAACCACCGCATTGCGGAGGACTGCGCGTCTCTCGGCATTCCGGTGAGCGTTGCGGACAGCGCATCGGAGTCGACGTTCTTTTTCCCGGCGGTCTGTGAGGGCGCGGAGCTGACGGTCGGCGTGGTCTCGCGCGGCACCTCGCACGCGAAGACTGCCGAGGCGGCGCGGCGTATCCGACGGGTACTGGAGGAAATGACATGATAAAAGTTGGCAGCAGAGACAGCCGCCTTGCGGTCGTGCAGGCGGAGGAGGTCATGCGCCGTCTGGGCGAGTGCGAGCTCGTGACGATGAAAACGACGGGCGATAAGATCCTTGACCGCACGCTGGACAAGGTCGGCGGCAAGGGACTGTTCGTCAAGGAGCTCGACCGCGCGCTCGCCGCAGGCGAAGTCGACCTCACGGTGCACAGCCTGAAGGATGTGCCGATGGAGCAGCCGGACGGTCTGCCGCTCATCGCGTTCCCGAAGCGGGCGGACGCGAGAGACGCGCTCGTGCTGCCGGAGGACGGCAGCTGGGACAGGGAAAAGCCGATCGGCTGCTCGTCCGCGCGGCGGCGCGTGCAGCTTGCACAGCTGTTTCCCGGTATCGAGGTAAAACCGGTGCGCGGAAACGTGCAGACCCGGCTTCGCAGGCTCGACAGCGGCGAATACGGCGCACTGGTGCTCGCGGCGGCCGGACTGCACCGTCTGGGACTGGAAAACCGCATCAGCCGGTATTTTTCGCCGGAGGAAATGCTCCCGGCGGCCGGGCAGGGCATCCTTGCCGTGCAGGCGCGGGAGGGCGAGTGCCGCGCGGCGGCGCAGCTGCTCGATGACGCGGAGACGCGTGTCTGCGCTCTGGCGGAACGGGCGTTCATCCGGGCGCTCGGCGGCGGCTGCTTTTCCCCGGCGGCGGCGTATGCCGTG
Organism: Agathobaculum hominis; assembly: GCF_014288055.1. Classification (NCBI taxonomy): domain Bacteria; kingdom Bacillati; phylum Bacillota; class Clostridia; order Eubacteriales; family Butyricicoccaceae; genus Agathobaculum; species Agathobaculum hominis. Next base: position 8,166 of record NZ_JACOPK010000001.1, read on the forward strand.
CTCGAAAACGGGATGCTGCGCCTGCGCGGACTGTACGTCAGCGCGGATGAGCGGAGTCTGATCAGGGGAGAGCTGACAGGCGCACCGGAGACGGGCGAGCGGCTCGGCTGCATGCTCGCGGGACGCCTGCGCAGACAGGCGGAGGAGGAAACATGACGGAAACGGTAACTCTGGTCGGTGCGGGGCCGGGCGGCGCGGAGCTTTTAACGCGCGGCGGCGATGCGGCGCTCAGACAGGCGGACGCGGTCGTATATGACCGTCTGGTGGACGAGAGCATCCTCGACCTCATCCCGAAGGGCGCGGAGCGCATCTGCGTCGGCAAGAAAATGGGGCATCACCCTGTGCCGCAGGACGAGATCAACGCCCTGCTGGTGCGCCTTGCGCGGCAGGGAAAGCGCACCGTCCGCCTCAAGGGCGGCGACTGCTATCTGTTCGGGCGCGGCGGCGAGGAGTGCGAATATCTGAAGGCGCACGGCGTGCCGTTCCGCGTGCTGCCGGGCGTGACGAGTGCGCTCGCCGCACCGGCGTTCGCCGGTATCCCGGTGACGCACCGCGATTTCTGTTCATCGGTGCACATTGTGACCGCGCACGTACGGGCGGGGAAGCCGCTTTGCATCGACTTTGAAGCGCTCGTGCGCACGGGCGGAACGCTCGTGTTCCTCATGGGGCTGACCGCGCTCCGGCAGGTAACGGACGGCCTCACGGCGGCAGGAATGCCGCCGGATATGCCGGCGGCGGTCATTGAAAACGGCGCGCGCGGCACACAGCGCAAGGTCGTTTCAACCGTGGGGAAGCTGGCGGATGCGGCAGAAAAGGCCCGGGTGCACAGCCCGGCGCTCATCGTGGTCGGGCGCGTCTGTGCGCTGAGCGGTACGCTCGACTGGTGGACGGCGCTGCCGCTCCACGGGAAAACACTTGCTGTTACGCGCCCGGAGGAACGGAACGCGGGACTGGTGGACGGTCTGCGTGCGCTCGGCGCGGAGGTCATCGCCGCGCCCTGTATCGAGCTGCATGAGCGCGGGGACACGGCTTCGCTCACAGGGGCGCTCGAGGAAAAGCATGACTGGGCGGTGTTTACCTCGCCGGCAGGCGTACAGGCTGCGGTACGCGCACTGTTTCGCGCAGGACGCGATCTGCGCGCGCTGTACGGGATGAAATTCGCCTGCATCGGCAGCGCAACGGCGGAGTCGCTCGCTTCCTGCGGCATCAGCGCCGACCTCGTGCCCGAGGCTTACGACAGCGAACACCTCGCGGACGCGCTCTGCCGGGAAATGCAGGGCGGCGGCGCGGCGCTCCTGCTGCGTGCGGCCGAGGGCAGCCGCATTCTCCCCGAAAAACTGAAGAACAGCGGCATCCGTGTCACGGATGTACCGCTTTACGATACCGTGCGCTGCTGCGCGAAGGCGGATGAGCTGCGTGAGCGCATCCGGAACCGGGCGCTCGACGGCGTGACCTTTACGAGCGCGTCCACCGTGCACAGCTTCGCGGAAGCTGTGGGGAGGGAAAACCTGCGCGGACTTGCCGCGCTCTGCATTGGCCCGGTCACGGCCGAAGCTGCGAAAAGCTATGAAATGAAACCATTTACCGCGCAGGAGGCGACCGAGACCGCCCTTCTCGCGCTTTGCAAAACTGTTCTGGAAGGGTGACAATATCAATGTTCAACAAGGATTTCCGTCCGCGGCGGCTGCGGACGTCGGATACGCTGCGCCGCATGGTGCGCGAGACGCGCATTTCTGCGGACAGCCTGATCTGGCCGATCTTCATCATCGAGGGCGAGGGCATCTGCGACGAAATTCCGTCGCTGCCCGGACAGTATCACTATTCGCCCGATATGCTGGGCCGCGCGGTCGAGCGCATGCGCGCACACGGCGTGTCGCGTGTACTGCTGTTCGGTCTGCCGAAGCACAAGGACGAGAACGGCTCGTCCGCATGGGACTCGAACGGCGTTGTGCAGCAGGGCATCCGTGCGCTCCGCGCCATCGCGCCCGAGCTGTATATCATCACGGACGTCTGCATGTGCGAGTACACCTCGCACGGCCACTGCGGCATCCTGTGCGGTCACTATGTCGACAACGACAGGACGCTCGAGGTGCTGGCCAGGACTGCGGTCAGCCATGCGCGCGCCGGTGCGGACATGGTCGCGCCGAGCGACATGATGGACGGCCGCGTGGCGGCGATCCGCGCCGCGCTCGACGAAAACGGCTTTGTCAACACGCCGGTCATGGCGTATTCCGCGAAATTCGCGTCTACCTTCTACGGCCCGTTCCGTGACGCCGCAGGCTCTGCTCCGGCGTTCGGCGACCGCCGTTCGTATCAGATGGACCCCCATAACGGCCGTGAGGCTATGCGCGAATGCGAGCTCGATGTGCAGGAGGGCGCGGACATTCTGATGATCAAGCCTGCGATGCCGTATCTCGACCTCGTGCGCGAGTGCAGGGACAGATTTGACCTGCCCGTCGCGGCTTATCAGGTGTCCGGCGAGTACGCGATGATCAAGGCGGCGGCGAAGGCCGGTCTGATCGACGAATACGGCGTAATGTGCGAGAGCGCGGTCTCGATCTTCCGTGCCGGAGCGGATATTCTGATCACTTATTTTGCGTGCGAGCTGGCGGACGCCATTCGGAAGGGAGACATCGGCTGATATGACGAACTCAGAAAAGCTGTTTGAGCGGGGGTGCAGGGTGCTGCCCGGCGGCGTCAACTCGCCTGTCCGCGCATTCCGTGCGGTCGGCGGTACGCCCCGCTTTATTGTAAAGGGCCTCGGCAGTCACATTCTGGATGCTGACGGACTGGAATATATCGACTATGTCGGCTCGTGGGGGCCGATGATCCTCGGGCACAGCCACCCCGATATCCTCAAGGCGGTGTATGACCGCATGGTCTGCGGCCTTTCCTTTGGCGCGCCGACCGGCCTTGAGGTCGAAATGGCGGAGAAGATGGTCTCCATGCTGCCCGGCGTCGAGATGGTCCGCATGGTCAATTCGGGAACGGAGGCGGTCATGAGTGCGGTCCGTCTGGCACGCGGCGCGACCGGACGAGACAAGATCATCAAGTTCGAGGGCTGCTATCACGGTCATTCGGACGCGATGCTCGTCGGCGCAGGAAGCGGCGCGCTCACGCAGGGCGAACCGGATTCCAAGGGCGTGACGAAGGGTGCAGCGCAGGACACGCTGATGGCGCAGTACAACGACCTCGCATCGGTCGAGCGCCTGCTCGAGGCGAATGACGGCGCGGTCGCGGCGGTCATCGTCGAGCCGGTTGCAGCGAACATGGGTGTCGTGCCGCCTGAGGACGGCTTTTTACAGGGTCTGCGCACGCTCTGCGACAGGCATGGCGCGCTGCTCATCTACGATGAGGTCATCACGGGCTTCCGTCTCGCGGCAGGCGGCGCACAGGAGTATTTCGGCGTGCAGGCCGACCTTGTGACCTACGGCAAGATCATCGGCGGCGGTATGCCGGTCGGTGCTTATGCCGGCAGCCGCGCCCTCATGGAGCAGGTCGCACCGACCGGACCGGTTTATCAGGCCGGCACGCTGTCGGGCAATCCGGTCGCCATGGCGGCAGGTCTCGCCCAGCTGAATATTATCACCGATCACCCGGAGATCTACACGGTCATGGAGACCTCTGCGAGCTATATCGCGAACCATCTGCGCGCAAGTGCGGAAAAGCACGGCATCGCGATGCAGGTCAACCAGATCGGCTCGCTGCTGTGTCCGTATTTCACGGAAACGCCGGTAAACTGCTATGCTGCGGCGAAGAAAAGTGACACAAAACGGTATGCGGCATACTTTAACGGCATGCTGAAGCGGGGAATTTATCTCGCGCCGAGTCAGTTTGAGGCGATGTTCGTTTCGTCCGTGCATACGCAGAACGACCTCGCCTGCACGGTGCAGGCGGCAGAAGAAACACTCAGCGAGATGGCATAAAAAGGAGGGACGCGGATGCGCCAGTTCGATATCATAGGCGCCGGGATGGGCACACGGGAAACACTGACCGGCGAGGCCGCACAGGCGCTTGCATCGGCAGAAATGGTGTTTGCGACGGAGCGCCTTGCAGAAATCTGCGAGAATGCGCAGATCTGTCTGTTTTCCGAGCTTGCGGAACGGGCGATTGCGTGCGGAGCGGACAGAGCTGCACTGCTGGTTTCGGGCGATGTTGGATTTTTCAGCGCCGCCGGAAAACTGCGGGAAAAGCTGCTCGCGCATGGCGAAGTGCGGCTGTTCTGCGGCCTGTCAAGTATGCAGTATCTGTGTGCAAAAATCGGAATCAGCTATGAAAATGCGTGCATTCGCAGCCTTCACGGCAGAAAAGGAGACCTGCTCGGCGCGGTCAGCTACCATGAGAAAACGTTCGCGCTGACAGGCGGTGACAACAATGCGCAGTTTGTCTGCCGTTCGCTGGCAGACGCCGGACTCGGCGTCGTGCAGGTATGCATTGGAGAAAATCTCGCCTCACCCGGAGAAAGAGTGTTGAAGGGAACGGCATCGGAGCTTGCAGAAAACCCCTGCGCAGATCTTGCCGTGATGCTTGTCCTCAATCCGAATTCTGTAAATCCGTTTGAGCCTGTTCGGGACGAAATGCTGACGCGCGCGAAGGTTCCGATGACCAAAGAGGAAGTGCGATGGGTGTCGGTCGCGCGTCTCGGCGTGCAGCCGGGGGATACCGTATGGGACGTCGGCGCGGGCACAGGCGCGGTGACATTTGAGCTCGCGCGGAAAGCGATGGACGGAGCTGTCTTTGCGGTCGAACGCAACACGGAAGCAATCGAGCTTATTGCGCAGAATAGACAAAAGCTCGGAGGCTTTAATGTGCATATCGTCCAAGGACATGCGCCCGAAGTGCTTGCAGATCTTCCCAAACCGAACTGTGTTTTTGTCGGCGGAAGCGGCGGAAATATGCGTGAAATCATTGAGGCTGCATTGATGAAAAATCCAAAGGCACGAATTGCCGTGAATGCGATCGCGTTGGAGACTTTGCAGGAAACGCAGAGGCTGTTTGCAGAATTCGGTTTGCAGCAGGTCGAAATCACGCAGCTTTCTGCGGCGAGAGGGAAAAGCATCGGGTGTTACACGATGATGACAGCGAACAATCCGGTGTTTATCCTGTCGGGAAAAGGGGATAAATATGGCGAATAATGCACCGCGGATCATGATTGCCGGAACGGGCAGCGGCTGTGGAAAAACAATGGTCACGCTTACCGTTCTGCGCGCGATGCAGCGAAGAAATATTCCGCTTGCAGCATTCAAGTGCGGACCGGATTATATCGATCCCATGTTTCACAAGGCAGTCCTCGGCATTCCAAGCCGAAATCTTGACCTTTTTTTCATCAGTGAGCGTGAAGTACGCGGTCAGATTGTGCGCAGCATTCCGCAAAACGGTATCGGCGTAATCGAAGGCGTAATGGGATTCTATGATGGCGTTTCCGGCACGACCGACACGGCCTCCGCCGCGCATCTGGCGCGTGAAACAGGTACGCCTGCGATACTTGTTGTGCGTCCGAAGGGACAGTCGCTTTCTCTGGCAGCTATGCTTTCGGGATTTCGTAATTATGCGGAAAACACGCTGTGCGGTGTGATTTTAAATGGAATTTCGGATACAATGTATCCTTTTTATCGTGATATTGTGCAGAAATCCGGATTGAAGGTTCTGGGTTATCTTCCGTCGGTACCAGAGGCAGAAATTCCAGACAGACATTTGGGACTCGTAACCGCAGATGAATTAAAGGATTTGAATTACAGACTGGATCTGCTTGCAGATGCTGCTGAGAACAGAATTGATATTGAACAAATATTAAAAATATCGCGCACTGCATCGCAGCTGCCAGATGATTCGGAAAAGATCAGCCCGGTGACGAAAAAGCCGGTACGTATTGCCGTTGCGCGGGATAAGGCGTTTTGTTTCTATTATGAGGATAATTTTGAGGTATTGCGCAATTTAGGCGCTGAACTGGTTGAGTTTTCTCCGATTTCTGACAGCTGCATTCCTGAAAATACTGACGGCCTGTACCTTGGCGGCGGCTATCCGGAATTGCATATTACTGAGCTGTCAAACAATGTGAAAATGCGAAATTCGATCAAAAATGCAATCGAAAAGGGACTTCCGACGATTGCGGAGTGCGGTGGATTTCTCTATCTTCATGAGCATCTGGAAGGTGCGGAGATGGTCGGCGTTGTTCGCGGAAACGCAGTTTTGACTAAAAAATTGCAGCCGTTCGGGTATGTCACACTGACTGCACAGGATGACAATATGCTGTCCGCATGTGGAGGACAAATCCGCGCGCACGAGTTTCATTATGCCAAATCCGAGAATAATGGACATGATTTCGTGGCAGAAAAACCGAACGGGAGAAAATGGCCTTGCGTGCACACTACGAAGTCGCTTTATGCTGGCTTTCCGCATTTATTTTTACGTGCAAACATTGATTTTCCAGAAAAATTTGTTCGTGCATGCATGGAATGGAGTGAGAGAAGAAAATGACGATCGAGGAGGCTGTATCGCGCGTCAGACCGCTGGACGCAGCAGCAATGAGGGCAGCAGAAAAACGTTTTTCTGATATTGCGATGCCGCTTGGAGGACTTGGGTTGTTGCAGGACGCGATCATTCAGCTTGCAGGAATCCAGCGCAAACCTGTACCGATTATTCGACCGCGGGCTGCGGTTATTTTCTGTGCGGATAACGGAGTCGTAGCAGAGGGGGTGACGCAATGCGGGCAGGATGTCACGGCAACAGTCACCCGAAACATGGGACAGGGAAGGTCCACCATGTGCATGATGGCGAAATCGATTGATATGGACGTATTCCCGGTGGATATCGGAGTAGCAGATAAATTCTCATTTAAGGGAGTTGTTGATAAAAAAATACGCAAAGGGACAGAAAATATTGCGGAAAATGCCGCTATGACAAGGGATGAAGCTATTGCGGCGGTGAAAACCGGGATTGAGCTTGCAGAGAACTGCGCGCAGCAGGGCTTCCGTCTGGTCTGTGGTGGAGAAATGGGAATTGGCAATACTACGACCAGCGCGGCAGTCACAGCCGCGCTCACAGGTGCATCGGCATCGCGCGTTACCGGACGGGGAGCAGGACTTTCTTCTGAAGGCCTCCGCAAAAAAATGCAGGCTGTTGAAAAGTCTCTTGCAGTAAATCGTCCGAATCCTGACGATCCGATTGATGTGATCAGCAAGGTGGGCGGACTGGATATTGCCGGGCTGACAGGCTTTTATCTCGGCGCAGCGGCATGTGGTCTGCCGATTGTGCTTGACGGCGTGATTACCTGCACTGCTGCGCTGGCCGCGGTGCGCTTGTGTCCTCTTGTCGCGGACTATTTGATCGCAGCGCATTGCTCGGAAGAGCCTGCAAGCGCTTTGCTGCTTCAAGAACTTGGCAAAAAGGCATTTATAACAGCGGGGATGCACCTGGGAGAGGGCACCGGTGCTGCGGCAGGTATCGCACTGCTTGATCTTGCGCTCGCGCCATATAGAGAAATGCCTACATTTGATGAAATCGGCGTTGAGGCATATAAACCATTGAAGTGATGCTTGAGTAAATAAACAATATGATTTCAATAATTAGAACGGCGAGGGATGCGAGAATATGCTTGTTTTGGTGACAGGAGGAGCTGCCTCCGGAAAATCGGAACATGCCGAAAAAATCGTGTGTGCGCGAGCACACAGCAAATTGTACCTTGCGACGATGCAGCCATTTGGTAAAAGCGCCAGAGCACGAATCGCGCGGCACCGTAAATTGCGAGAAGGAAAAGGTTTTCATACTGTAGAACGTTCACTCGATTTGAAAGGCCTGCAAATTGATCGTCATTATGACGGGATTTTACTTGAGGATTTAGGCAATCTGCTCGCTAATGAAATTTTCTCTCCGGATGGCACGGCACAAAACTGTGTGAAATCCATACTTGATGGCATAGAAAAATTGAAATCATGTTGTGATACGTTGGTGATCGTTTCCAATGAAATCTTTTCGGATGGAGGAAGTTATCCGCCGGAAACAGAAAATTATCTGCAAAAACTTGCGGAGCTTCATGAAAAACTTGCACGGGATGCAGATGCAGTTTACGAAAGCGTTTGCGGAATTTTATTGCCGATAAAGGAAGTGAAAACAAGATGAAAAGCGTAATCAGCGGTATTTTTGTAGCGTTTTCGATGTATTCTGCTATCCCTGTTCCGCAGGTGAACTGGGAAAAAAAGACGATGCGCTGGGCGCTCATTTTTCTCCCGTTTGTCGGCGTCATCATTAGCACGGTATCCTGGATCTGGTTTGCTTTTTGCAGCTTTTTTCGTGCAAATTCGCTGTTTTATGCGGTTGGAGCGACACTGATACCGTTGTGCATTTCGGGCGGCATTCATCTTGACGGCCTGTGCGATACCTGCGATGCGCTTTGTTCTTTCGGAGATCGTGAAAAGCGGCTCGCTATTCTAAAAGACCCGCATGTCGGTGCATTTGGTCCGATGTGGATTTGTGCATTTTTACTTGCTGAATGTGCCTGCTTTTCACAGATTTTTGAGTATTTCCGACTGTTTCCTCTTGTTCTGGTCGCATTCCCGGTCGCACGCGCAATGGGCGGCCGCAAGGTGGTAGCTTCTCCCTGCGCGAAGGACAGCGGACTCGCACATATATTTGCGGAAAACAGTGATAAACGTGTGGTTTCGGTCGTTTTATTGCTGGAAACAATGGTATATTTGCTGATTTCCGGAGTGCTTCTTTTCGGCGTAACGCACGGTACGACGGCAGCGCTGATTCTGACCGTGCTCCTCATGCTGTGGTATGCCTTTCATGAAAAAGTTTCAAAACAAACTTTTGGAGGGATAACGGGCGACCTGGCAGGCTTTTGTATTTCGATTTCAGAACTTTTATGCCTGGCTGTTGCAGCGTTCGGAGGACTTGTGTTATGACTGTACTTATCATCGGCGGTTCGTTTCAGGGAAAACGCGAAATTGCAGAAAAACTGTATCCTGATGAACCGAAAATCTATAATCTTCATGAAAAAGTGCGTGAAATGCTGCAAAGAGAGCAGGACCCGCTGGAACTTTCTGCAGCGCTGCGCGGCCATGTGATAACATGCGATGAAATTGGCTGCGGCGTGGTTCCGATCGAACCAAATGACGAAAACTGGCGCGAAGCCGTTGGTCGGCTGTGCTGTGCGCTCGCATCGGAGGCGGATGCGGTCATCCGTGTCTGGGCGGGCGTGCCGCAGTTTATTAAAGGAGAGTTGAAATAAATGGCTGTAACCTGTGCCGTCATGCTCGGCTTTGCGCTCGACGCGCTGCTTGGTGATCCAAGGTGGTTCCCGCACCCGGTCTGTGCCGTAGGAAAGTTGATTTCCTGCATGGAAAAACTGCTTAGACGGCTTTTTCCGCCTCGAAAAGGTGCAATGATATTCGCAGGTGCCGTGCTTTGGATCGTTGTCTGCGGCGTCAGCTTCGCGGTTCCGTTCCTCGTCCTGCGATTTCTATCCGGAATCAATTTGTGGCTTGGATTTGCCGCGAATTCCATCCTTTGCTGGCTGATTTTTGCACGAAAAAGCCTGTCTGAAGCCGGGCAGCATGTTTACCGCGCCGTGAAGGAGTCGGTTGAGGAAGGCCGAAAGGCTGTCGCGTGGTATGTCGGCCGCGACACTGCTGCGCTTTCCGAAGAAGGCGTCATCAAGGCCGCCGTAGAGACTATTGCAGAGAACCTGACTGATGGTGTGGTTTCGCCGCTCATCTACATGCTCATCGGCGGTGCGCCGCTCGGGATGCTCTATAAGGCGGTCAACACGCTTGACTCGATGGTCGGATATCACAACGAAAAATACGAGAATTTAGGCAAGTTTTCTGCGAAAATGGACGATATTTTTAACTTCATCCCGGCACGGCTGTCAGCGCTCTGCATCATCGCCGGCGCAGGCATGCTGCGGCTCGACAACCGCAGCGCGCTGCGTATTTACCGCCGCGACCGCAATCTGCACAAGAGCCCGAACGCCGGCCAGACCGAGTCTGCGTGTGCCGGGGCGCTGCACATCCAGCTCGGCGGTGACGCAAGCTACTTCGGGAAAACCGTCAGAAAAGCGGCGTTCGGAGACCCGCTGCGCCGTGTGGACCGCACGGATATCCTCGCGACGATCGACCTGATGAACGCCGCGAGCGTGCTCGCTCTCGCGCTGTGCTGCGCGGTCAGACTGACACTTCAGAGGTGATATAATGGCTTATTCCTACTGTCACGGCGGAGATATAGAAACTTTTGTGAGCGAATTCGGTGCGCAGCCGATCGACCTTTCTGCAAATATCAATCCGTTCGGCGTACCTGAGGCGGTCCGTGCGGCAATGCACAGGGCTGTGGATGAATGCGCGCATTACCCTGACCCGTTCTGCCGCGCGGCGCGGCAGGCTGTTGCGGAAGCGGAGGGGATTCCGGCGGACATGGTTTACTGCGGAAACGGCGCGGCGGATGTGCTCGACCGGCTCGCGGCAGTGCTCAGGCCGAAGCGTGTGCTGCTCACAGCGCCGACCTTCGCGGAATACGAAAGAACGCTCACAGGCGCGGAAATCGACTTTCATATGCTCCGCGAGAGCGAGGATTTTGCGGTCACGGAGCGGCTGCTCTCTGATATTTCGTCTAAATATGACGCGGTCTATCTGTGCAATCCCAACAATCCGACCGGACGCACGGCGCAGCCGGAATTGATGCGCAGAATAGTTCAAAAATGTGCAGAAAACAGTGTTTATCTGATCGTAGACGAATGCTTTAATGACTTTCTGCTCGATGCAGAGCAGCATTCCCTCTCCGGACTGCTCGAAGCATTTCCCTGTCTCATCCTGCTCCGCGCCTACACGAAAATGTTCGCCGTCCCGGGCGTGCGGTTCGGCTGGTGCATGACCGCAGACAGGACGGTCATCGACGGACTTTACCGCGCCGGGCAGCCGTGGAACGTGTCGGTCATCGCGCAGGCGTGCGCGGAGGCCGCTGCGAAGCAGAACGGCTGGCGTGACCAGACGGCACGCCGTATCGCGGAGGAACGCGCGTATCTCATAGACGGTCTGCGCTCGTGCGGCGTCAGGGTCTATCCGGGTGAGGCGAACTTTCTGCTTTTTCACTCTTCGGACGAAAAACTCGATGAAAAACTGCGAAAACAGGGTATCATGATACGAAACTGCTCAAATTACCGCGGACTCGGTCCCGGCTTTTACCGGGCGGCGGTCAAAACGAGAGACGCGAGCGAAAAACTGCTGCACGCTCTGCGGCAGATACAGGAAATATAGGGAAGGACGGCTGTCATGGCAAAACTCATTATGGTTCAGGGCACGTGCTCGAACGCCGGGAAAAGCCTGCTTTGCGCGGCGCTGTGCCGCATTTTCAGACAGGACGGCTATCGGGTCGCGCCATTCAAATCGCAGAACATGGCGCTCAACTCGTTCATCACAGCAGACGGCAGGGAAATGGGCCGTGCACAGGTCGTTCAGGCCGAGGCGGCAGGCATCGCGCCCGATGTGCGCATGAACCCGATCCTGCTCAAGCCGACGAGCGACGTCGGCTCACAGGTGATCATCATGGGCGAGGCGCACGGAAACCGCACGGCGCGCGAATACTGGGGACACAAAAAGGCGCTCCTGCCGGTTATTAAGGAGGCGTTCGACAGCCTCGCCGCCGAGAACGACATTATTGTCATCGAGGGCGCCGGCAGCCCGGCCGAGATCAATCTCAAGCAGGACGACATCGTGAACATGGGACTTGCGAAGCTCGTGGACGCACCGGTGCTGCTCGTCGGGGACATCGACCGCGGCGGCGTATTCGCCTCGCTCTACGGCACGGTCAAGCTGCTGGACGAGGACGAGCAGGCGCGCATCCGCGGCCTTGTCATCAACAAATTCCGCGGCGATGTGGAAATCCTCCGGCCGGGTCTGACACAGCTCGAGGAGCTGACCGGCAGGCCGGTCGTAGGCGTTGTGCCGTACGGACGGTTCGACATCGACGATGAGGACAGCCTTTCCGAGCGTCTGGAAACGAAAAGCGCACCTGCGCTCGTGAATATTGCGGTGGTCAAGCTGCCGCGGCTGTCCAATTTTACCGATTTTTCCGCACTTTCGCGTGTTCCGGGCGTTGGAGTCCGCTATGCGGACCGTCCGGCGCAGCTGGAGGACGCGGACCTCATCATCCTGCCCGGCACCAAGTCCACGATCGCGGATCTCCGCTGGCTGCGCGAGAGCGGCATGGAGGCGGCGCTGCTCAAGGCGCACGCGGCAGGAACGCCGGTTTTCGGCATCTGCGGCGGCTATCAGATGATGGGGCGGACGGTGTCCGACCCCGAAAACACCGAGGGCGGCGGCAGTCTGCGCGGCATCGGCCTGCTTCCGGTCGAGACTGTGTTCCGCACAGCAAAGACCACGGTTCAGACGCACGGTACGGTCGCAGACACTGCGGGCGTGCTGCACGGCCTGTCCGGACTTGCGGTCGAGGGCTATGAGATCCACATGGGCGAGACCGTGCGCGACGCGGACGCGCAGCCGTTTGTCACGCTGAACCACGGCGAACACGAAGTACCGGACGGCTGCGTGACGGAAAACGCCTGCGGTACCTACCTGCACGGCGTGTTTGACGCACCGGAGGCCGCGCAGCGGCTTGCGCAGGCGCTCGCAGACCGGAAGGGCGTGACGCTCGAGGGCGCGGCGGAGGACCCGGCAGTCTACCGGGAGCGGCAGTATGACCTGCTCGCGGCTACCGTGCGGCGCAGTCTGGATATGCAGCGGATCTACGACATTATGGAGGGAAAAGCATGAAAACCAGCGGACTGGTCCATCTGTACTGCGGCGACGGCAAGGGCAAAACGACGGCGGCCGTCGGCCTTGCGGTGCGCCACGCCGGACACGGCGGAAAGGTTGTTTTTGCGCAGTTTCTCAAGGACGGCTCATCGGGGGAGTGCCGCGTGCTCGCGAAGCTCGGCGTGACCGTGCTCGCGGCGAACCCGGCCGGCAAGTTCACCTTCCGCATGACGGATGAGGAGAAGGCAGAGACCGCCGCCGCGCTCGTCCGCACGTTCGATGCCGCGGCCGGCTATGCGGTGCGCGAGGGCGCGACGCTGCTCGTGCTCGACGAGGTATGCGCGGCAGTAAACGGCGGCTTTCTGCCCGAAAAGACGGTGACGGACTTTCTCGAAAACCGTCCGGACATGCTCGAGGTCGTGCTCACAGGCCGCAGCCCGTCGGCGGGACTGACGGCGCACGCGGATTATATCACGGAAATGCAGAAACGGCGGCACCCATATGAAAAGGGCGTCGCCGCACGGGAGGGGATTGAATTTTGAACGGATACATGAAGCCGCAGGATATTGAAAAGCGCTCGTTCGAGATCATCACGAAGGAGCTGGGCGCGCGCACGTTTCCGGTCGGCATCGCCGAGGTCGTCAAGCGCGTCATCCACACGACGGCGGATTTTGATTATGCGGAGAATCTCGCGTTTTCGCCGGACGTGATCGAGCAGGCCAAGGCCGCCCTGTGCAACGGCGCGACCATTGTCACGGATACGAACATGGCGCTCTCGGGCATCAGCAAGCCGTCGCTCACGAAGCTCGGCGCGAAGGCGCTCTGCCTCATGGCGGACCCGGACATCGCGCGCGAGGCAAAGGAGCGCGGCGTGACGCGGGCGGTTGTTTCGATGGAGCACGCCGCTAGACTGGACGGGCCGCTGATCTTCGCGGTCGGCAACGCGCCGACAGCGCTCATCCGACTGCACGAGCTGATCGGGAAGGACGAGGTGAAGCCGGCGCTCGTCATCGGCGTGCCGGTAGGTTTTGTCAACGTTGTCGAGGCGAAGGAGCTGTTTATCGGCGGAAAAACGCCGTATATCATTGCGCGGGGGCGCAAGGGCGGCTCGAATGTCGCGGCGGCGATCGTCAATGCGCTGCTGTACCAGCTGATCCGCCGGGAGGGCTTTTAAGGCTGCCGTTTGGCAGCCTTTTTACTTTATATCCCTCAGCAGAGGGTGAGCCTTTCCGCCGATACAGCGGCGAGCCGCTGGAGGCGACTTTACGCCCTCGGAGGGCGTGGTCATTGGCCGCCTTCGGCGGCAGGGGATGCCGGGGTCTCCCGGCAGAGACAAAAGGGGCAGGGACACCAAGGTTTCCCTGCCCCTCTTGACTCCCCAACCTTTCCTTTGGACGCGACTCCCTCCGGTCGCGCGTCTAAAAACGAGGGGCCCACAGGGGCGTCTGGTGCTCCAAGGTATCATCCTTGATTGAAGCAGAGCTTTTCGCAGCGCTAATCCAACGCCCTGCACTGTCTGGCCGCGCACTGTTGTGCGCGGCGGATAACGCAAGGGAAATTCAGGGTCTTACAGCGTCCCAAAATCTGTTCGACGCACGGAACCGAGCCCCCGTAACCCCCGTTTAGCCGCGAATGCTTCGCTGAGCGGCTCGAAGGAGGGTTTGGGGGAGTCAAGAGGGGGCAAGGGAACCATACGGTGCCCTTGCCCCCTTTTGCTCCTGCCGGTGGGCACCGGCGTCTCCGCCGCCGGGCGGCGGCAATGCCCGGCCTGCCCATCGGCAGTCAGTCTCGCCTCCAGCGGCGCACCGCTGTATCGGCGGAGATCAACCCTCTGCTGAGGGTAAAGAAAAAAGAGCGGCGTATGGCTTGCCGTCCGCAGACGGTAAAAAGAAAAACGCACCGGCTTTCGCCGGTGCGGAGCGGTGTTACGCAAACACCGTTTGAATCAGGATCATATAGGCCGCCGTGCCGACGCCGATGGAGAGCAGGTTGTTGTGCTTCCAGACGTGCAGCACTGCGGTCAGCGCGATGCACAGCAGCTCGGGAACGCCGTGTGTGCCGGTCACCCAGCCGACATTCTTGAGACAGTAAACTACGAGCAGCGCGATGACAGCCGGAGGCAGCGTCGCACCCAGATAACGGATGATCGGCGGAATCGGCTTTTTGCCGTTAAAAAGCAGAAAAGGCGCAACACGGGTGGCAAACGTGCACACCGCCGCGACTGCGATCATCGCGAGAGCATATCCAATCGACATTTATGCCGCCTCCTTCGCAAGCTGCCGGCGCAGCGCCACGAGCATCACGCAGATGGCGAGCATGGCGGGCAGGATGAAATTCTGAGGGCCGAGAAGCGCGAGCGAGAGCGCCGCCGCGCCGAGACCGAGAAACGCCGGAACATGGCTTTTCGACGCCTGCCACTGCTCGACGAAAATGACCGTGAACAGGCTGGTCATCGCAAAGTCGATACCCGTCGTGTCGAACGGCAGTACACCGCCGATGAACGCGCCGATGATCGAGCCGATGATCCAGTAGGCGTGGTCGAGAATGGCGACCAGAAAGCGCATCGCGTCCGGGTCGACGTCCGAGGGCGTTTTCAGCGAGCAGAGCAGCGAATAGGTCTCATCGGTCAGCGAGAAGATCATGTACCACTTGCGCGCGCCCATGCTGTGAAATGTCTCGAGAAAGGACAGACCGTAGAAAATGTGACGGCAGTTGAGCAGCAGCGTCATCACCGCGACCGTCACGAGCGACGCCTTCGCCGCGAGCAGCGAGACGAGCAGGTACTGTCCCGAGCCGGCGTAGATGGTCAGACTGCACAGAAACGCCCACGGGGTGGTGAAGCCGATGTCGCGAAGCATGACGCCGAACGCGAAACCGATGAACAGATAGCCGCAGAGCACGGGAATGGTCGCCGTGAACGCGGGACGTAATGCTTTGCGCATGGAAAATCACCTTACATACTACAGAATAACGGGCAGAAAAAAAGCACCCTGACGTGCAGAGTGCTTTCAGCATATTCAACGTCACGCCGAAAATCAGATAGCGCGGGTTACCTTGCCGGAACGGAGGCACCGAGTACATACGTTGATATGGCGGGGAGTACCTTCGACCAGAGCCTTTACACGACGTACATTCGGCTTCCAGGTTCGATTGGAACGACGATGAGAGTGAGAGACCTGAATACCAAAGGTCACGCCCTTGCCGCAAATATCGCACTTTGCCATTTTTCCTGCACCTCCTTCTTTGTTTCTTGCATAGCAGATATTATATTACCACAGCATAGGGGAAAATGCAAGATTTTTTTTTGAAATTTTTTCGATAATTTAAGTTTTGTAGGAGGCGAGTCGGGAATAAGTTGAAACTCTGCATAAAAAGGGGTATAATAAGTAAGAAATATTGCGGAAGGGAGAACCCATATGCAGCTTAAGGAATTTGGCGTAAGCCTGGGAGACTTGATCCACGAATTTAATTTTGAGGTAGTATACGGCCCGGAGGGCTTTGAAAAGATCGAGATCACAAAGGACGACGTAAACCGTCCCGGTCTTCAGCTTGCCGGCTTTTTTGATTATTTTGACCCCAACCGCATTCAGGTGATGGGCAAGGTCGAATCGAGCTATGTTGAACAGATGGAGTCGGAGGAGCGGCGCGCCTGCTTCGACCGGCTGTTTGAAACGCGCATCCCGGTGCTGCTCATCACGCGCAACATCGAGCTGTTCCCGGAGTGCGTTGCGGCGGCGCAGCAGTACGGCGTGCCCATCCTGCGCACAAACGATTTCACCTCCACGACCATCAATGCCCTCGTTGCATCCCTGCGCGTGCAGCTTGCGCCGCGCGTCACGCTCCACGGCGTTCTCATTGAGATCTACGGCGAGGGCGTTCTGCTGCTCGGCGACTCGGGCGTCGGCAAGTCTGAGACCGCGATCGAGCTGGTCAAGCGCGGTCATCGCCTGATCGCGGACGACGCGGTCGAGATCAAGCGCGTATCCGACAAGACCCTCGTCGGTACTGCGCCTGAGGTCATCCGCCACTTTATCGAGCTGCGCGGCATCGGCATCGTCGACGTCCGCCGCATCTTCGGCATCGGCGCGATCAAGATGACCGAGAAGGTCGAGCTGGTCATCAACCTTGAGCCGTGGGAGGACGGCAAGCAGTACGACCGTCTGGGCATGGACGGTCAGACGACCTCCATCCTCGACATCGCAGTCCCGAGCCTGACCATCCCGGTAAAGCCCGGACGCAACCTCGCCGTTATCATCGAGGTCGCAGCGATGAACGACCGCCAGAAGAAGATGGGCTTCAACGCGGCCAAGGAGCTGCAGGAGCGCATGCTCAAGCAGTACGGCAACTAAGCTGTCGCCAAACTTCGTTTGGCCGACAAGCGGTGTTCTGACAGCGCGGGGCGCCGCAGAACACGGACGGAAAAAAGTTCCTGTTCAGAAACTTTTTTCTCTCTCAGGGGATAAAAAGTCAGGTACACGCCCCGATTTTTTATGAACCTGCTCCGCAGGTTCTATTATATGCACGCCGCCGCGCGGGGGTGCGGGAAATCTTGCTTACGAATTTTCGGACAGATAAGCAGTGCACACGACAGATAACAGATAAATTATATGGCAGCATCACAGACTGCACAGGAGGAACAGAGGTAAAATGCAAATCATTGCGGATCTTCATACACATACCAACGTCACCGACCATGCGTTCAGCACGCTGACCGAAATGGTGCAGGCGGCACATGACATGGGCCTCAAGGCCATCGCGATCACCAACCACGGCCCCACCAACCCGGACGGCCCGCATGAATGGCATTTTTCCAATCTGAATCTCGTTCCGCGAAAGATGAACGGCGTGACTGTCATCCGCGGCATCGAGTTCGACATCACCGCCCCTTCGGGCGGCATCAACGTCATGGCGAACAAGAGTCTGAAGCACATCGACTGGGCGCTCGCCTCCTTCCATGAATGCCTGTTCCCGCCGGCGGACAGGAGCATCCACACGGCGGCGCTCGAGTCCATCCTTTACAACCCGTATGTCAACGCCTTCGGCCACCTCGGCAACCCGAACTTTGATTTCGACCATGAATACATCATCAGCCGCTGCAACGAGCGCGGCAAGGTCGTCGAGATCAACAACGCCTCGCTGAACGTGCGCGCCGGAAGCAAAAAGAACTGCGCGGACATCGCGCGCATGTGCATGAAATACGAGGTGCCGATCGTTGTGGACAGCGACAGCCACATCTGCTTCCGCGTCGGCCATGTCGAGGGCGCGCTCGAAATGCTCGAGGAGATCGGCTTCCCCGAGGAGCTCATCATCAACAGCAGCATGGCGCGTCTGGACGCTTACTTCAAGGGCCGCGGCATGGATCTGTTCAGCGGCGAAGAATAAGAGGGATACTTATGCGGATCGGTATTGATTTAGGCGGAACGAGCGTCAAGGCGGCGCTCTGCGCGGATGATGGCGCGATTCTCATCAAGCAGAGCGTGCCGACGAAAACGGGAGACCCGGACGGCCTGCGCGCGGACATGAAGCAGCTTGCGCTCGCGCTGTGCACCTCGGGCGGCGTACAGCCGGACGAGGTCGAGAGCATCGGCATCGGTGTGCCCGGCTCGTATGACAAGCCCTCCTGCACGCTCAGATTCGGCACAAACCTCGGCATGAACGACGTCTGCTTTGCGGAGACGTTTCAGCCGGAGTTCGGCTGCACGGTGCAGCTCGACAACGACGCGAACTGCGCGGCGCTCGGCGAGGCGACCGCAGGAGCAGGCAAAAACGTGAAGAATATGCTGATGGTCACGCTCGGAACGGGCGTCGGCGGCGGCATTATCATCGACGGAAAGCTGTATACCGGCTGCAACAGCCTTGCGGGCGAGCTGGGACATATCGTCATCCGGCAGGGCGGCGAGCCGTGCGGCTGCGGCCGGCGCGGCTGTCTGGAGGCCTACAGCTCGGCGGCGGCCCTCGTGAAGTTCGCGCATCGGGCACTTGACGCCGGACGGGAGAGCAGCCTGCGCAAAAACGGCCCTGACCTCAACGCGAAGCACATCTGCGACGCAGTAGATGCCGGCGACGCGCTCGCGTGCGAGCTGTTCGAAACCTACTGCGACGATCTCGCGTGCGGTCTTTCGAGCTTTATCAATATCTTTCAGCCGGAGTGCATCGTGCTCGGCGGCGGTCTTGCAGGCTATGGCGAAAAGCTGCTCGCGCCGCTGCGCAGGCGCATCGAGAAGGAGACCTTCCGCGGCGACACGAATACCGAGCTGGTCCTGGCCTCGCTCGGCAATGATGCCGGTCTGGTCGGCGCCGCGATGCTCTGAACATACAAACATAAGAAAAACCGCTGTATCGGAACAAATACAGCGGTTTTGTTTTGCCTGTTCTGCTTTTTACAGACCGAGCATCTTCTCGACCAGCGCGCACGCATCCTCGATGCAGCCGGGGCAGGAGCGGCGGACATTGCCGTCGGCGACGCCCTTGAGCTCGCAGCAGAGGTAGGTGCCGTTCTTCTCCTTGAAGGCGTTCGCCATCTCGCGGGTCTGCTGATAGGTCTGCGCCTTGGTCGTGCCGGGCGCTTCGATGCCAGCTGAACCCTTGACGCCGGCGAGCATGAACGCGCCGCTCAGCGCACCGCACATATCCATCACGCCCATGCCGAGGCCGAAGCCCTCGGCCATCTTATAGGCGGTCTGCTCGTCGAGACCGACGAGGTCGCAGTAAGCGCAGGCGACCGACTGCGCGCAGTTGTAGCCCTTCCCGTGCAGCTCCTGTGCACGCTGCTGTCTTTCTGTCATAACAAATTCCTCCTTATGCTGTGTCGATCAATACTCCACCTGTGTGAAGTAGTACATGATCGCGTTGTACTGTGCGCGCGCCTCGGCCTGAAGATCCTCCTCGCTGTCGATGAACTGCTGATCCTCTGCATTGTCGATGAAGCAGAATTCGCTCGTGAGCGCCGGGATGTAAAGCGAAGCCGCCGCGCGGTTGGTGTAGTAGTAGTCGCCGTGGCTGCCCTCGCGGAACACGACCGAACGGATCGGCACGCCGAGCGCTCTGTATTCCTCGAGCAGCTTTTCCGCAAGGATCTTCGTCGGGCCGCCGTTTTTGTCGGCCACCTGCGCGAGCGCTTCTGCACCGCGCGCCGCCGTGTTCGCGGCGTTGTGATGGACGCTGAAGAACAGGTCGGCGGTGTCCTGATAGCGCTCCATGACCTTGCCGCGCAGCGTCAGATCGCTGCCCTCCTCGAGCGTGTCGCGCACCATGATTACGTTCACACCGGCGCTCTCCAGATAGCTTTGCAGATATTTCGCAACCGAAAGGTTGATGTGCTTCTCGTCGTATACCTTGTCGACGCTCGTCGCGCCGACGTCGCTGCCGCCGTGACCGGGGTCGATGATGACCGTCATCCTGCCGTCGATCTGCGAGGTGCGGGGCGGCTCGACCGGATCGTTCGGCTCGCCCTCGGACGCGGAGTAGTCACGCACGCGGACGAGATAGTTCGCGCTGACGTAGCGGCCGGTTCCCTTGGAGGTGTCCATGAGGTGCGCCCAGCCGTTGGCAAGGCTGTCCACGACGACCTCTGCGTTCGCGGAGAGCTGACCGACCTTTTTCGCGGTCGAGGACGCGGAAGCGCGTACCGCGAGCTTGCTCTCGACCTTTACGCGGTACCAGCCGGTCGTGAACGGCTCGTCGGGCTCGGTCTTGCCGTCATAATCGCTCAGACGCTTGAGATAACCCGCGCTGACATAGCGGCTCGTGCCCGCCGAGGTGTCCATGAGATGCGCCCAGCCGTTCGCAAGGCTGTCTACGACGACCTTGTCGCCCTTCGACAGCTGGCCGACGGACGGATAGGTGGTAGCCGGGCCGGAGCGCACGGTGAGCGAGGATGAAACATTCACCTCATACAGACCGGTCGTAAAAACAGGTTCCGGCGTCGGGGCGGGCGTCGGCGTGTTCGGAGTCGTGCTGCCGTTGTTATTGCTGTTATTATTGTTGCTGCTGTTATTGTTATCCGGCTGTTCGGGGTCCGGGGCGGGTGTCGTGAGTCTGACGGTGCGCGTGGCATTGTCCCATCCGGCCTCGAAGCCGATCGCGTCCGCGATGTCCGCGATGCTGTAATAGTTGTTGTCGTTGATCAGGTAGCCGCGGAAGGAGACCGCACTGCCGTTGAGCAGGACCTTGAAGGTGGACGCGGAGACCTTGAGCGAGGAGAGGGTCGAGGCGGAAAGTTCGCCGCCGACCTTTTGGTATTTCTGACCGGAGATCAGATTGATGACCGAGCTCTGGCTGGGCGTCCAGGTGACGTTGAAGGGCGCGGTGGTGTCGCTGAGAAGATACGCGACGTCGCGCAGCTTGAAGTAGTTATAGCCGTCAACATTATAGGCCTGCGGCGTGACAGCCTTGCCGTTTACCATGAACTTATGGTCGGAAATCGCGACCTTGGGGGAAGCGGCTGCTGCGCTGGCGAGCGTGACGCTCAGCACGGCGCACAGAGCCGCGGTGATTTTGCGAAAATGCATAAAAACCTCCGTTTCCGCATACAGGGGAAAAGCGAACGGAACGTCCGTTCTGCACGAAATGTCAAACAAACATACAGTCATAATAGCACGATGAAGGGCGGATTTCAATGCTTTGCAGCGGAATGACGCATAACTGTAATATAAGCGAAGGGGAGAGAGAAACACCGGATGCATGAAGATGAGTATTGTGTTCTCGAGCGAAAAATGATAATATAAATGTGAAAAATACATCGGAGGTAACTATTATGCAGTTCCGTTTTGCGCACAATAACTTCAACGTCCGCGACCTTGAGCGTTCGCTCAAATTTTATGATGAGGCACTCGGCCTCAAGGAGGTCCGACGCATCAACGCCAAGGACGGCAGCTTCACCATCGTCTACCTGTCGGACGGCTCGACGCCGCACCAGCTCGAGCTGACCTGGCTGCGCGACTGGGACAAGCCGTACAATCTCGGCGACAATGAGTTCCATCTCGCCCTTTCGGTCGACGATTTCGGCGCGGCGCATCACAGGCATCAGCAGATGGGCTGCATCTGCTTTGAAAATCCGGCAATGGGCATCTATTTTATCTCCGATCCGGACGGCTACTGGGTCGAGATCATTCCGTCTAAAATGTGACGGAAAAGGAGATCCTATCATTGAATCCTTATCTTGATCTGTTCCTGACCTTTGCGCAGATAGGCGTGTGCACCTTCGGCGGCGGCTACGCCATGCTGCCGATCCTGCAGCGCGAGGTCGTAGAAAAGCGCGGCTGGGCGACTGAGGACGAGCTGATGGACTATTACGCCATCGGCCAGTGCACGCCGGGCGTCATCGCGGTCAATACCTCGACGTTCATCGGCTACCGCCTGCGCGGCGTTCCCGGCGCGATCACCGCGACCGCAGGCATGGTTTTCCCCTCGCTCGTCATCATCACGATCATCGCTGCGTTCATTCAGCAGTTCGCCCATCTCGCCGTGGTGCAGCACGCCTTTGCCGGCATCCGCATCGCGGTCTGCGCGCTCGTGCTGCAAAGCGTGTGGAAAATGGCGAAAAAGGGTGTCGTTGACATCCCGACCGGCGTTATTCTGGTCGTGACCTTCGCCGCTGTCGCCTTTCTCGGCGTTTCTCCCGTCCTCATGGTCGTTATCGCGGCCGCCGCAGGCATTCTTATCAATGTTGTGAGGGGGAGGAGAGCATGATCTTTTTACAGCTGTTCTGGGAGTTCTTGAAGACCGGTTTGTTCGCAGTCGGCGGCGGTCTGGCAACGCTTCCCTTCCTCAAGGCAATCACGCACAAGTACCCGTGGTTCACGGCGAACGATCTGATGGATATGGTCGCGGTCTCCGAGTCTACGCCCGGCCCGATGGGCGTCAATTCCGCGACCTACGCAGGCTTCCATGCCGCCGGACTGCCCGGCGCGCTCACGGCGACGTTTTCGCTCGTGCTGCCGTCGGTCATCATCATCATTCTGGTCTCGCGTGCGCTTGACCGCTTTCGCTCATCCTCGCTCGTGCAGAACGGTTTTTACGGTCTGCGTCCGGCGTCCGCCGGTCTGATCTTCGGCGCGATGTTCACGGTGTTCGCCGGCTCGCTGCTGCATCTCGACCTGTGGAGCGGTCCGGAGAGCCTGCTTTCCGTACTGAATTACCGCGCGATTTTGCTGTTCCTAGTGCTTTCGGTCGCGATCCGGAAGCTGCCGAAGGTGCATCCTATCGTGTTCATCGGCGTGGGCGCCCTCGCGGGCATCATATTCCAGTTCTAAAGAGAGCCGAAAGGCTCTCTTTTTGCTTGTGATACCGTCAGCAGAGGGGAAGCGGTTCCGCCGTTCCGGCGGCTTGCCGCCGCAGGCGATGAGTGCCCTTTCTGCTTTACCGAAAGCAGACGCAAAATTTTCCGCCGATACAGCGGTGCGCCGCTGGAGGCGAGATAGGCCCTCCCGGGCCGGGGGATGTTCGCCATGGCATGGCGAGTGCATTGCCGCCGTCTGGCGGCGGAGACAAAAGGGGGCAAGGGCACCGTATGGTTCCCTTGCCCCCTCTTGACACCCCTTTGACCTTCCGCTGGCCGCTCAGCGAAGCATTCGCGGCTAAACGGGGGGTACGGGGGCTCGATTCCGTGCGTCGGGCAGGTTTTGGGAAGCCTCATTGCCCTGAATTTACCTTGCGTTATCCGCCGAGCATAACAGTGCGCGGCCAGACGGTGCAGGGCGGCAGTGTTCCGCTGCGAAAAGCTCCGCTTCGATCAAGGGGTGTGCCTTGGAGCAGGAAACGCCCCTGTGGGCCTCTCGCATTTAGACGCGCGACCGAAGGGAGTCGCGTCCCAAGGAAGATGAGGGGGAGTTAAGAGGGGGATAAGAAACCATCGGTGTCTTATCCCCCTCTTGCCCCCGCCGCCGGGTGGCGGCATCCCCCGGCCGCCGAAGGCGGCCAATGTCCACGCTCACCTTGAGCGTAAACTCGCCTCCAGCGGCGCACCGCTGTATCGGCGGCAGATTTACCGTCAGCAGACGGTAAAAAAAGAAAGAGGAGGACGGTTTATCTTTACATTGCGACTGGAAAATGCTATAATCATGCTGTATATTTGCGTCCAAAAGGGGGGGCGGGAATTTGAAAAAGAAAATTCAGACGGCTCTTCGACCCGGCCGAGCGGCATTTTATGTGCTGTTTTTACTGTTTGCGGCCTGCGGTCTGTATTTTTCAAAGCCGTATGGCTTCATCGGCATGGCCATCGTCATCATCCTGCGCATGGTCGCGATCCGCAGCGACGCGGAGCGGCGGCAGCGGGTGTATGATCTGATGGAAAATATCGAGATCGAGGGCGGAGAAGTCCGTCCGGCGGTCACGAAATCGCCGCTGCCGACCGTTGTCGCGCTCGCGACGACCGGACAGATCATCTGGGCGAACGAGGCCTTCGCGGACATGACCGGCCATTTCGCACACGCGCCGCACATGCGTCTGACCGAGCTCGCGCCGACGTTCGAGACTCGCTGGCTCATCGAGGGCAAGACCGCCTTCCCGGGCGAGCTGCGCATGGGCCGCGGCATCTACCATGTATTCGGCAGCATGATCCAGTCGGGCGCAGGTCAGATGATGATGCTCCATTTCATCGACTGCACGGAATTTGTCCATCTGCGCGATGATTCCGAGACGCGCCGCCCGGCCATTGCGGTGATCGCCATCGACAACTATGAGGAGCTCGTCAAGAATACGACCGACTCGGAGAAGTCCAACATTCTCGCCGGCATCGACAGGCGTCTGTCCTCGTGGGTCAAGGATTCGAGCGCCGTCATGCGAAAATATGACCGCGACAAGTACATCTTTATCATCGAGAACGCCGAGCTGGACAAGCTGGCGGCGAAAAAGTTCTCGGTGCTTCAGGAAGTGCGCGATATTCAGAACCATGAGGGCGTTGTCGCGACGCTGTCCATCGGTATCGGCCGCGACGGCGAGACGCTCGCGGAAAGCTACAAGTACGCCGGTCTTGCCATCGACATGGCGCTCTCGCGCGGCGGCGATCAGGCCGTCATCAAGAACCGTTACAGCTTCGAGTTCTTCGGCGGTCTGAGCGAGGAGGTCGAAAAACGCACCAAGGTCAAGAGCCGCGTAGTCGCCAATGCGCTCAGCCAGCTGATCCGCGATTCGTCGCAGGTGCTCGTCATGGGTCACAAGAACAGCGACATGGACGCCATCGGCGCTGCGGCAGGCATGGTCTGCGCCGCGCGCGTCAAGAACAAGCCGGTACACATCGTCGTAGACCGTGAGCACACCATGGCGAGCGATCTGATCGAGCGTCTGGAGACGCAGAGCGAGTACAAGGGCGTGTTCGTCAGCGCGGAGGACGCGATGATCATGTGCGACTTCAACACGCTGCTCATCGTCGTGGACGTCAACCGTCCCGCCTATGTCGAGAGCGAGTCGCTGCTCCAGTCCATCAACAAGGTCGCGGTCATCGACCATCACCGCCGCGCGGCGGATTATATCGAAAACGCGGTCGTCAGTCTGCACGAGCCGTATGCCTCGTCCGCATCCGAGCTTGTCAGCGAGCTGCTTCAGTACCTCGTGCCGACGAGCAGCATCCTGACGGCGGAGGCTGAGGCCATGCTTTCGGGCATCTACCTCGATACCAAGGGCTTTTCCACGCGCACCGGCGTGCGCACGTTTGAGGCGGCGGCGTATCTTCGCCGCGCGGGCGCGGAGGCGAGCGACGTCAAGCGTCTGTTCCAGTCGAGCTTCGATCAGTATATGGAGCGCCAGAAGATCATTTCTTCTGCGCGCAACTGCGGCCAGGGCGTGATCTTCGCCATCACCGGTGAGCAGGTGGACCGCATCGCGGCGGCGCAGGCTGCTGACGAGCTGCTTTCCATCATCGGCACCACGGCATCCGTCGTTGCCTTCCGCAGCGGCGAGCACGATATGGCGGTCTCCGCACGCGCGGCAGGCCAGGTCAACGTTCAGCTGCTCATGGAGCGTCTGGGCGGCGGCGGCAATCACTCCGCGGCGGGCGCGCAGCTCAGGAACACAACGCCCGAGGAGGCGGACCGACTGATCACCGAAGCGATCTGCGGTTATCTCGAGGATCAGTGCGCGGAGAAGCAGAACGAACACTGAGCACATTTCTCTGCCGGAAACCGGGCAGAACAGGCATAAACCAAGCAATATAAAATTAAGGAGAGACTTATCATGAAAGTAATTCTGACAGCAGACGTAAAGGGCAAGGGCAAGAAGGGCGACCTCATCGAGGTCAGCGAGGGCTACGGCCGCAACTTCCTCATGCCGCGCGGTCTGGCAGAGCTGGCTACCGCCGACAACCTCAACGTAAAGAAGGCGCAGGACGAGGCGCACGCACGCAAGGTTGCGCTCGAGCAGCAGGCAGCGCGCGAGGCGGCGGAAAAGCTCAAGGAGAGCCCGGTCAAGGTTCCGGCCAAGGGCGGTGCAGGCGGCCGTCTGTTCGGCGCAGTCACCTCCAAGGAGATCGCGGAGGAGCTCAACCGCCAGTACGGTCTGAGCGTTCCGAAGCAGAAGATCGTGCTCGAGGAGCCGATCAAGACCTTCGGCGTACACCGCGTCAAGGCGAAGCTGTATCAGGACATCGCAGGCGAGATTCTGGTGCAGGTGGTAGAGGCCTGAGTACAGGGGGTATCCAATACCCCCTGTATACGCCGGGCGGTTCCGTAGAAACCGCCCGGCGATACCCCCGGACGCCGCCCACGGCGGCTGGGTCGGGGTGTAAAAAGTCAGGCGCATGTCCTGACTTTTTACGGACACGGCTCTGCCGTGTCCTGTTTCATCCCGTGCGTGGGACGCACGGAGGGGCGCTGGCGGCGCTATTCCTTATATTATTTGTATCGAGGTGTATTTGTTGGATGAGCTTTTAATGCGGCAGGTGCCGCAGGACCTGACTGCGGAGCAGTCGCTTCTCGGCGCGATGCTGGTCGATCCGAACTGTATCCCCGAGGTCATCGAGCAGGTGCGCTCGGACGACTTCTACGCCGATGAGAACAAGCGGATCTTTGAGGTCATTTATTCGATGTTCAACGGCGCGAAGCGCATCGACCCGGTAACCGTGCTCGACGAGCTGACGAGCGCGGGCTACTACGACGAGGCCGGCGGCCGCGCCTATCTGTTTCAGCTCATGGACATCACGCCCGGCTCGCGCAACGTCACGGAATACGTCCGCATCGTGCGCGACAAGAGCCTGCTGCGGCAGCTTGCCGACGCCGGCAGCGAAATTCAGCAGAACGCCATTTCTGGGCAGGGCGATGCCTCGGGCATTGCCGAGCTTGCCGAGCAGCGCATCTACAACATCCGGCAGGGACGCGAGATCAAGGGCCTTTCCAAGCTCGAAAACGTTATCGCGGATCTCTATACCGAGCTGAACGAGCGCATGCAGTCGGACAGCGACATCCCGGGCATGTCCACCGGCTTTCATGCGCTCGATAAGGCGCTGACCGGTCTGAACAAGTCCGACCTGATCCTGATCGCGGCCCGACCCGGCATGGGCAAGACCGCTTTCGCGCTCAATATCGCGCTGAATGCGGCCAAGGCGAGCATCCAGAACAAGCCGAAGGGCTACAAGAAGGGCACGGGCGTGTGCGTGTTCCAGCTCGAGATGGGCAAGGAACAGCTCGCGAGCCGCTTTCTGTCCAGTCAGGCGCTGCTCGAGTCGCAGAAGCTCAAGACCGGCGATCTGACGATGGACGACTGGGACAAGATCGCGCGCGGCGCGGGCGTGCTGTCGAGTCTGGATATTTATGTCGACGACAACCCGGCCATCACTGTGCCCGAGATCAAGGCGAAATGCCGCCGGCTGGGCGACGAGCTCGGTCTGATCGTCATAGACTATCTTCAGCTGATGCACGTCGGCGGACGGCACATGGACAACCGTGTGCAGGAGGTCGCGGAGATCTCGCGTTCGCTCAAGATCATGGCGAAGGAGCTCAATGTGCCGGTCGTGTGCCTGTCGCAGCTTTCCCGTGCGTCCGAGCAGCGCTCGGACAAGCGTCCGATGCTGAGCGACCTTCGAGAGTCGGGCGCGATCGAGCAGGACGCGGACATCGTCATGTTCATCTACCGAGACGATTATTATGACGAAGAGAGCGAAAACAAAAATATCGCGGAGATCATCATCGCGAAAAACCGCCACGGCGCGACGGGAACCGTCGAGCTTCAGTGGGTCGGTCAGTACACGACCTTCTCCAACCCGGACCGCATCCATGAGGAATAACGGGCTTCTTCGGTCGGCGGCCGACACGATTCGCCGCTTTGCCATGCTGAGGCCGGGGGAGCGCGTGCTCGTCGCCCTGTCGGGCGGCGCGGACTCGGTGTCGCTCCTGCTCGTACTCCAGGAGCTCGGGTACGAGGTGCGCGCGTTTCATCTGAACCACTGCCTGCGCGGCGCGGAGTCCGACAGGGACGAGGCGTTCTGCCGTGCGCTGTGCGCTGCGCGCGGCGTGCCGCTGAACGTCGGGCGCTGCGACATTGCCGCCCTCTCGCAGGGAAAGGCGGTCGAGGAGACCGCACGGCGCGAGCGCTACCGCCTGCTCGAGCAGGCGGCGGAGGGGGACAAGATCGCGACCGCGCACACCGCGGACGACAATCTGGAGACCGTGCTGTTCCATCTGGTGCGCGGCAGCGGCGCAAAGGGTGTTTCCGGCATTCCGCCTGTGCGCGGCGCGGTCATCCGGCCGCTCCTGTTCGCAGAGCGGCGCGAGATCGAGGCGTTCCTGCGCGAAAACGGGCAGGATTACGTCACGGACAGCTCCAACCTCAGCGATGATTACACGCGAAACCGTCTGCGGCACAGCGTGCTGCCCGTGCTGCGCGGCATTAACGAGCAGGCCGCACAGGCGGCGCTCCGGCTCGGTGAGCAGCTGCGGCAGGATGAGGCCTGCCTCGGCGGGCAGGCGGAACGCTGTCTGCAAACTGCGCTTCGTGCGGACGGCGCCTATCTGACCGCACCGTTTCTCGCGTGCCATCCTGCCGTGCAGGGAAGGGCGCTCCGCGAGGCGGCGAGACGCGCTGGAATGCCCATGCGCGACCTTGCGCAGACGCACATCGAGGCGCTGGAGCGCCTGCTTTCGAGTGCAGACCCGTCCGCGCAGCTCGACCTGCCGCACGGCTTTACGGCACGACGCGAGTATGAGGCCTTCCGCATCGCGCCGCGTGCGTGCGGGGTGCAGCCGGCGGCGCTGCCGCTCACCGTTCCGTTTGACGGCCTGTGGACGGACGGAACGAGAGTCAAACTCAGAAAATTAGAAAAATCCGAAGTTTTTTACAAAACAGTCAATACTTTTTGCGCAGATTGTGGTACAATAGATTTTGCATCGCTGTGTGTTCGTGCGCGGCAGACGGGAGACCGTCTGCGCCTGACCGAAAAGGGGGGCAGCCGGACGCTGAAAAAGCTGATGATCGACCGGAAGATCCCGGCGGCGGAGCGAGACGCCCTCGCCGTCATTGCAGACCGGTCCGGCGTCATCGCGGTGCAGGATATCGGCATGGATCTCAGCCGAAGGCCGGGAAACGGCGCGCGGCTGGAAATAAAGATTGAGAGGAACTGACGAAATGGCTTATAACATGCGAGACGATATTAAGGAAGTATATTTCACCGAAGAGCAGCTGCGAGACAAGGTCCGCGAGCTTGGCGCGCGCATCACTGAGGATTACCGCGGCAAGAATCCGCTGATCGTCAGTGTCCTCAAGGGCTCGTACATCTTCATGGCCGACCTGACCCGTGCGATCGATACGCCGTGCAACGTGGATTTCATGGTCGTGTCCAGCTACGGCAACGGCACCAAGACCAGCGGCGAGGTTCAGATCATCAAGGACATCGCGCAGCCGATCGACGGCCGCGACCTGCTGATCGTCGAGGACATCCTCGACTCGGGCGTAACGCTGCACTATCTCATGCAGATCCTCGCCGCACGCGGCGCGAACTCCATCCGTCTGTGCACGCTCCTGTCCAAGCCGGAGCGCCGCAAGATCGACGTCAACGTCGATTATCTGGGCTTTGAGATCCCGGATGAGTTCGTTGTCGGCTACGGTCTGGACTACGCGGAAAAGTACCGCAATCTGCCGTACATCGGCATTCTCAAGCCGCACGTTTACGGCGGCGAGGGCGAATAATCTCTCCCATACGGAAAGGGGCGTTAAACCAATTTGAAAGGCAAAATGAAGGGCTTCGGCCTTTACCTGCTCATACTGGTCTGCCTGCTCGCCGGCGTAAGCTACGTCGTCAGTCAGACGCAGAAAACCGAGTCGATCTCCTACTCGGATGTGTACAGCTACTTTGAACAGGGCGACGTAGACCGCTACACCCTCGAGGGCGGCACGCTGACCATGCATCTGAAGAACGAAAACCGCGCGGTCAGCTACGAGATCGGCGACTATACCTCGGTATGGTGGGCGCAGCTCGGCTCGGTCATCGACCAGCAGATGAAGGACGGCACGCTGACCAAGGTAGACTACATCACCACGACGATCCCGTGGTGGGCGCAGTTCCTGCCGTATCTCATCCTCGTGGTGCTGATCGGCGCGTTCTGGTATTTCATGA
Organism: Agathobaculum hominis; assembly: GCF_014288055.1. Taxonomy (NCBI): domain Bacteria; kingdom Bacillati; phylum Bacillota; class Clostridia; order Eubacteriales; family Butyricicoccaceae; genus Agathobaculum; species Agathobaculum hominis. Next base: position 38,451 of record NZ_JACOPK010000001.1, read on the forward strand.
TGAACAAGCAGTCCGGCGGCGGCGCGGGTCCGATGCAGTTCGGCAAGGCGCGTGCAAAGCTCGCGCAGGACGGCAAGAACAAGGTGACGTTCAACGATGTCGCGGGCGCGGACGAGGAAAAGGCCGAGCTGCAGGAGATCGTTGAGTTTCTGAAAAATCCGCAGAAGTTCGTGCAGATCGGCGCGCGCATCCCCAAGGGCGTGCTGCTCGTCGGCCCTCCGGGCACCGGTAAAACGCTGATCGCGAAGGCGGTCGCAGGCGAGGCAGGCGTTCCGTTCCTGTCTATCTCCGGCTCGGACTTCGTCGAGCTGTATGTCGGCGTCGGCGCATCGCGCGTGCGCGACCTGTTCGAGCAGGCCAAGAAGAACGCGCCGGCCATCGTGTTCATCGACGAGATCGACGCGGTCGGCCGTCAGCGCGGCGCAGGCCTCGGCGGCGGTCATGACGAGCGCGAGCAGACGCTCAACCAGCTGCTCGTCGAGATGGACGGCTTCGGCGCGAACGAGGGCGTTATCGTCATCGCCGCGACCAACCGCAAGGATATCCTGGACAACGCGCTGCTGCGTCCGGGCCGCTTCGACCGTCAGGTCTATGTCGGCGCGCCGGATGTCAAGGGCCGCGAGGCGATCCTCAAGGTCCATGCGCGCAACAAGCAGTTTGACCCGGATGTCAAGTTCTCCGACATCGCGAAAACGACCGCCGGCTTCACCGGCGCAGACCTCGAAAACCTGCTCAACGAGGCGGCTCTGCTTGCGGCGCGCCGCAACAAGAAGCTGATCTCGCAGGAGGAGATCGAGGAGTCGCTGCTCAAGGTCGTCATGGGTGTGGAGAAGAAGAGCCACATCATCACCGAGCACGACAAGCGTCTGACCGCTTACCATGAGGCCGGTCACGCGATCTGCTTCGAGGTGCTGCCGACGCAGGACCCGGTACACCACGTTACCATCATCCCGCGCTCGTCGGGCGCAGGCGGCTTCACCATGCCGCTGCCCGAGGAGGATCAGGCGTACCGCACCAAGAAGTATATGGAGGAATACATCGTCGTCTGCCTCGGCGGCCGTGTGGCTGAGAAGCTGACGATGGAGGATATTTCGACCGGCGCTTACGGCGACATCAAGCAGGCCACCCAGATGGCGCGCGCGATGGTCACGAGCTACGGCATGAGCGACAAGATCGGCCCGATCGACTACGGTTCTGAGGGCGGCGAGATCTTCCTCGGCCGCGACTTCGCCGCAGGCAAGGGCTACTCTGAGGTCAAGGCGGCGGAGATCGACGATGAGATCCACCGCATCATCGAGACCGCTTACCATCAGTGCGAGAAGCTGCTGAGCGAGCACATGGACGCGATGACGCGCGTCGCGGAGTACCTCATCCGTAACGAGACCATGGACGGCGAGACGTTCAAGAAGGTCTTTAACGGCGAGGCGGTCCCCGACAAGGTGGTCGGCGCGGATCTCATGAGCGAGCTCCAGAAGGATCTGAACGAGAAGATCGGCGAGCCGGCAAAGGCTGAGTCTGCTGAACCCGAGCACTCCGAAAACAAGTAAAAAATTATCCCACAGGGAAAGCGTTGTTGCTCCCTGTGGGATTTTTTTGCCTGTTTAATCGGGGGACACCGTGAAAACGCGGCCGTAGGCGTCCGTAATCTCGACCTTGATGCTGAAGTCGCTCATGCGTCCATCGAACGTGCCAAGGCGTACTTCGGTATCGTAAATGTCGGAGCTATATTCGCCGTCGGAGATGCGGTATTCGAGCGGCTGCTCCGCGATTTCCTTGCCGTTCTGATAGAGAATGATGCGCCCGGTGAACGAATTGTCCTCTAGCGCGTCGTGGAAGTACACATAGGTGGAAAGCGTCCCCGTGAACGTGTTCCTGCCAAAGCTGAACGTCGGGCCGCCGCTCGACCAGTAAGCATGGACGTCAATCGAGAAGCGGTTTTCGATGTCGTATTCGCTCGCGAGCAGCAGATTGCGTGTGCCGCCGTTCTGGTCGGTGAGAACGAGATAAACCGAGTATTCGTCCACCATCGGGATTGTCAGACTGCCGCGATAGCCGCCTCCGGCGTCGGCTTCGGCCTCGCATTCCCACGACTGCTCGCCGCCTCGGAGCAGAAATTTCGCGGTTTCGCCGTCGCTTGCCACGCGCGGCACGGCGGAGAATGTCACGATGAGCTGCTCGGTGTTCTCCGGGTCGAGCATCATGTGCTCGCTCGAGTCCGCGAAGTCGCCGGTATCCGCGCCGGTGCCCGGGTAGTAGACCGTATTGACATTTCCGGCCTGCAAGCGCAGCGCCTGCACTTCGCCTTTCAGCTGCGCGATTTGATACAGACATACCGCATTCAGCGCGAGAGACACGCACAGCAGCGCCGCGCCGCCGATGAGGACAGCTTTATTCCTGCGTGGCTGCCGCGGCGCAGAGGGCGTCTCAGGAGCCGCAGGAGCGTCCTCGCTTTCCTTCCCTGCGCCGTCCTCCGCCGGAGCGGCAGGGAAGGGCGCATCAGGCCGCAGCAGCGTGTCGACCGGTACGCCGAACAGCCGGCTCAGCTCCATCAGATTGTCCATCGTCGGGACGGCCTGGTCGGCCTCCCATTTGCTCACCGCCTGCCGGGAGAGGCCGAGCTTTTCGCCGAGCGCTTCCTGACTGAGTTTATGTTCGCGCCGCAGAGCTGCGATCTTTTCACCTGTTGTCATCGTGCTCACCTCCTGTAAGCTCACTCTATCCGAAAACCCGTTATTTTGCCACCAACCTTGCGTTTCCTCGTGTCAACCGCAGGTTGCGGCGAGAAAAACGGTAAGAAAAGAGCCCCGAACACGGCGTTTCGAGGCTGTTTCAGGCAATACCGCCGCAGCTTTCATTGTGCGGTGTTGCCTTGGGATTGGGGTACGGAGAAAATCAGTCGCCGAAGAACTGGTCGTGGATGGCCTTGACTGCCTTCTCGCTGTCCTCCTCGTTGATGAGGACGGAGATCTTGATCTCAGAGGTGGAGATCATGCGGATGTTGATGCCGGCGCCTGCCAGAGCCTCGAACATCTTGGAAGCAACGCCTGCGGCGGACGCCATGCCTGCGCCGACGATGGAGACCTTTGCGACCTTGGTGTTGATGGAGACATCCTCGTAGTCGAGCATTTCCTTTGCGTCGCGCAGGATGCCTGCAACGCGCTCTGCATCGTCCTGACGGATGGTGAAGGAGATGGACTTCTTGTTGTCGCGGCCGACGGACTGGAGAATGATGTCGATGTTGACATTGTGCTTGGCCATGAGCGAGAATACCTTGAAGGCGGTGCCCGGGGTATCGTTCAGATTGATGATCGCGACGCGCGCGCAGTTATTATCACGGGCTACACCCGAAACGTTCAGTTTTTCCATGTTAGAACCCTCCTTGACTTTCGTACCCGGATTGCGGGTAAAGCTCGAAACGACCTCGAGATCGACATTGTACTTCTTTGCCATTTCAACCGAGCGGTTGTGCAGTACCTGAGCGCCGAGCGACGCCAGCTCGAGCATTTCATCATAGGTGATGGCGTCGAGCTTGCGCGCATTCTTGACGATGCGCGGGTCGGCGGTGTAAACGCCGTCAACATCGGTGTAGATCTGGCACAGGTCAGCGCCGAGCGTTGCGGCGATGGCGACAGCGGTCGTGTCCGAGCCGCCGCGGCCGAGGGTGGTCACGTCGCCCATCTTGTTGATGCCCTGGAAGCCGGCAACGATGACGATGCGGCCGTTGTCCAGCTCTGCCTTGAGGCGGTCGCCGGAGATGCGCTTGATGCGCGCGTCCGAGTAGTTGCTGTTGGTCTCCATGCCGATCTGCCAGCCGGTCAGGGAAACGACCGGGAAGCCGAGCTTCTGGATAGCCATGGCGAGCAGGGACATCGAGATCATCTCACCGGTGTTGAGCAGCACATCCATCTCGCGTCTGGACGGACGCTCGTTCAGCTCGGCGGCCTTTTCGATGAGGTCGTCGGTGGTGTCGCCCTGAGCGGAAACGACGACAACGACCTGGTTGCCGGCCTTAGCGGTGCTGGTGACGATGTCAGCGACATTCTTCAGTCGTTCGGTGTTGGCGACCGAGGTGCCGCCGAACTTTTGCACAATAAGACTCATAGTTGTTTAATTTCCTCCTTATATCACGCGCCTGCCGGAGCAGGAGCGTCCCCATATGCAAACTGTAAAAGTGTGCATTACAGACGTTTTACCGTGGTGCCGACCTCGTCGCAACGCAGCTGCACTGCCTTCCAGTGCGGGTATTTCGCCTCGCACAGAGCCTGCGCCTTTTCGATATAGTCGCGGTCGCCCTTGTAGACGATGGCGACAATGGACGGGCCTGCGCCCGAGATGAACGCGCCGAGCGCGCCGAGCTCCTTGGCCTCGCGGACGATGTCCTCGCCGTTTTCGATGAGGCTGAAGCGGTAGGGCTGATGCAGGCAGTCGCCGGTCGCGACGTCCAGATTTTCCAGCTTGCCGGTGGTCAGGCTGCCCGCGAGCAGAGCCGCACGCGCGAGGTTGTAGACCGCGTCGTGGTGGTCGATGCGCTTCGGGAGCGCCGCACGCGCCTTTTCGGTGGAAAGCTGGAAGTCCGGGATAAAGACCACGAAGTCGATCGCGCCGTGGACCGGCACGCGGACGTGGCTGACATGGCCGTTTTCGAGCAGCGCCACGCAGAAGCCGCCGAGGATGGCCGGAGTCGAGTTGTCCGGATGGCCCTCGATGGTCGCCGCCAGATCAATGACCGCGTTGCGGTCAAGCGGCTCGCCGAGCAGGGCGTTCGCTCCCATGATGCCGGCGACCGTGCAGGCCGAGGACGAACCCAGACCGCGCGTCTGCGGGATGGCGCAGTCCTCGACGATGGTCAGGCCGGAGAGCGGCTTGCCGCACTCATCGTACACGCGCTTGGCGCACTGGTAGATGAGGTTGGACTCGTCCTTCGGGACGAACTGACCGTTTTTATCCGAAATATCGATATGATCGTTCTCAGCAAGGTCGATCACGTTGTACATTTCGAGCGCGATGCCGATGCTGTCGTAGCCCGAGCCCATATTGGCGCTCGTAGCAGGAACGGTAACACGAACCATTTTATGTATGCCTCCTTAGAGAATACGCATTGCCGCGCAGACCTTGCCGACGGCGTTCAGTTTTTCGGCTGCCGCATCCATCTCGGCAGTCGGGATCTTGCTGGTCTGGACGACGAATACGCCCTCGACCGGCTCGGACAGGCTCTCGACCGGGAGAATGCTCTCGATGTCCTCGCGCGTGCCCTTGAAGCGGACGTACCATGCGGAGCGCAGAGTGTCGAGCGGACGGAGCAGCTTTTTCGAGCCATCGCCCCACATGATGCGGCGGCGGCTGTCCCTGTGCTCGATGGAGTCGAGCATATCAGCGACGACGGCGGAAGCGGTCGCGAGCTTGCCCGCGCCCTTGCCGTAGAACATGACCTCGCCGGTCGCGTTGCCGTCGACCATGATGGCGTTGAATACGTCCTCGACGGCTGCGAGCGGGCTCTCCTTGTGGATGAGGTGCGGAGCGACGTAGGCATAGGCTGTGCCGTCCTCGCAGCGCACCGAGCGGCCGAGCAGCTTGATGACGCAGCCGAGCTTGTCGGCGTTTGCAACGTCCTCGAGGGTGATCTTGGTGATGCCTTCGCAGGAGACCGCGTCCGGATCGAACTTGTCGCCGTAGGCAAGATCGGACAGGATGCAGATCTTGCGGCAGGCATCGTGGCCCTCGATGTCGGCGGTCGGGTCCTTCTCGGCGTAGCCGTTGACCTGCGCCTGACGCAGCGCGTCCTCGAAGGTAACGCCGTTGTGGATCATCTGGGTCAGAATGTAGTTGGTGGTGCCGTTGAGGATGCCGCAGATCTGGTTGAACTCGTTGGCAGCGAGGCACTGGAGCATCGGGCGGATGATCGGGATGCCGCCGCCGACGGACGCCTCGAACATGTAGTTGACGCCATGCTCCTCGGCGATCTTGAGCAGCTCGTCGCCCTTCGTCGCGACGAGCTCCTTGTTGGAGGTGCAGACGCTCTTGCCGGCCTCGAGGCAGCGCTTGGTGAACTGATAAGCTGCGCCCACGCCGCCCATAACCTCGGCAACGACCGTTACCTCGGGGTCGTTCTCGATGACGGAGAAGTCGGTAACGAACTTATGTCCGTAGGGCAGAGAGGAAAAATCGCGCAGATCGAGCACATATTTGACCTCGACCGGCTCGCCGACCGTGCGCGCGATCTTCTCGGCGTTCATCTCGAATACCTCGTACACGCCGGAACCGACCGTTCCGTGTCCCATGATTGCTACTTTTACCATTGTGATAATTCCTTTCCGTGGGAGAATTTATTGCAGTTTATCATTCGGAAGCAAGGATCTCGACCTTGTTCACGCCCTCGAGCTGCTCTGCGCGGTGCAGCAGCTCCTCGACCGAATATTTCATTTCGCCCGTTCGCGCGGCGATCGTGACCGATGCCTGACCGCGCATGGGGATGGACTGGTTGACCGTCATGAGGTTCGCGCCCGACTTCGCCATCAGCCCGAGGATGCTCGAGAGCATGCCCGGCTGGTCGTGCAGCATGAAGTGGAACGTCACGATGCGGTCGGTCGTCGCCTCGAAAAAGGGTCGGACGCCGTCCTTGTATTTATAGTAAGCGCTGCGCGACAGGCCCGCGAGCTTTGCGGCCTCGCTTGCTGTTGCAGCCTTACCCGAGGCGATCGCCTCATTGGCCTCGATCACGCGCTGAAAGACCTCGGGCAGCAGCGTTCGTTCGACCAGATAGTATTTTGGTTTAACCATGCGTTAATCTGTCCTTCCTGAAAAGACATATGTCTTTTTCACGCTCTCCTATCATACCATATAGCCGCGTCTGACGCAAGAGAGAAATCTATAAAATTCCCAGAAATTCGCGCTCTCATTTGTCGATATTGCCAAAGTCGACAGAAAAAAGTGCGGCAGTATATTAAAATTATAAAGAATAGACGAAAGAAAGTAAAGAGGGGGAGGGAGAAAAACGGTTCAGTCCACGGTTTTTGCGGCCGCGAGTACGAAAACACAGGCGGCGCCCATGCTGCGCAGGACGTGCGCGGCGTCTGCGGCGGTCGAGCCGGTCGTGACGATATCGTCGATGACCACGACGCGCTCGCCTGCGAGCGGAACGCGCCCGGGCAGGAGCGAGCCGGCGGCATTCTTCCGGCGGGCGGCGGCGTCCTGCTGCACGGACTGACGGGCGGTAAACGGACGCTTGCGCAGCGCGGAAACACAGGGCAGTGAGAGTGATTGCGCGATCGGACGCGCGAGCAGCTCAGCCTGATTGTAGCCGCGCTCCCGTGCGCGGAGAAAGCCGAGCGGCAGGTATGTGATGCAGGTGGGCTGCCACCGGTCGAGCTGCGCGGCGAGAACCGCCGCCATCTCGGCGGCGAACCATGCGGCATACTGCGGTCTGCCGCCGAATTTGAAGCGGTGCAGCGCTTCTTTGACTGCGCCGCGATAGCAGAGCGCCGCCGCCGCGCCGTCTGCACCGGGGACGGAAAGTTCGCCGTGATACCGGTATTCCGTGCGTACCTCGCGCGCACAGTCCGGACACAGCACCGCGCTGTGCTTTTCGGCGGGAAGGACCCGGCCGCACAGGATGCACGTCCGGTCGAATAAAACGGGCATGAGGTTCACCTCCGGATGAAAAAAGAGCTGTCCGCGAGGGACAGCTCTCAGTTTGTCGATAAAATTTGTCAGCTTACTTTGCGAGCAGCTTCTTGAGGCGCTCGGCAGCCTCGAGAGTGCGCTTCTGGTCGCCGAAGGCAGTCAGACGGAAGAAACCGTCGCCGTTTTTGCCGAAGCCTGCGCCCGGGGTACCGACAACGTTCGCGTTCTCGAGCAGGTAGTCGAAGAACGTCCAGGAGTCCATGCCGTTCGGGCACTTGAGCCACAGATACGGGCTGCTCTTGCCGCCAGTGTACCAGATGCCGAGCTCATCGAGCGTCGCGGACAGGACCTTGGCATTCTGCTTGTAGTAGCCGAGGGTATCCTTGATCTGCTTCATGCCTTCCTCGGTGAAGCAGGCGGCGGCGCCCTTCTGGACGATATACGGAACGCCGTTGAACTTGGTGGTCTGGCGGCGCAGCCACATCTTGTTCAGTCTGCCGTCCGCGAGCGCGGTCGGAACGACGGTCCAGCCGCAGCGCGTGCCGGTGAAGCCCGCCATCTTGGAGAAGGAGCAGAACTCGATCGCGCAGGTCTTTGCGCCCTCGATCTCGTAAATGGAGCGCGGCAGGTTCTCATCCTCGATGAAGCACTCATACGCTGCGTCGTAGAGGATGACAGCGTTCTGTGCGTTCGCGTAATCCACCCATGCCTTGAGACCCGCGCGGTCGTAAGCGGCGCCGGTCGGGTTGTTCGGGGAGCAGATATAGATGATGTCGCACTTTACGGATGCGTCCGGCAGGGGCAGGAAGCCGTTTGCCTCGTTCGCGTCCGCGAAGATGATCTTGCGGCCGGCCATGACGTTGGTGTCGACGTAGACCGGGTAGACCGGGTCGGGAACCAGGACAACATTGTCCTTGCCGAAGATGTCGAGGATGTTGCCGAGGTCGCTCTTCGCGCCGTCGGAGATGAAGATCTCATTGGTGGCGAGCTCTACGCCGTGGGTCTTGTAGTAGCCGACGAGCGCCTCGTGCAGGAAGTCATAGCCCTGCTCGTCGCCGTAGCCGTGGAAGGTCTCCTGCTTCGCCTGATCCTCAACCGCCGCGTGCAGCGCGTCGATGACAGCCGGAACGAGCGGACGGGTAACGTCGCCGATGCCGAGGCGGATGATGTCAGCCTCCGGGTGGGATGCGGAATACTCGCGGACCTTGCGCGCGATGGTGGAGAACAGATAGCTCTGCTCGAGATTGTCATAATTGGTGTTGATCTGCATTATTTCTTGCTCCTTTTCAGAGATGCCGCGACGAATGCCTTGAACAGGGGATGTGCGCGGTTCGGACGGGATTTGAATTCAGGATGGAACTGAACGCCGATATAGAACGGATGCTCCGGGATCTCGACGGTCTCGACGAGCTCGCCGGTCGGGGAAGTGCCCGTGATGAGCATGCCCTTGCTCTCGATCTCCTCGCGGAAGGCGTTGTTGAACTCATAGCGGTGGCGGTGACGCTCGGAGATGAGCTCAGAGCCGTAGGCGGAGGCCATGATGCTGCCCGGACGGACCTTGCAGGGGTAAGCGCCCAGACGCATGGTGCCGCCCTTCTTGGAGATGCCGTGCTGGCTCTCCATCAGGTCGATGACCGGATGCGAGGTGTTCGGGTCGAACTCGCCGGAGTTTGCGTCGGCGTAGCCGAGCACGTTGCGGGCGTAGCTCATGACCGCGATCTGCATGCCGAGGCAGATGCCGAAGTAGGGGATGCCGCGCACGCGCGCATAGTTTGCCGCGCAGATCATGCCCTCAACGCCGCGCGAGCCGAAGCCGCCCGGCAGGATGATGCCGTCGACCTCGCCGAGCAGCTTGTCGGCGGTCGAGTCGTTGATCTCCTCGGAGTCCACCCAGTCGATGTCGACAAAGCAGCCGTTCTCGTAGCCGGCGTGCTGAAGCGCCTCGGCGACCGAGAGGTAAGCGTCGTGCAGCTTGACGTACTTGCCGACGAGGGCGATCCTGACATGCTCCTTGCGAGACGCGATGCGCTCGAGCATTTCCTGCCACTCGCTCATGTCGCCCTTGCCTGCGCCGATGGACAGTTCGCGGCAGACGATGTCGGAGAAATGGCTGTCCTCGAGCATCATCGGCGCCTGATACAGCACGGGAAGGGTGCGGTTTTCGATGACGCAGTCCTCGGGGACGGTGCAGAACATCGAGATCTTGTGGCGGATGTCGTCGTCGAGCGGCTGATCGACGCGCGCGACGATGATGTCGGGCGAGATGCCCAGACCGCGCAGCTCCTTGACCGAGTGCTGGGTCGGCTTGCTCTTCGGCTCGTTCGAGCCGGAGATGAACGGAACGAGCGTTACATGGATGAACAGGCAGTTGCGGCGGCCGACCTCGGACGCTACCTGACGGATGGCCTCGAGGAACGGCTGCGACTCGATGTCGCCGGTGGTGCCGCCGATCTCGGTGATGACGACGTCAGCCGAGGTCTTTTTGCCGACCGAGTAGATGAACGACTTGATCTCGTTGGTGATGTGGGGGATGACCTGAACGGTCTCGCCGAGGTATTCGCCGGCGCGCTCCTTGTTCAGAACGTTCCAGTAGACCTTGCCGGTGGTGAGGTTGGAGAACTTGTTGAGGTCCTCGTCGATGAAGCGCTCGTAGTGGCCGAGGTCGAGGTCGGTCTCCGCGCCGTCGTCGGTGACATAGACCTCGCCGTGCTGGAACGGGCTCATCGTGCCCGGGTCAACGTTGATATACGGGTCGAGTTTCTGCGCTGCGACCTTGAGGCCGCGGCTCTTGAGCAGTCGGCCGAGAGAGGCTGCGGTAATGCCCTTGCCCAGACCGGAGACAACGCCGCCGGTCACGAAAATGTATTTTGTCATAGCTCGATTTCCCCTTTGAAAACGGTCGCGGCCGCGCCCGTCATGAACACGGTCTCAGTGGTGTATCGAATGGTGAGGTCGCCGCCGCGCAGGTGCACGGTGATGTCCGTGTCCGGCTTGCAGAAGCCGTTCAGGCAGGCCGCAACGCCGGTCGCGCACGCGCCCGTGCCGCAGGCCCAGGTCTCGCCCGAGCCGCGCTCCCAGACGCGCATCTTGAGGCTGCCGTCCGGCAGGACGTTCACGAATTCGGTGTTGATGCGTTCGGGGAACAGCGGATGATGCTCGAACTTGGGGCCGAGGCGCGAAAGATCGAGGTCGTCCACATCGTCCTCGTTAAAGAAGATGACGCAGTGGGGGTTGCCCATCGAGACGCAGGTCACGTGATAGACCTTTTCGTCTACGACGAGCGGGGCGTCGATGACGGAACTGCCCGCCATGTTGACCGGGATCTTTGCAGGCTCGAGGATCGCCGCGCCCATATCGACGCGCGCCGTCTGCATTTTGCCGTCCCTGACGTTCAGCTCGAGCGTTTTTACGCCGGAAAGCGTGTCGATGGTAATGGTGGTGCGTCCGCCGACCATGCCGTTGTCATACAGATACTTGCCGACGCAGCGGATGCCGTTGCCGCACATCTTACCCTCCGAGCCGTCGGCGTTGAAGATGCGCATCTGCGCATCCGCCCGGTCGGACGGGGAAATGAGGATAATGCCGTCGCCGCCGATGCCGAAATGCGGTTCGGAAAGCGCGATGGACAGCTTTTCGGGGTCCGTGACCTTCTGGTCGAAGCAGTTGATATAGATGTAATTGTTGCCGCAGCCGTGCATTTTAGTGAACGACAGCTTCATACGGTCTCCCTCCAGTTAACAGCAGTGTGTTCCGTGCGCGCAAAGCTCCGCGCGCACGCGCCGGACAAAGGCACGCAGCGTTTGCCCAGACGACATTCAGTATAACATAATTTTACGAAAAATTCTCTATGCTTTTGAAAAAAAGCACGAAATTTTTCCCTGTCCGGCAGGGCGGTTTTTTGCGGTATCTCACAAAATCGGGGATTTAATCGCGCTTCATGACGGAAAATTAACACATGTTTAGCGGAGATTGTGGTATACTGTAAGATACCGGTGAAATATGCCGCATCCACGCGTGCACTCACGGTGTTCAAAACGTACAATGCAAAGGAGAGAGTGACTTGCCGCCGTCAACGAAAAAAATCCGCATCTTTTCCTTCTCGTGGCGCGATCTTGCGATATTCTGCGCTCTGTTCGGCAGCGCGGTGCTGCTGTGCATCCTGCTGCATATGGCCAGCAGCTCGGAGGGCTTCGCCTACTCGATCTTCATCCTGACCGTGCTGCTCATCTCGCGCTTTACGACCGGCTATCTGTTCGGCACGCTCGCAGCCGTGCTGAGCGTCGTAGGCACGAACTACATATTCACCTACCCGTACTGGGCGGTGAACTTCACGCTGTCGGGCTATCCGCTGACCTTTCTGACCATGCTCGTGGTCTCGCTCGTGACCTGTACGATGACGACCAAGATCAAGCGGCAGGAGGATCTGCGCATCGAGGCGGCGCGCGAAAAAATGCGCGCGAACCTGCTGCGTTCGGTCTCGCATGACATCCGCACGCCGCTGACCTCGATCATCGGCTCGACGAGCGCCATGATCGAAAATCCGGATCTGCCCGAGGAGGATCGTCTGCTGCTGCTGACCGACGTCCGGGATGACGCGCAGTGGCTCATCCGCGTCGTGGAAAACCTGCTGAGCATCACGCGCATGGGCGACACGACCACGCGCCTGGTCAAAAATCCCGAGCCGGCGGAGGAGATCCTCGGCGCGGTGACGGCGAAGTTCCGCAAGCGCTATCCCGATGTCCGCATCCGCGTTTCCGTGCCGGAGGATCTGCTGTTCGTGCCGATGGACGCAGTGCTCATCTCGCAGGTGCTGTCCAATCTGCTCGAGAACGCCGTGGTGCACGGCGGCGGCCATACGACCGAGATACGTCTGTCCGTGCGGCGAGAGGGGCCGGAGGCCGTGTTCGCCGTCGAGGACAACGGAGACGGCATCGAGCATAAGGTCCTGCCGCATCTGTTCGACGGCACGCTCGCCGCAGCGGCAGGAGACATGGAGAACGGCGGCAAGAGAAACATGGGACTCGGCCTTTCGGTCTGCCAGGCGATCATCCACGCCCACAGCGGCAGCATCGAGGCGCATAATCTGATGGAAGGCGCGGAATTTGTGTTCCGTCTGCCGCTCGAACAAGAGGAGGAAAAAGCATGACCATCCGCGAAAAGATCCTGATCGTCGAGGACGAGAAGAGCATCGCGCACTTCATCTCGACCATACTCACCACAAACGGCTACGAGACCATTCTCGCAAAGACGGGAACCGAGGCGATGACCATGCTGTCCTCGCACTGTCCCGACCTCGTTATTCTCGACCTCGGTCTGCCCGACATGGACGGCATCGAGGTGCTGCGCAGCCTGCGCGGCTGGTCGAGCCTGCCGGTCGTCGTGGTGTCCGCGCGCACGCATGAAAACGACAAGGTCGAGGCGCTCGACCTCGGCGCGGACGATTATTTGACCAAGCCGTTCGGCACAGCGGAGCTGCTCGCGCGCGTGCGCACCGCTATCCGTCATACGCGCACAACGTCGCCGACCGGCGAGATCGCGCAGCGCGGTACATACAGCGTGGGCGAAATGGTCATCGATTATAACAAGCATCAGGTGCTCGTGCGCGGGGAGAATGTCCGTCTGACGCTCAGCGAGTTCCGCATTGTTGCCCTGCTGGGCAAGTTCGCCGGCAAGGTGCTGACCTATGATTATATCATCAAGGAGCTGTGGGGACCGCGAGCGGGCGGAGACAACCAGATCCTGCGCGTGAACATGGCGAATATCCGCCGCAAGATCGAGAAGAACCCGGCGGAGCCGGAATATCTGTTCACCGAGGTCGGTGTGGGCTACCGCATGGCGGAAAATCCCTCCGGGGAATGAAAAAATGCTCCCTTCCGGGAGCAGAGGCCATTCTTTCTATACCCTTAGCAGCGGGTAAGCGGTTCCGCCGATACAGCGGCTGTGCCGCTGGAGGCGAGATTTACGCTCGGGGTGAGCGTGCACAGTGGCCGCCTTCGGCGGCGGAGATGCCGGGTCCCCGGCAGGGGACAAAAGGGGCAAGGACACCAAATGGTTTCCTTGCCCCTCTTGACACCCCAAACCTTCCTTTGGGACGCTCAGCGGAGCTTCGCGTCTAAAAAACGAAGGAGAGCACAGATTTGAGTCTGTGCTCTCCTTTTTCTTATGCCATAGACGATTGCTTTCGTGATTTGCCGCGCATACCAGTGCGCGGCCAGACTGTGCAGAGCGTTTGCACCGTCGCTACGAACAGCTCCGCTTCGATCAAGCGTGTGCCCTTGGAGCACCAAACGTCACTGTGGGCCCCTCGCTTTTAGACGCGCGACCGAAGGGAGTCGCGTAAAGGAAGATGAGGGGGAGTCAAGAGGGGGATAAGAAACCATTCGGTGTCTTATCCCCCTTTTGCCCCCGCCGCCGGGCGGCGGCATCTCTTCGGCCGTGAGATACGGCCTCTGTCGCCTCCGGCGGCGCACCGCTGTATCGGCGGAAACTCCACCGTCAGCAGACGGTAAAGCGTTTTAAGGCGCAGCCTTACAGGAGCGCCAGCACCTTGGCGATCTCGCCGCGCGTGATCCTGCCGAGCGGCAGGAGCGTTCCATCCGTGTAGCCGCCGATGATACCGGCGGAAACGCAGGTCTTAACATGCTCCGCCGCCCAGGACGGAATTGCGGAAGCATCCCTGTAGTTGAGGCTTGCGGCCGCATAGCCGCGCGGCAGCAGGCGGCCGATCACCGTCATGACCTCTGCGCGGGTAATATCTGCGTCAGGATTGAAATACATCACGCCGCCGCGCGATTCGCCGGTCATGAAGCCGGCCTTTGCGACCGCGTTTACCGCACCGGCCGCCCAGGACGGGATGCTGTCGCTGTCCGCAAAGGCGGAAACGTCGGCAGACGAAGTGTCCAGTCCCAGCGTGCGCGCCATCGTGACCGCGAATTCCTTGCGCGTCAGATTGCGGTCGGGGTAAAAGTACATGCTGCCGCCCTTGCCTTCGCCCTTCATGATGCCGCGCGTGTTCAGCAGCGAGGCGTAGCCGCGCGCCCAATGGGAGGCAGTGTCCGCGAAGGCGTTCGCCGCGCTTCCGGCCGTGACGGTCGCGCAGACGCGCGTGCGGCTGCCGGCATCGTCTGATACGTCGATGGTCACGGTATGGGTACCGGCGGCGAGTGCGCCGGTCGTAACGGTCAGGTCGGAGCCGTTCATGGCTGCGGCGCCGCTCTGCGTCTTTCCGTCGACCTTGACAGTGATATTCGCCGCGCGGACGGGATATTTACCGTTTTCCATGGTCGCGGTGCCCGAAATCGTGGCCTTCGCGCCTGCGTCCACGGTCACGGCTGTGCTGTTCAGATGCACAGCGGGACAGTCGCTGTTCGTGACTGCATGATGCGCGGTGAGCACGATCTGGTCGAGCAGGAGCGCGGAATGAGACAGACCGGAGCTGCTTTTCTCGAAATGCAGACCGGTAAACTGGACTGCGCCCTCAGGAACCGGGGCGGTCAGCTGCTTCCAGCCGTTCACCGTCGCGGCGGACAGGGGAGCGGTCAGCTCATTGCCTTCGGCGTCGGTAAAGACCGCCGTCAGCGTGCCGTGGGTGTTTTCCGAACGCGCCCACAGGGTCAGATAGTTCATGTCTGCGACATCCGCCGGGGAAGCGGACAGAGTGAAGCCGTCCGCGCTTTCGCCGTTCCACAGCGCCTTGAGCGAGCCGGTTCCGCGTGCGACCGAGGTGTAGTCGGTGACGCGCGAGAGCGAAACGCCTTCCGAGGCGGTGAAGCCGCCGAGACCGTCCTCGAACGTCGAGACGAACGAGGCATCCTGCGGATCACCCATGCCGACGTTCACCGGAATGGACGCGCGCGTGTTTCCGTAGGAGCAGGTGAGCGTGCCGCTCGCCATCGAGCTGCCCGCGGTGAACACGCCCTTTTCATCGACCGAGCCGATGCCGCCCGATACCGTCCAGGTAAAGGCAGTATCGGCCGAGGCCATTTTCTGACCGAGGTGGTAGCCGAGCGCATCGAGATCGACCGACTGGCCCGGCTTGACGTTGACAGAGGAGATTGACCTGCCGCCGGACTGGAGCGCGATGGACTGAACGTCGCCCGTGACGCAGACGTTCATCGAGCCGGAAAACGAGCCGTTCGAGGCGGTGATGGTCGCGCTGCCGCTCTTCTGACCGGCAGTGAAGGTCTGTCCCTCTACCGTGCCCATGTCGTTCGAGACCTCAAAGACGAGGTCGGCCGGGGCTTCTGCCGGGCCGTAGGAAGCGTCCGCGCCCTTGATCGAAAACCACGTGGACGCGCCGGGGAGAATGTAGCGGTAGCTCGGGGTGAGCACGGCATGGGCAGTCGCGCCGTCCGAGGGGGTGTTCGCGGTAAAGAAGATGTAGTTGGCGCAGGCGCGCTGCGAGCCGTCCGAGGGACTCGAGATGAGTGAGGTCTCGCTCGCGCCGGGCTGGCGCAGCGCCATAGCGGAGGAGCCGCCGCCGTCGAGACAGAGTGCGCGAACACAGCCAAGCTCCTTGAGTTCTTCGCCGAGCTCCGCCGCAGTCAGGCCGGTGCTGACCGAGGACTGGTTGCCGTCGATCTCGTACAGGACAACCGTGCCGTCGCTCTTGACGCCGATGGCGCTGCGCGCGCGGCGCGAGGACGCGGCATCGATGCCGGAGGTCGTGACCGTGCCGTCGTCGATGAGCAGCTTGCCGCCGACGGCATATTCGACCTCGCTCCATGCCGGGTCTGCGGCGGTGATGGAGAGCGTGACCTCTTCGCCGACCGGGAAATCGACCCACGAGGGGACGTTCGCGCCGTCGGATTTGGTGAGTACCATCTGGTTTTCACCGATGGCGAAGGAGGACGAGCCGGTTCCCTTGCTCACGACCTTGAGCTTGACCGAGCCGCCGGCCTTGACCGGGGTGGAGTCCTCGCGCTCGAGCACGATATAGCTGCCCTTGGCGGCGAAATGGGTCGCCTCGTCGTAGCTGCGATCGAGCAGGTACGCGCCGGCGGTCGTGCGCGTTTTGTTGAAGTAGGAGACCGAGCAGGAGCCGCTTGCGCCCGTGATGCGGATGCCCATCGTCGGGCGGCCGATGACGGCGGTGCCGTCCTTCTTGAAGCCGACAGCGTACTGCCATGCATCGGAGGAGATGAGCGTGCCCTTGTCGATGACCAGACCGATGGGGACGCCGCTCGACATGACGAAAAAGTCGGCGTTCGTGCCGCCGATAACGGTCTTGCCCTGGTTTTGCAGGTATTTGACGGCGTTCGTGATGGTGGCCTTGCTGCCGTAGACCGTGTCGCCGGCGTAGACCATGACGGGGGAGACGCCGGTGTTCGGTTCGTATGTCAGAACGTTTGCGCGCTGCACACCGGCGGTGTTTTTGCCCTCGGTGCGCGTGTAGGTCAGCCCTTCGCCGACCGGATAGGACCAGCTGAAGCCGTTGGTGAATGCAGCAGACGCCGCAGCGGTGAACAGCTGCGTCATGGCGAGCGCCGCAGCGGCAAGCCGGAAGGTGGTTTTACGTTTCATTCTCATATCATACCTCGAGTTTCTGCGTGGAAAAAATAAAAGCGGCATACCGGAGACCGGTACGCCACCTATTGTAAACGCTCATGAAGTATTTGTCCAGAAGAAGGACAAATATTTCATAATTTTAACGGCAGGCAGAAGCCTGTTTTTTTAACCCTCAGCAGAGAGAAAACGGTTCCGCCGATACAGCGGTGCGCCGCTGGAGGCGACTTTACGCTCGAGGTGAGCGTGCACAATGGCCGCCTTCGGCGGCCGGGGGATGCCGCCGCCCGGCGGCGGGGGCAAGAGGGGAAAGACAACCAAGGTTTTCTTTCCCCTCTTAACTCCCCAAACTTTCCTTAGGACGCGACTCCCTTCGGTCGCGCGTCTAAATGCGAGGGGCCCACAGGGACGTCTGGTGCTCCAAGGGCACGATCTTGATCGAAGCGGAGCTTTTCGCAGCGGAACGCTGCCGCCCTGCACCGTCTGGCCGCGCACTGTTATGCGCGGCGGTTGACGCAAGGAAAATTCAGGGCCTTACAGCGTCCCATAAGCGAAACGACGTACGGAACCGAGCCCCCGTAACCCCCGTTTAGCCGCGCGACCAAAGGGAGTCGCGGCGCAAAGGAGGGTTTGGGGGAGTCAAGAGGGGGCAAGGGAACCATACGGTGCCCTTGCCCCCTTTTGTCTCCGCCGCCAGACGGCGGCTCTCCCGGCCGCCGAAGGCGGCCACTGTCCACGCTCACTTTGAGCGTAAAGCCGCCGGAACGGCGGAACCGCTTCCCCTCTGCTGAGGGTAAAGAAAGAAGGGCCCTTGCCCCGAAGGGGCAATTAAACGCTCTTGACGACCTTGTCGAGCACCTCGCTCAGCTTCGGGCTGCGCACCGATGTGTCGGAAACGCGATGGTAAATCGCCTTGCGCGCGTTATACAGGCGGCGCGTTTCCGCCTGCTTGTCCGGCCTGTTGAGCAGCGGACGGCTGTTCGAATAGGAAAGGTTCTTGAGAATGCGGTAGAACGGCGTATCCAGATGGATGAGCAGTCCGGTCTCCTTGACCGCGGCGACATTCTCCGGGCGCAGCACCGCGCCGCCGCCGAGCGAGAGCACGATGCCGTCGCGCTGCGACAGCTCACGGATATAGGCAGTCTCACGGTCGCGGAAGTACGCTTCGCCCTTCTGCGCGAAGATGTCCGAGATCTTCATGCCCTCTTTTTCCTCCAGATACAGGTCGGCGTCCACAAAGTCCAGTCCGGTCACGCGCGCGAGCTTGCGGCCGATGGTGGTCTTGCCGCTGCCCATGAAGCCGCAGAGCACGAGGTTTTTCTTCCCGTACTTTTCGTGCAGACGCTTGACCGCCATTTTGCCGTAGGTGCGGCGCAGAATGGTCTCGCAGGAGGCAGGCTCGAACGTTACGCCCGACCAGATGGTCTGTGCGTGCGCCGCCTGCATGACCAGCATGTAAAGACCGTCGCGCGTCGCGGTTTTGCGCGGATTGGCCAGACGCATGGTCGCCGTCACCGGCGGATTGTAGATCGCGTCGAACACATACTCGGTCTTGTGTGGCAGATAGTGCAGCGGCGCGAGATTTTCCTTCGGATACATGCCGACCGGCGTGGAATTCAGTACGATCTGGATGTCGCGCGGGATGTGGCGGCGGCTGTATACGGCGACGCGCGCGTGCGGCACGGTCTCGGCAATCTGCTGCTGGAGCGCGGCGGCCTTTTCCAGATTGCGGCCGGTGATGGTGAGGCATGCGCCCTCGCGCGCACAGTGGTACGCCATGACGGATGCCGCGCCGCCGTAGCCGAGCAGCAGGACCTTTTTGCCGCGCAGCGTCACACCGTCGCGTGCGAGCGACTCGGAAAAGCCGAGGATGTCGGTATTGTAGCCGATGGCCTTTCCGTCGCGGAAGGCGACCGTGTTGACCGAGTGCAGGTCGCGCGCGGCGGTATCCACCCCGTCGAGCAGCTCGATGACAGCCTTTTTGTGCGGAATGGTACAGTTGATGCCGCGCAGCTTCGCCTTTGCGAGGTCGAACGCTTCGGCAAGATCATCGGGCGGAACCGCGACGCCGATATACGCCGCGTCCTGTCCGGATGCCTCGAACAGCTGCGCGTGCAGCTCGGGACTCATCGTATGGCCGAGCGGCCAGCCGAACAGCGCGTAGGTCGGCTTTTTCGGCTGGAATGCCCGGAATTCCTCCATGGAAAGCAGCATTTTCATCAGCCTCCCAGCTTTTCGAGCGTGGCGAAGAAGTCGGGGTAGGAGATGGCGACGACCTCAGGCTCGTCGATGCGGCTCGCGCCCTCGGCGGCAAGTCCCAGAACTGCAAGGCTCATCGCGATGCGGTGGTCCTTGTAGGTCTCGAAGGCTGCGCCGTGCGGCTTTGCGCCGCCGCGGACGATCATGCCGTCGTCGGTCTCCTCGACGTCAACGCCTGCCTTGGTCAGCTCTGCGACCATCGCGGCAATGCGGTTGGATTCCTTGACCTTGAGCTCCTGCGCATCGCGGATGACGGTCTCGCCCTCGGCGAAGGCCGCCGCGACTGCAATGACCGGCAGCTCGTCGATCAGACGCGGAATGATCGCGCCGCCGATCTCGGTGCCGTGCAGACGGCTGTGCCGGACGGTCAGGTCGCAGACCGGCTCCGCGTCGTCGCGGAAGTTCGACTCGGTGATGTCCGCGCCCATGCTGCGCAGCACATCCAGAATGCCCGTGCGCGTCGGATTGACGCCGACGTTCCGGATGGTCAGCTCGCTGCCCGGCACGATGGCGCCGGCGACGAGGAAGAACGCCGCAGAGGAGATATCCGCCGGAACGGCGATGTCGACTGCGTGCAGATCCTCGGGCGGCTCGAGGGTGATAACGTTGCCGTTCGTCTCGATCTCGACGCCCAGCGCGCGGAACATGCGCTCGGTATGGTCGCGGGAGGGCGCCGGCTCGATGACGGTCGTCTGACCCTCGGCATACAGACCGGCTAGCAGGATGGCGCTCTTGAGCTGGGCAGACGCGACGGGGAGACGGTACTCGATGCCGTGCAGCTCGCTCGGGTGCATGGTCAGCGGACAGAAGTTGTCGTCCCTGCCCTCGATGGACGCGCCCATCTCGCGCAGCGGCTTCATCACGCGGCCCATCGGGCGCTTCTGGATGGAGGCGTCGCCGTTCATGGTCGAGGTGAAGCTCTGACCGGCGAGAATGCCGCTCAGCAGACGGGTAGTCGTGCCGGAATTGCCGGTGTACAGCTCGCTCTTCGGCGCGGTCAGGCCGTGCAGGCCGACGCCCTCTACGACGACCTCCTTGTCGGAAACATCGATGGAAACGCCCATTTTGCGGAAGCAGTCGATGGTGGACAGGCAGTCCTCGCCCATCAGAAAGCCTGTGATATGGGTGGTGCCGCTGGCCAGAGCGCCGAGCATGACGGCGCGGTGAGAGATGGATTTATCGCCCGGCACGGTGATCTCACCGCGCAGCGGCGCGCAGGGATTGATTTGCATGGAAGTATACTCCTTCTTGTCGGATAACGGGTGAAAAACGGCGGATATCGGAAGACAGCCTCAGCTTCAGTCGACCTTGTAGCTGCCGAGAACCTTGATATAGGGAAGCTCCTCGTGGAGCTGATAGAGCAGGCTGCGCACGGCGTGGTCGCTGATGTTGCCGGTGAAGTCGACGTAGAATACATAGCACCACGGGCTGTCCTTGAGCGGACGGGAGTGGATCTCGGTCATGTCGATGCCGTAATGCGCGATGATGTCCAGCACGGTTATCAGCGTGCCCGCGGCGTTCGGAATATGGAACGCGATCTCGATGCGGTTGTCCTCGGGCAGGCAGGTGGGCGTGCGGCTGACCGCGATGAAGCGCGTCTCGTTGTGCTTCATGTCGTTGATGCCCTCGGCGAGGATGGACAGCCCGTACCGCTCGGCGGCCTCGCGCGAGCAGATGGCCGCAAGGCTCACGTCGCCCTGGTCGCGCACGTTCTGCGCAGCGATAGCCGTGTTCGCGGCCTCGATGGCGGTGAAGCCGTGCGCGGAAATGAAGGCGGAGCACTGCGGCAGGGCATGGGGATGCGAGCAGACGCTCCGGATGTCCGCCATGGTCGCGCCCGGAACGGCCGCGAGACAGTGGGAGATCTTTTTGATGTACGAGCGGTTGATGGACAGGTCGTAGTCGAGCAGCAGGTCATAGACCGCGCTGACCGTGCCGGCGGTTGTATTTTCGACCGGAACGACGCCGACATCCGCTTTGCCGTCGCGCACCGACTGGAAGACCTCCTCCCAGGTCGGGACGTTGACCGGCTCGCACTCGGGGAAGAGCGCGCGGGCGGCAAGCTCCTGATATGCGCCCGGGACGCCCTGATAGAACACGGTTTTCGGCTTCAGCATCTCGCTCGACGGGTGGAACGGGAACTTTTCCGGGTTCAGACGCAGGATCTTGCTGTACTGATACTCGCGGCTCGCGCGGATCATGCTCTGGAGCAGGGCGATGTACTTGAGACGGACCTCCTCCTCCATGCCGGCGGAGCGCTGTTCAATGATCTCGGCCTCGCGATCGGGCTTGTAGATCTTGTCGTCCGACTGCGCCTTGGTCTCTGCGACTTCGTGGGCGAGCGACATGCGCAGCAGGAACAGCTCGCGGATAGCGGAGTCGACCGAGTTGATGTCCTTGCGGATGGAAGCAAGCTCACGCATAGCCGTTCGCCTCCCTCAGAAGATCCGCCAGAGCGACCGCGCACGCGGCCTCGATGACCGGCGCGGCGCGCGTGACGATGCAGGGGTCGTGGCGGCCGTGGATGGACAGCGGCTCGACCTTGCCGGTGCGGAGGTTGAGCGTGTCCTGCGCCATGCCGATGGACGGGGTGGGCTTGATGCAGGCGCGGACGATGAGCGGCATGCCGCTCGTGATGCCGCCGAGCACGCCGCCGTTGTTGTTGGTCTCGGTCTTTACCGCGCCGTTCTCCTCATAGAACGGGTCGTTGGCATGCGAGCCGCGCAGCGCCGCGAAGGCGAAGCCTGCGCCGAACTCCACGCCCTTGACCGCCGGAACGCCGAACAGGATGGAGGCCAGACGGCTCTCCACGCTGTCGAGCATCGGGCTGCCGATGCCTGCCGGCAGGCCGACGGCCGCGCATTCGATGACGCCGCCGACCGAATCCTGCTCCTCGCGCGCGTCCTCGATGGCCGCGAGCATGGCGTCGAGCGCACGGGGGTTGATGACCGGGTATTCCTGCTCGCGCAGCGCGTCGAGCTGTGCGCCAGTCACCTCAACGTCGTCGAACGGCATATCCTGGATCTGCGCAATGGACTGGATGTGCGAGCCGACGGTCACGCCCTGCTCGCGCAGCCACAGCTTGCACAGTGCGCCGGCGAACACGAGCGGGGCAGTCAGACGGCCGGAGAAATGGCCGCCGCCGCGCGGGTCGTTGCAGGACTTGTAGCGCAGCATGCCCGTATAGTCCGCATGGCCCGGACGGGGCTGCGCGGCCAGCTCGGCGTAGTCGCCCGAGCGCTGGTTGGTGTTGCGGATGACGGCGCAGATGGGCGTGCCGGTGGTCTTTCCGTTATAGATGCCGGACTGGATCTCCGGCCTGTCGGCTTCCTTCCGCGCGGTGGACTGCCTGTTGCGGCCCGGTGCGCGGCGCTCCATCTCGCGCAGCACGAACGCTTCGTCATACATAACGCCGGACGGAAAACCGTCGATGACCACGCCGATGCCGGCGCCGTGCGACTCGCCGAAAATGGATATTTTGATTGCGTTTCCCCAGGTGGAACCCATGTTTCGCCCTCCTTACAGTTTCAGAACGTACTCGTGCAGCTTTTCTGCGCCGATCGGGGTGATCTCTGCGCGGCCCGGCTCACGGACGAGGATGAAGTTGACCGTCGCGCCGAATTTTTTCTTGTCGGACAGCAGCGAGCGGTAAATGTCCTCGCGGCCGTACTTCAGCTCGGTCGGCAGACCGATATGCTCGAGGATGCCGATGAGGCGCTCGGACAGATCCTCGTTGCCGAGCATGGCGGACAGGCGCATCGCCGCTACCATGCCGACCGCGACGGCCTGACCGTGCGTGAGGTCGACATAATTTCCGAGCTTTTCTGCGGCGTGGCCGATGGTGTGGCCGAAATTCAGGATCATGCGCAGACCGGTGTCGTGTTCGTCGATGGTGACGACGTCGCGCTTGATCCTGACGCATTCGCAGATGATGCGCTCGATGTTCTTTTTGTAGTCGGGCGCGGACACCATATCGAGGATCTCCCTGTTGGAGATGTAGCCGTACTTGACGACCTCGGCCATGCCGTCGGCAAAGGTCTGATCGGGCAGGGTGGCGAGAACCGCCGGGTCGATGAGCACGAGACGGGGCTGATAGAATGCGCCGACGAGGTTTTTGCCCTCGGGCATATCCACGCCGGTCTTGCCGCCGACCGAGGAGTCGACCTGCGCGAGCAGGGTGGTCGGGATCTGGCACAGCGAGACGCCGCGCAGGAAGGTCGCCGCCGCGAAGCCGGTGATGTCGCCGACGACGCCGCCGCCGAGCGCGATGATGAGATCCTTGCGCGTCATGCCGTTCGCGAGCAGGTCGTGATAGATGCCCTCGACGGTCGAGAGACGCTTGTGCTCCTCGCCGGCCGGGATGACGGTGTGCGTCACGGGCAGCGTGAACTGCTGCTCGAGCTGTTCGAGGTAGAGCGGCGCGACGGTCGAGTCCGAGACGATGTGGATGCGGCTCGGAGAAAAAGTCTCGCCGATAACGGACGCCGCGCGGGCGAGCAGTCCGCTTTCGATATGGATTTCGGACACGCCGTTCGTGCCCTTCAGAGTCAGCAGTTCAGACATGGTGACAGCTCCTTAGGAATATTTTTAAGAGGGGGGCCGGGATACCCATGGTTTCCTGGCCCCTTTCTTGCCGGTTAGATTTCGCGGTCTACCGCAGCAGCGACTGCGCGGAGCGCGTTCATCGTGTGATGGAACGAATCGTAGGTAAGCGACTGCGCGCCGTCGGAGAGCGCGTGCGCCGGGTCGTTATGCACCTCGATCATCAGACCGTCCGCGCCTGCTGCGACAGCAGCCTTGGCCAGCGGCTCGACCATCCAGTAGATGCCGCCTGCGTGGGACGGGTCGACGATGACCGGAAGATGACTCATGCGCTTGAGCACCGGAACGGCGGAAATATCGAGGGTGTTGCGGGTGTACTTCTCATAGGTGCGGATGCCGCGCTCACAGAGGATGACGTTCTCGTTGCCGCCGGCCATGATGTACTCGGCGCTCATGAGGAACTCCTCCATGGTGTTGGCGAAGCCGCGCTTGAGCAGGATGGGCTTGCGCGTCTGGCCGAGCTCCTTGAGCAGCTCGAAGTTCTGCATATTGCGCGCGCCGACCTGGAAGCAGTCGCACTTGTCCATGAAAATGTCGATGTGAGCCGGGTTGGTGATCTCGGTGACGACCGGCAGGCCGGTAGCCTCGTGCGCCTTGTGCAGCAGCTCCAGACCCTCAGCCTTCAGACCCTGGAAGGAGTACGGGGAAGAGCGCGGCTTCCATGCGCCGCCGCGGAGAACGGCCGCGCCGTCGGCCTGCACGTGCTTGGCGACGTCGATGATCTGTTCCTCGCTCTCGACCGAGCACGGGCCTGCCATGACGACGAGCTTTTTGCCGCCGACGGCAACGCCCGGGGCAATCTCGACGACAGAGTTGTCCGGATGGAACTTGCGGTTTGCGAGCTTGAACGGCTCCTGAACCTTGATGATGTTCTCGACCTGCGGGTCGAGCATGAGCGCGTCCTTGTCGACCGCGCCGGTATCACCGACCAGACCGATAACGATGGTGCCCTCGCCGTAGATCGGGTTCGCCTTTACGTTCCAGCGCTCGATGTGGCGGGAAAGCTCGTCAACGTGCTCGTGGGTCGTGCCCTGCTTCATGATAATGATCATTTTGTCTGTCTCCTTTTTGTGTCAGTAGGTGGTGAGAATGCTGTTTGTCCGGCGGAAAAGGGTATAAAAAAAGCCCTTCATCCACAAAGAGGGACGAAAGACAAACAGTTCCGCGGTACCACCCACATTCGGCGCACGTTCTGCGCCGCACTTTTCAGATACAGAATATATCCTATCCCTGTAACGGAGGAAACCCGTCTGCGCCTACTCGGAATTCTTTCAGCGCGGCAGCTCAAGAGGGAACTTCATCGTGCCGGCGTCTGCATCCGTTTCCAGTCATGACGGACACTCCCTGTAAGCCGCACCTGGGACGATTACTTTCCTCTTTCATCGCTTTGTGCAATATTTGAGTACATTATAATACGAACGTCAGAGGTTGTCAATGCCCTGTGGATGATTTTTTGTAAAAACCTGAGCGGAGCTCGTTGCCTTTTTACCGTCGGCAGACGGTAAACCTTCCGCCGATACAGCGGCGCGCCGCTGGAGGCGACTTTACGCTCAAGGTGAGCGTGCACAATAGCCGCCTTCGGCGGCGGAGACGCCGTGCCCACGGCGGGGGAATTGCCGGTGTTCACCGGCGGGAACAAAAGGGGACAGGACACCGTATGGTTTCCTGTCCCCTCTTGACTCCCCTTACCTTCCTTTGCGCTGACACATCGGAGATGTGCAGCGAAACGGGGGTTACGGGGGGCTCGGTTCCGTGCGTCGGGCAGCTTATGGGACGCTGTTATGCCCTGAATTCACTTTGCGTTATCCGCCGCGCATAACAGTGCGCGGCCATTCTCTGCAGGGCGTTCACCCCGTCGCTGCGAAAAACTCCGCTTCGATCAAGCGTTGCCCCTTGGAGCACCAGACGTCACTGTGGGCCCTCGCATTTAGACGCGCGACCGAAGGGAGTCGCGTCCTAAGGAGGGTTTGGGGGAGTCAAGAGGGGGCAAGGGAACCATACGGTGCCCTTGCCCCCTTTTGTCTCCGCCGCCAGACGGCGGCAATTCCCTTGCCGGTGGGCACCGGCACCCCCTCGGCCGTGGGATACGGCCTCTGCTGAGGGTAAAAAGAAAAGGCCCTGCCTTGCGGCAGGACCTTTGGACACAAGGATCACTTGTTCTTATTCTTGATGTACTCATCCATCGCGGCAGCGGCTCTCTTGCCTGCGCCCATGGCGAGGATGACGGTAGCCGCGCCGGTAACGGCGTCGCCGCCGGCAAAAACACCGTCCTTGGAGGTGATGCCGTGCTCGTCATCAGCCACGATGCAGCCCTTGCGGTTGGTCTCGAGGCCCGGGGTGGTATGGCGGATCAGCGGGTTCGGGCTGGTGCCGATCGCCGCGATAACGCAGTCCAGATCGATCACAAACTCGCTGCCCTCGACCGGGATCGGACGGCGGCGGCCGGAGGCGTCCGGCTCGCCCAGCTCCATCTGCTGGCACTTGAGGCCGGTGACGTTGAAGTTCTCGTCAGACAGCACCTCGAGCGGCGCGGTCAGGAACTTGAACACAACGCCCTCTTCCTTCGCGTGGTGGATCTCCTCGAGACGAGCCGGAAGCTCCTTCTCGGAACGGCGGTACACGATGTAAACCTCGTCAGCACCCATGCGCTTTGCGCAGCGGGCAGCGTCCATGGCTACGTTGCCGCCGCCGACGACCGCGACCTTCTTCGCGTGGTAGATCGGGGTGTCGGAATTTTCCTTGTACGCCTTCATCAGATTGATGCGGGTCAGGTACTCGTTCGCCGAGTAAACGCCATTCGCGTTCTCGCCCGGCACGCCGATAAAGGTCGGCAGACCGGCGCCGGAACCGACGAAAATCGCTTCAAAACCGTCGCCGAACAGCTCATCGATGGTCTCGGAGCGGCCGACAACGAAGTTCAGCACAAATTCAACGCCGAGGTCCTTCAGCGTGTCGATCTCCTTCTGCACGATGGCCTTCGGGAGACGGAACTCCGGAATGCCGTACATGAGAACGCCGCCGGCGGTGTGCAGCGCCTCAAATACAGTTACCTCGTAGCCCATGCGCGCGAGGTCGCCGGCGCAGGTCAGACCGGCCGGGCCTGCACCAACGATCGCGACCCTGTGGCCGTTGGACGCGGGTTTTACAGGCTTTTCGGTGCTGTTTTCGCGCGCGTAGTCGGCTACAAAGCGCTCCAGGCGGCCGATGGCCACAGCCTCGCCCTTGATGCCGCGCACGCAGTGGCACTCGCACTGGCTCTCCTGCGGGCAGACACGGCCGCAGACAGCGGGCAGCGCGGAGGTTTCCTTGATCTTGGCAGCCGCTTCGAGGAACTTGCCCTCAGCGACCAGCGCGATGAACTCCGGAATCTTGACCTGTACCGGACAGCCGGTCATGCAGGGCTTGTTCTTGCAGTTCAGGCAGCGCTGCGCCTCCTCGACCGCCATTTCAGCGGTGTAGCCGAGCGTTACCTCATCGAAATTTTTATTGCGGACGTCCGGCGCCTGCTCGGGCATCGGGCACTTTTTCGGATTCATATTCGGCATGATTACTTGACCTCCATCTTGTACAGGTTGCAGTGCTCCTCGCGGCGCGCGACAGCAGCCTTTTCCTGTGCCTTGTACATGGCGCCGCGGCGCATTGCACTGTCGAAATCGACGAGGTGGCCGTCGAAATCCGGGCCGTCAACGCACGCGAACTTGGTCTCGCCGCCGACGGTCAGACGGCAGCCGCCGCACATGCCGGTGCCGTCGACCATGATGGTGTTCATGGAAACGATGGTCTTGATGCCGTAGGGACGGGTGGTCTCGCAGACGAACTTCATCATGATCATCGGGCCGATGGCGATGACGGCATCGTACTGGTTGCCCGCATCGATCAGCTCCTTGAGCACCTGCGTGACCAGCGCCTTGCGGCCGTTCGAGCCGTCGTCGGTGACGATGTGCAGATTGGTGCAGGCGTTCTTCATCTCGTCCTCGAGGATGATGATGTCCTTGGAGCGGAAACCGGCGATGAGGTCGACCTCGACGCCCATTTCATGCAGCTTCTTAGCCTGCGGATACGCGATCGCGCAGCCCAGACCGCCGCCGACGACAGCAACCTTTTTGAAGCCGTCGAACTCGCTCTCCTTGCCGAGAGGGCCGACGAAGTCGTGCAGGCAGTCGCCCTCGTTCAGCGCGCCGAGCGCCTGCGTGGTCGCGCCGACCTCCTGGAAGATGATGGTGATCGTGCCGTTTTCGCGGTCAAAATCCGCGATGGTGAGCGGAATTCGCTCGCCCTCTGCGCTGACACGCAGGATGATGAACTGACCCGGCTCGGCCTTGCGCGCAACGTGCGGCGCGTGGATGACCATCAGCTTGGTGTTCACGTTCAGCGTTTGCTTTTTCAAAATCTGATACACTCTTAAAGAACCTCCTTCGATTGTCGCATCGAACTATTCTATTATACTGTATGTTGTGTGCACAGCGCAAGGGAAAATGCAACATTTTTCGAGGAAAAACCAACCTCTCGGTTGGCGCACCTGCTGATATGCCGCCGTCTGGCGGCGGAGATGCCGGTGACCACCGGCCGGGGCAAAAGGGGGCAAGGGCACCATATGGTTCCCTTGCCCCCTCTTGACTCCCCCAAACCCTCCTTTGCGCCGCGACTCCCTTTGGTCGCGCGGCGAAACGGGAGAAACGGGAGCTCGGTTCCGTGCGTTTTTCAGCTTATATTTGGCTGAGCTGCCCTGAATTTTCCTTGCGTCAACCGCCGCGCATAACAGTGCGCGGCCAGACAGTGCAGGGCGTTTGCTTTCCGCTGCGAAAAGCTCTGCTTCGATCAAGCGGTGTATCTTGGAGCACCAAACGCCCCTGTGGGCCCCTCGCTTTTAGACGCGCGACCGAAGGGAGTCGCGTCCTAAGGAAAGGTTGGGGAGTCAAGAGGGGCGGGGAAACCTTGGTGTCCCTGCCCCTTTTGCCCCCGCCGCCGGGCGGCGGCAATGCACACGCCATGTCATGGCGAACATCCCCCGTCCCGGGAGGGCCTCTCTCGCCTGCGGCGGCAGGCCGCCGGAACGGCGGAAAGGCATACCCTCTGCTGAGAGGAAAAGTGAAAAAAGACGGCAGCCATTCTGGCGGCAATGGCGTTTCTCGCTTTATCTGACAAAAAAACCACCTCGGAGGAGCCTTTTTTCGCTGAAATTTAGGTTGCATTATTAATCATACGGCTGTATAATAAATCTTGTCTGAAAGAACGGCCGCACGGAAATAGCGCGGGCCGTAAATATTAGGAGGAAAAACCAATGAAGAAGTTTACTGCTGCAATGCTGACCATGGCACTGGCAGGCGCTATGCTGACCGGCTGCGGTTCCGCTGCATCGAACACTACTGCTGACGACAGCGCAGCAAAGGACAATACCGCTGCTGCTGCCACCGACGGCGGCACCCTGCGCATGGGCACCAACGCGACCTTCCCGCCGTACGAGTTTGTAGGCGACGACGGCAGCGTTCAGGGCATCGACGCTGACATCGCGGCTGCTATCGCTGACAAGCTCGGCATGAAGGTCGAGATCACCGACATGGAGTTTGACTCCCTGATCCCGGCTCTCCAGAGCGACACCATCGACGTTGCACTCGCCGGCATGACCGTTACCCCGGAGCGTCAGGAGAGCGTTGATTTCTCTGACTCCTACGCAAAGGGCGTACAGGTCATCATCGTTCCGGAAGGCTCTGACATCCAGTCCCCGGACGACCTCGAGGGCAAGAACATCGGCGTTCAGACCGGCACCACCGGTGATACCTACTGCACCGGCGACTACGGCCAGGAGCACGTTAAGCAGTTCAACAACGGTCCGCTCGCTGTCGCTGCTCTGGTGAACGGCCAGATCGACTGCGTCGTTATCGACCAGGAGCCGGCTAAGAACTATGTCGCTGCAAACAGCGGCCTCAAGATCCTTGACACTGCTTACGCAGATGAGGATTACGCGATCGCTATCAAGAAGGGCAACACCGAGCTGCTCGACAAGGTAAACGGCGCGCTGAAGGAGCTGGGCGAGGACGGCACTCTGCAGTCTATCGTTGACAAGTACATCAACGCTGACGCACAGTAAGCGATAGGATTAAAAGGGAAGAGGGACGGTTTTTGCCGCCCCTCTTTCTGCAATCATAAAAAGATAAGAAAGAAAAAGGAGGACAAACTGTGAACGGTCTTACTATGGATCAGTGGCTTCAGACGGTTCCGGCGTGGATCTATGATCTGCCGAGCGGACTGCGCACGCTGATGTATCAGCTCTATCAGACCTTTATCGCCGCCGACCGATGGAAGTGGTTCGCCAACGGCCTGAAGATCACCTTTGCGGTCACGATCGGCGCGCTCATCCTCGGCGTTATCATCGGTATGGTGATCGCGGTCATCCGCACCGCCCACGACTCCCGCCGCGCGGGCAAGGGCAGCATCATCCTGAATATTCTCAACGCCGTCTGCAAGCTGTATCTGACCATCATCCGCGGCACGCCTATGATGGTTCAGCTGCTGATCATGGGCTTCGTCATCATGGTCCCGAAGGACGACACGGCGCGCATGGTCTGCGGCATCGTCACCCTCGGCATCAACTCGGGCGCTTACGTCGCGGAGATCGTGCGAGGCGGTCTGATGTCGGTCGGCGCAGGCCAGATGGAGGCCGGCCGCTCGCTCGGCCTGAACTACGGCCAGACCATGTGGCTCATCATCATTCCGCAGGCGATCAAGAACATCCTTCCGGCGCTCGGCAACGAGATGATCACCCTGTTCAAGGACACCTCGCTCGTGTCGGTCATCGCGCTGCGCGACGTGACCAAGCAGGCGCAGAACATCGTTTCCACCACCTATCAGCCGTATGTGCCGTACATCAGTCTTGCGGTGATCTACCTGCTCGGTGTAATCATCATGACCAAGCTGCTTGGTATTTTCGAGAGGAGGCTGCGCGAAAGTGATCGACGTTAAAAATCTGCACAAGGCGTATGGCGACCATGAGGTTCTCAAGGGCGTCAACGAGCATATCGAGAAGGGCGAAAAGGTCGTTGTCATCGGTCCGTCCGGCTCGGGCAAGTCTACTTTCCTGCGCTGTCTGAACCTGCTCGAGGAGCCAACGAGCGGCGAGATCATCTTTGAGGGCCAGAACATCACCTCGAAGCAGACCGACATCAATCTGGTGCGCCGCCGCATGGGCATGGTGTTCCAGCAGTTCAACCTGTTCCCGCATCTGACGGTCAAGGAAAACATCAAGCTCGCTCCGGTCAAGCTCAAGATCATGAGCGACGAGGAGGCGGACAAGCGTGCGCTCGAGCTGCTTGCGCGCGTCGGTCTGCCTGACAAGGCGGACAGCTATCCGGCGCAGCTTTCCGGCGGTCAGCAGCAGCGAATCGCCATTGCGCGCGCGCTCGCGATGAACCCGGATGTCATGCTGTTTGACGAGCCGACCTCGGCACTCGACCCGGAAATGGTCGGCGAGGTACTGGAGATCATGAAGGAGCTTGCCGACGACGGCATGACCATGGTCGTTGTCACACATGAGATGGGCTTTGCGCGCGAGGTTGCGACGCGGGTGCTGTTTATGGACGGCGGCAATATCGTTGAGCAGAACGAGCCGCATCAGTTCTTTGCAAATCCGCAGAACGCGAGACTTAAGGACTTTCTGTCGAAGGTCCTCTAAAAACTGCCGCCGCAGGCGAAGCTTTTTCTGCTTCACCCGAAGCAGAGGGCAGACCTTCCGCCGATACAGCGGCTCGCCGCTGGAGGTGGGAATGGCTGCCGATGGGCAAGCCGGGCATTGCCGCCGTCTGGCGGCGGAGACAAAAGGGGGCAAGGGCACCGTATGGTTCCCTTGCCCCCTCTTGACTCCCCCAAACCTTCCTTTGGACGCGACTCCCTTCGGTCGCGCGTCTAAAAGCGAGGGGCCCACAGGGACGTCTGGTGCTCCAAGGGTCAACGCTTGATCGAAGCGGAGCTTTTCGCAGCGTTCCGCCGCCGCCCTGCACCGTCTGGCCGCGCACTGTTATGCGCGGCGAACTACGCAAGGGAAATTCAGGGCATAACAGCGTCCTGAAATCTGCCCGACGCACGGAACCGAGCCCCCGTAACTCCCGTTTCGCTGCACATCTCCGATGTGTCAGCGCAAAGGAAGGTAAGGGGAGTCAAGAGGGGACAGGAAACCATGTTTGGTGTCCTGTCCCCTTTTGTTCCCGCCGGTGAACACCGGCTCTCCCGGGCCGCCGAAGGCGGCCAATGTGCACGCTCACATCGAGCGTAAAGCCGCCTCCAGCGGCGAGCCGCTGGATCGGCGGAAGGTCTGCCGTCTGCTGACGGTAAAAAGAGAAAGGGCTTTCTGCTCTTTTTAGAGCAAAAAACAAAGGCAGAGGGTAAAACCTCTGCCTTTTTGTGCAATAATTACTTGACGAAGCACCGCAAAACATGATATAATAATTTGCTGCTAAAAATCGAAGGGCACTTCGCATGCCTAAAGATATGTTAGCACTGTCTGCTGAAAAAAGCAAGACAAACGAATGAAGTTTTTACAACGCCGCCGGGCGTATCAACACCAACTATGCCGAAAGAAACGGAGTGATCAAAGCACATGAAGGTGAAAGACGTACAGCACGGCAAGACCACACGAAAGAGCTTTGCACGCATCGAAGAGATTCTGGAGATGCCGAATCTGATCGAGGTGCAGAAGAAGTCCTACGAGTGGTTCCTCGCAGAGGGACTGCGTGAGGTTTTTGCCGACGCCGCTTCCATTACGGACTACACCGGTAATCTGGAGCTTTCCTTCCTCGACTACACGATGGATGAAGAGCCGAAGTACAGTATCGAAGAGTGCAAGGCACGCGATGCAACATATGCAACGCCGCTCAAGGTCCGTATGCGTCTGCGCAACAAGGAGACGGGCGAGATCAAGGAGCAGGAGATCTTCATGGGCGACTTCCCGAAGATGACCGACTCCGCGACCTTCATCATCAACGGCGCAGAGCGCGCAATCGTATCTCAGCTGGTCCGTTCTCCCGGCGTATACTACGGCAAGGAGCTCGACAAGACCGATAAGGTCCTGCTCTCCACCACCGTTATCCCGTACCGCGGCGCATGGCTCGAGTACGAGACCGATGCAAACGACATTTTCTATGTCCGCATCGACAAGAACCGCAAGATTCCGATCACCTCCTTCATCCGTGCCATCGGCGTAAAGACCGACGCGGAGATCAAGGAGCTGTTCGGCGAGGATCCGCTCCTTCTCGCGACCCTCGACAAGGACCCGGCGCACAGCGCGGACGAGGCCCTCATCGAGATCTACAAGAAGATGCGTCCGGGCGAGCCGCCCTCTGTCGAGTCGGCGACCTCCCTCATGGACATGATGTTCTTCGATATGCGCCGCTACGACATTTCCGCAGTCGGCCGCTACAAGTACAACAAGAAGCTCGACATCGCGCGCCGCATCACCGGCCACAAGCTGCTCGAGACCGTCACCGACCCGATGACCGGCGAGGTCGTCGCTGAGGCTGACACCATGCTGACCCGCGAGAAGGCGACCGAGATCTCCGCCCGCGGCATCAACAACGTTATCGTTGAGTCCGCCGACGGCAACCCGGTCAAGGTATTCGGCAACGGCATGGTATTCGTTGACGACTTCAAGGACTACCTCGGCATGACCGCTGAAGAGCTCGGCATCAAGGAGAAGGTCCGCTTCACCGTCCTCAAGGAGATCATCGACTCCGGCGTACAGGGCGAGGAGCTCAAGAAGGCGTTCAAGGCCCGTCACTATGACCTCATCCCGAAGACCATCATCGTCGACGATATGCTCGCCTCCATCTGCTACCTGCTTAACCTGAGCCACGGCATCGGCACGGTAGACGACATCGACCATCTGGGCAACCGCCGTCTGCGCTGCGTAGGCGAGCTGCTCCAGAACCAGGTCCGCATCGGCTTCTCCCGCATGGAGCGCGTCATCCGCGAGCGCATGACCATCCAGGATCTCGACGTGGTAACGCCGCAGAGCCTGATCAATATCCGTCCGGTAACTGCCGCGATCAAGGAATTCTTCGGTTCCTCTCCGCTCTCGCAGTTTATGGACCAGAACAACCCGCTGGCAGAGCTGACGCACAAGCGCCGCATGTCGGCCCTCGGCCCCGGCGGTCTGTCCCGTGACCGTGCATCCTTCGAGGTTCGAGACGTACACTACTCTCACTACGGCCGTCTGTGCCCGATCGAGACCCCTGAAGGTCCTAACATCGGCCTGATCTCTTACCTCGCGACCTACGCGCGCATCAACGACTTCGGCTTCATCGAGGCGCCGTACCGCGTCATCGAGCACATCAAGGACGAGGCGACCGGCGAGATCCGCTGCCACGTTACCGACGAGGTCCGCTACATGACCGCAGACGTCGAGGACGAGTTCATCGTCTGCCAGGCGACCGAGCCGATGGACGAGAACAACGACCTCGTCAACGACCGCGTTACCTGCCGTCTGCGCGAGGAATTCGTCGAGGTAGACCGCAAGGACGTCGACCTGATGGACGTTTCTCCGCGCATGATGATCTCGGTCGCTACCGCGTTCATCCCGTTCCTCGACCACGACGACGCAAACCGCGCACTGATGGGCGCGAACATGCAGCGTCAGGCGGTCCCGCTGCTCAAGACCGAGGCTCCGATCGTTGCTACCGGCATGGAGTACAAGGCGGCAGTCGACTCCGGCACCATCCCGCTGGCAGAGGGCGACGGCGTCGTTACCCGCGTCACCGCACGCGAGGTCAATGTCCACTACGACAACGGCACCGACAAGAGCTACCACCTGACCAAGTTCCTCCGTTCCAACCAGTCCACCTGTATCAACATGCGTCCGATCGTCGATCTGGGCGAGCGCGTGAAGAAGGGCGACGTACTGGCGGACGGTCCGTCTACCGATCAGGGCGAGATCGCGCTCGGCAAGAACGCGCTCATCGGCTTCATGACCTGGGAAGGCTACAACTACGAGGACGCAGTTCTGCTCAACGAGCGTCTGGTCCGCGATGACGTATATACCTCGATCCATATCGAGGAGTACGAGTCCGAGTCCCGTGATACCAAGCTCGGACCCGAGGAGATCACCCGCGACATCCCGAACGTCGGTGAGGATGCGCTGCGCAACCTTGACGAGCGCGGCATCATCCGCGTCGGCGCCGAGGTGCACGCCGGCGATATCCTGGTCGGCAAGGTCACCCCGAAGGGTGAGACCGAGCTGACCGCTGAGGAGCGTCTGCTCCGCGCGATCTTCGGCGAGAAGGCGCGCGAGGTCCGCGACACCTCCCTGCGTGCGCCGCACGGCGAGGCAGGCATCGTCGTAGACGTCAAGGTATTTACCCGCGAGAACGGCGACGAGCTGTCTCCCGGCGTCAACATGGTCGTTCGCGTCTACATCGCTCAGAAGCGCAAGATCTCTGTCGGCGATAAGATGGCGGGCCGCCACGGCAACAAGGGTGTCGTTTCGCGCATCCTGCCGCAGGAGGACATGCCGTTCCTCGAGGACGGTCGTCCGCTCGACATCGTTCTGAACCCGCTGGGCGTACCGTCCCGAATGAACATCGGTCAGGTGCTCGAGGTACACCTCGGCTTCGCGGCGAAGAAGCTCGGCTGGAAGGTCGAGACGCCGGTATTCGACGGCGCAACGCTCGAGGACATCAAGGAGACCCTGGTCGCTGCCGGCGTTGACGAGGACGGCAAGAGCGTCGTCTATGACGGCCGCACCGGCGACAAGTTCGACAACCGCGTAACCGTCGGCTACATGTACTACCTCAAGCTGCATCATCTGGTCGACGATAAGATCCATGCCCGTTCCACCGGCCCGTACTCGCTCGTTACCCAGCAGCCTCTGGGCGGCAAGGCGCAGTTCGGCGGCCAGCGCTTCGGCGAGATGGAAGTCTGGGCCCTCGAGGCATACGGCGCAGCCTACACCCTGCAGGAGATCCTGACCGTAAAGTCGGACGATATCACCGGCCGTGTCAAGACCTACGAGGCGATCGTTAAGGGTCACAACGTACCGCAGCCGGGCGTTCCGGAGTCCTTCAAGGTACTCACCAAGGAGCTGCAGGCGCTGTGTCTGGACATTCAGGTTCTCGACGAGAACATGGAGGTCATCGAGCTGAGCGAGGACGACGAGGACGAGACCGAATACGTTCGTCCGATGGAGCAGGCTGTTTCGGGCGCGGACGAT
The DNA here is from genome assembly GCF_014288055.1 of Agathobaculum hominis. Taxonomy (NCBI): domain Bacteria; kingdom Bacillati; phylum Bacillota; class Clostridia; order Eubacteriales; family Butyricicoccaceae; genus Agathobaculum; species Agathobaculum hominis. The sequence goes on from NZ_JACOPK010000001.1 coordinate 74,629, forward strand.
GAGTTCACCGCAGCCGGCTTCGGCATCAACGACGCCGAGGACGGCGACACCGATCTCTTTGCACTGGATAACCCCGCCGAAGACGGAGACGATGCCGGAGATGATTTCGACGATCTGGGCGAATAAGCCGCATAAGACCGAAAATCATCTGTGAATAGGGAAGGAGCATCTTAATAATATATGGGATATCATACGTTTAACGCCATCAAGATCGGTCTGGCGTCCCCTGACCTGATCCGCGAATGGTCCTACGGTGAAGTTAAAAAGCCCGAAACCATCAACTACCGCACGCTCAAGCCGGAACGCGACGGCCTGTTCTGCGAGCGTATCTTTGGCCCTACCAAGGACTGGGAGTGCCACTGCGGCAAGTACAAGAAGGTCCGCTTCAAGGGCAAGATCTGCGACAAGTGCGGCGTTGAGGTCACCAAGGCCAAGGTCCGCCGCGAGCGCATGGGCCACATCGAGCTGGCAGCGCCGGTATCGCACATCTGGTACTTCAAGGGCATTCCGTCCCGCATGGGTCTGATCCTCGACATCAGCCCGCGCATCCTCGAGAAGGTCCTGTACTTCGCCAACTATATCGTTATCGATCCGGGCGATACGCCGCTCATGAAGAAGCAGATCCTCACCGAGGCTGAGTACCGCGACATGCGCGAAAAGTACGAGGACGATTTCCGCGCCGGCATGGGTGCGGAGTCCATCAAGGAGCTGCTCGCGGAGCTGGATCTCGATGAGCTGTCCAAGGAGCTGACCGCAGAGCTGCGCGAGGCCTCCGGCCAGAAGCGCCTGCGCATCATCAAGCGCCTCGAGGTCGTCGAGTCGTTCCGCCTGTCTCATAACCGTCCGGAATGGATGATCATGGACGTTGTCCCGGTCATCCCGCCGGAGATCCGACCGATGGTACAGCTGGACGGCGGCCGCTTCGCGACCTCCGACCTGAACGATCTGTACCGCCGCGTCATCAACCGCAACAACCGTCTCAAGCGACTGCTCGAGCTGGGCGCGCCGGACATCATCGTCCGCAACGAGAAGCGCATGCTGCAGGAGGCTGTTGACGCTCTGATCGACAACGGCCGCCGCGGCCGCCCGGTCACCGGTCCGAACAACCGCGCACTCAAGAGCCTGTCCGACATGCTCAAGGGCAAGCAGGGCCGCTTCCGTCAGAACCTGCTCGGCAAGCGCGTCGACTACTCCGGCCGTTCGGTTATCGTCGTCGGTCCGGACCTCAAGATCTACCAGTGCGGTCTGCCGAAGGAAATGGCTCTCGAGCTGTTCAAGCCCTTCGTCATGAAGAAGCTGGTCGAGGACGGCACCGCATCCAACATCAAGTCCGCCAAGAAGATGGTCGAGCGCGCAAAGCCCGAGGTATGGGACGTGCTCGAGGACATCATCAAGGGGCACCCGGTCATGCTGAACCGTGCGCCGACGCTGCACCGTCTGGGCATTCAGGCGTTCGAGCCGGTCCTCGTCGAGGGCCGCGCCATCCGTCTGCATCCGCTGGTATGTACCGCGTTCAACGCCGACTTCGACGGCGACCAGATGGCAGTTCACGTTCCGCTGTCCGCTGAGGCACAGGCTGAGGCCCGTCTGCTGATGCTGTCCGCGAACAACCTGCTCAAGCCGCAGGACGGCAAGCCGGTTACCATCCCGTCGCAGGATATGGTCCTCGGCTCCTACTATCTGACCATCGACCGCGACACCGAGCCGGGCGCCGGCAAGGTATTCCGCAACGTCGACGAGGCTCTGATGGCTTACAACGAGGGCGTTGTCGGCATCCACGCGCCGATCAAGGTCCGTCTGACCAAGGAGATCAACGGCAAGATGGAGTCTGCGATCGTAGACGCTACTCCGGGCCGCCTGATCTTCAACGAGCGCATTCCGCAGGACCTCGGCTTCGTAGACCGCTCGGACCCGTCTAAGAAGTTCGATCTCGAGATCATGTTCACCTGCGGCAAGAAGGAGCTCGGCAAGATCATCGACAAGTGCATCCGCGTTCACGGCTTCCACATCACCGCCGAGGTGCTTGACTCGATCAAGGCAATGGGCTACAAGTACTCCACCAAGGGCGCTCTGACCGTAGCCGTTGCAGATATGCTCGTGCCGGAGGGCAAGGACGAGATGATCCATGTCTCCGAGAAGAAGGTCGCTCAGATCGACCGCAAGTACAAGCGCGGCTTTATCACCGATCAGGAGCGCTACCGTCTGACCGTAGCTGAGTGGGAGGAGACCACCAAGAAGGTTACCGCAAAGCTGCAGGACAACATGAAGGCACAGCGCTACAACCCGATCCACATGATGGCGGACTCCGGTGCGCGAGGCTCGATCAACCAGATCCGTCAGCTGGCAGGTATGCGAGGCCTGATGGCATCCGCCTCCGGTAAGACCATCGAGATCCCGATCAAGTCCAACTTCCGTGAAGGCCTGACCGCCCTCGAATACTTCATCGCGGCCCGCGGCGCTCGAAAGGGCATGGCCGATACCGCGCTTCGTACCGCAGACTCCGGTTACCTGACCCGCCGTCTGGTAGACGTTTCGCAGGATGTCATCATCCGCGAGGACGACTGCGGCGCGACCAAGGGCATCTGGGTCGAGGACATCAAGGAAGGCAACCAGATCATCGAGCCGCTGCGTGAGCGTCTGCTCGGCCGTTATCCGGTCGACGACATCTGCGACCCGGAGACCGGCGTAGTCATCATTCCGAAGAGCAAGATGATGAACGAGCACGATGCCGACAAGGTCATCGAGGCAGGCATCACCCGCGTGCAGATCCGCTCCGTACTCGAGTGCCGCGCACGCAAGGGCGTTTGCAGCCACTGCTACGGCATCAACCTGGCAATGGGCACTCCGGTCGGCAAGGGCGAGGCTGTCGGCATTATCGCAGCGCAGTCCATCGGCGAGCCGGGCACCCAGCTTACCATGCGTACCTTCCATACCGGCGGCGTCGCAGGTTCGGATATTACGCAGGGTCTTCCGCGAGTCGAGGAGCTGTTCGAGGCACGCCGCCCGAAGAAGGCCGCTACCCTCGCAGAGATCGGCGGCATGGTCTCCATCGAGGAGTCCAAGCGCACCACCGTCAAGACCGTCAACGTTGTCGATCCGAAGACCGGCGATATGCGTTCCTACCAGCTCGCTTCCTCTTCCGGCATCCGCGTAACCGACGGCCAGGAGATCCCGAAGGGCTTCCAGCTCAACGAGGGCTCGCTCAATCCGCATGACATCCTCCGCATTCTTGATCCCCGCGCCGTTCACGACTACGAGATCAAGGAAGTTCAGAAGGTTTACCGTCAGCAGGGCGTAGATATCAACGATAAGCATATCGAGGTTATCGTTCGCCAGATGATGCGCAAGGTCCGCGTCGAGGACGCAGGCGATGCAGAGGTTCTGCCGGGCTCGGTTATGGACTGGCTCGAGTTCGAGGACTACAACAACGCCGTACAGGCGCGTATCGACGCCGGCGAAGAGGGTCTGCGTCTGGCAGTTGCAGAGCCGACTCTCATGGGTATCACCAAGGCATCCCTTGCAACCGATTCGTGGCTGTCCGCGGCTTCCTTCCAGGAGACCACCCGCGTGCTGACCGATGCGGCGATCAAGGGCAAGATCGACCCGATGATGGGCCTGAAGGAGAACGTTATTATCGGCAAGCTGATCCCGGCAGGCTCGGGCGTTTCCGATTACTGCAACGGTCACTACGAGCAGAACGTTAACCTTGACTAATAGGTAAAGAGCGAAACGCTTTTACAAGGAGCACTCCGAAAGGGGTGCTCCTTTTGCGTGGCAGAGATTTAATTGTATAAAAGGGAAAAGAATGGGAACAATGTAAGGTGCGCGTCTCGTTTGTCTAATTTCACCTGTTTTCCGGTCAAAAACAGAGAGAAATGCACGGAAAGGGAAAAAGTCAAAACGGCAGGAAAAAAGTTTGAAAAAATGCTTGACTTTAGGGGGGCGGGACAGTATACTATTGGAGTATGCCGTATAGGAGGGAAAAACATGCTTTCAGAACTTCATTCGGCGCACAAGGTCATCGGTGTCAAGCAGACGAAAAAGGCCATCAAGGACGGCAAAGCCGCTATGGTCTATGTCGCGCTCGACGCGGAAAAGCGCGTCACGGGTCCGATCTACGAACTGTGCACCGAGAATCATGTTCAGATGGTCGAGATCACGACCATGGCTGAGCTGGGCGATGCCGTCGGCATCGACGTCGGTGCGTCCGTCGTCTCCGTGCTCGCCGAATAAAACTGCTGAGAAAGCGAAAACGCTTTTTCATATATACTTTTGAAAGAAGGAGGAAATAAAATGCCAACTTTTAACCAACTCGTCCGTAAGGGTCGTGAGGCAGTCGTCACCAAGTCTACGGCGCCGGCACTCCAGGTAGGCTACAATTCTCAGAAGAAGAAGGCCACCGACCTGTCCGCTCCGCAGAAGCGCGGTGTCTGCACTACGGTTAAGACCATGACTCCGAAGAAGCCGAACTCTGCGCTTCGTAAGGTAGCTCGTGTAAAGCTGACCAACCAGATGGAAGTTTCCGCTTACATCCCCGGTGAAGGCCACAACCTGCAGGAGCACTCTGTAGTTATGGTTCGCGGCGGCCGTGTAAAGGACCTTCCTGGTGTCCGTTACCACATCATCCGCGGCACTCTGGATACCCAGGGCGTTGCAAACCGTCGCCAGGCTCGTTCCAAGTACGGTGCTAAGCGCCCGAAGGCAGGCAAGTAATCTGCGCCTGATGGCGTGATACTGCGTTGCGGACTCCTTTGCGTACCTTTGTACGCGGCAGTCGTCCGCGCCTTGTCTCACACCACCATGCTTGATTACTGCTGCACAGCTCGTTTGCTTCGAAATGCGAAGCGGCGGCTGTGAACAGAGTCACAACAAACCCACAAAGGTTTTGCGAGAAAGTTATTTCAGAGCAAAGCACATTTTCTTGCTTTGTCTGAGGCGTTTTATTATCCGATTTATAGTCGGGTGGTTACCTCGGACAGGCATTGCTACGACAGGATACGCCTGTCGAAGTACCTATGAAATCAAATATTTTTGAAGGAGGGAAGTAAAGTGCCAAGAAGAGGTAATGTCCCCAAGAGAGACGTTCTGCCCGATCCGCTTTATAATTCCAAGCTCGTCACCAAGCTGGTAAACTCTATCATGCTCGACGGCAAGAAGGGCGTTTCGCAGAAGGTTGTTTACGGTGCTTTCGATATTGTCCGTGAGAAGACCGGACGTGAACCGCTGGAAGTATTCACCGAGGCGATGGAGAACATCATGCCGTCGCTCGAAGTTAAGGCTCGCCGTGTAGGCGGCGCCACCTATCAGGTCCCGATGGAAGTTCGTCCGGAGCGTCGTCAGACCCTGGGCCTTCGCTGGATCACCAAGTACTCTCGCGCTCGTTCTGAGAAGACCATGCGTGAGCGTCTGGCTGGCGAGATCATGGATGCCTGCAACAATCTGGGCGGTGCTGTTAAGAAGCGTGAGGATACCCACAAGATGGCAGAGGCGAACAAGGCTTTCGCTCACTACCGTTACTAATCTGTCGGTTTCCGCATAACGCTTTGAAAGGAGAGCAATATGCCTAGAGAATATTCCCTGGAAAGAACCAGAAATATCGGCATCATGGCGCACATCGACGCCGGTAAGACCACTACCACCGAGCGTATTCTTTATTACACCGGTGTAAACCATAAGATCGGCGATACCCATGACGGTACCGCTACCATGGACTGGATGGAGCAGGAGCAGGAGCGTGGTATCACCATCACCTCCGCAGCTACCACCTGCCACTGGTCCGGTTCTACTCATCAGTTCCCGGAGCATCGTATCAACATCATCGACACCCCGGGCCACGTTGACTTTACCGTAGAGGTAGAGCGCTCCCTGCGCGTTCTGGACGGTTCCGTAACCGTATTCTGCGCAAAGGGCGGCGTAGAGCCGCAGTCTGAGACCGTTTGGCATCAGGCTGACAAGTACAAGGTTCCGCGTATGGCGTTCGTCAACAAGATGGACATCATGGGCGCGGACTTCTACAACGTAGTTAACATGATGAAGGATCGTCTGAAGTGCAACGCCGTTCCGGTACAGCTGCCGATCGGCTCCGAGGACACCTTCAAGGGCATCGTTGACCTCATCACCATGCGTGCAGAGGTTTACTATGATGACCTCGGCAAGGACATCCGCGACGAGGATATCCCGGCTGACATGATGGAGAAGGCTCAGCAGTATCATGATGAGCTGTGGGAGCACGTTGCTGAGCTCGACGAGGACCTCATGATGAAGTACCTCGAGGGCGAAGAGCTGACCATTAAGGAAGTCAAGGCTGCGATCCGCAAGGGCTGTATCGCAAACGAGATCGTTCCGGTCCTCTGCGGCACCGCTTACCGCAACAAGGGCGTTCAGCCCCTGCTCGATGCTGTTATCGAGTACATGCCGGCTCCGACCGACATCCCGGACATCAAGGGCATTAACCCGCAGACCGACGAAGAGGACTCCCGTCCGTCTTCCGACGAGGCTCCGTTCTCTGCACTGGCGTTCAAGATCGCTACCGACCCGTTCGTTGGCCGTCTGACGTTCTTCCGTGTATACTCCGGTACCGTAACTGCTGGTTCCTCTGTCCTCAATGCGACCAAGGACACCCGCGAGCGTCTGGGCCGTATTCTTCAGATGCATGCAAACCATCGTCAGGATATCGACTGCGTATACTCCGGCGATATCGCTGCAGGCATCGGCTTCAAGAACACCACCACGGGCGACACGCTCTGTGATGAGAAGCACCCGATCATCCTCGAGTCTATGGAGTTCCCGGACCCGGTTATCCGTGTCGCGATCGAGCCGAAGACCAAGGCTGGTCAGGAAAAGATGGGTATCGCTCTCGCCAAGCTGGCTGAAGAGGACCCGACCTTCAAGACCTACACCGATGAAGAGACCGGCCAGACCATCATCGCTGGCATGGGCGAGCTTCATCTGGAGATCATCGTTGACCGTCTGCTGCGCGAGTTTAAGGTAGAGGCTAACGTAGGTTCTCCTCAGGTTGCTTACAAGGAGACCATCCGCCGCTCCGCTGACGTCGACCAGAAGTACGCTCGTCAGTCCGGTGGTAAGGGTCAGTACGGCCACGTTAAGATCATCGTTGAGCCGAACGAGTCCGGCAAGGGCTACGAGTTCATCAACAAGATCGTCGGCGGTGCGATCCCGAAGGAATATATCGAGCCGGTTAACCAGGGTATCCAGGGCGCTATGCAGGCTGGTATCCTCGCAGGCTACCCGGTAGTTGACGTCAAGGTTACTCTGTATGATGGTTCTTACCACGAAGTCGACTCTTCTGAGATGGCGTTCAAGATCGCCGGTTCTATGGCGTTCAAGGAAGCGATGAAGAAGGCTGACCCGGTTCTGATGGAGCCGATCATGCAGGTAGACGTTCTGGTTCCGGAAGAGTACATGGGCGACGTTATCGGCGACCTGAACTCCCGCCGCGGCCAGATCCAGGGCATGGAGCCGCGCGGCGGCGTACAGGCGATCTCCGCTGCTGTACCGCTGAGCGAGATGTTTGGTTACGCTACTACTCTGCGTTCCCGTACGCAGGGCCGTGGCCAGTACACCATGCAGCCGAGCCACTACACTGAAGTGCCGAAGAGCATTCAGGAGAAGATCATCGACTCGCGCACCAAAAACAACGACTAAAATATCTGCTCTGCCTATTGCATTTTCATGCAATTTGAAGTAGAATAAGTTTATCGTGACTTAGATTTCATTTTACGAGGAGGAAATCCACAATGGCAAAGGAAAAATTTGACCGTTCTCTGCCGCACGTTAACATCGGCACTATCGGCCACGTTGACCACGGCAAGACCACTCTGACCGCTGCAATCACCAAGGTTCTGGCTCTCGAGGGCGATGCTGAGTATCAGGCATACGACTCCATCGACAAGGCACCGGAGGAGAAGGAGCGCGGCATTACCATCAACACCGCTCACGTTGAGTACCACACCGCTAAGCGTCACTACGCTCACGTTGACTGCCCGGGCCATGCTGACTACGTCAAGAACATGATCACCGGTGCTGCTCAGATGGACGGCGCTATCCTGGTTGTATCCGCAGCTGACGGCCCGATGCCGCAGACCCGCGAGCACATCCTGCTGTCCCGTCAGGTAGGCGTACCGTATATCGTTGTATTCATGAACAAGGCTGACCAGGTTGACGATCCGGAGCTGCTCGATCTCGTTGAGATGGAGATCCGTGAGCTGCTGAGCTCTTACGACTTCCCGGGCGACGACGTACCGGTTATCCGTGGTTCCGCTCTGAACGTTCTGACCTCTGATTCCACCGATCCGAACGCTCCGGAGTACGCTTGCATCCGCGAGCTGATGGACGCTGTTGACTCCTATATCCCGACCCCGGATCGTGCTGCTGACAAGCCGTTCATCATGCCGGTCGAGGACGTATTCTCCATCACCGGTCGTGGTACCGTTGCTACCGGCCGTGTAGAGCGTGGCCAGCTGAAGATGGGCGAGGAAGTTGAGATCGTTGGTCTGATGGACGCTCCGCGCAAGACCGTCGTTACCGGCATCGAGATGTTCCGCAAGCTGCTCGACTACGCTGAAGCAGGCGACAACATCGGCGCTCTGCTCCGTGGTATCCAGAAGAACGAGGTTGAGCGTGGCCAGGTTCTGGCTAAGCCGGGTTCTATCCACCCGCACACCAAGTTCCACGGTCAGGTTTACGTTCTGAAGAAGGAAGAGGGCGGCCGTCATACTCCGTTCTTCAACAACTACCGTCCGCAGTTCTACTTCCGTACCACCGACGTTACTGGCGTTATCACTCTGCCGGAAGGCACTGAGATGTGCATGCCGGGCGACAACGTTGAGATGGACGTTGAGCTGATCACCCCGATCGCTATCGAGGAAGGCCTGCGTTTCGCTATCCGTGAGGGTGGCCGCACCGTAGGTTCCGGCGTTGTAACTGCTATCAACGCTTAATTTAAGCTTTAGCATTACTTTACTGCTGACAAGGCTCCCATGCTTCGGCATGGGAGCCTTTTTACGTCTGTCTGCATAATCTCCTTTTTTTCGGGCAAGCTGTCCGGGAAGGAGTGATGAACAATGATGCCGTATGACGAGAACGTGAACCGCTTCGAGGCGGCGCGCAAGTCGTTTCAGTGGATGGAGCGCAGCAAGCCTTCTGTCGCCGCAAGGGGAGACGTAGACCTTCCGTCGGACAGCCGTCGTCTGTCCGAGACGGGAGATCTGCCCGAGGGCATCGCCGTGCCGCCGCACGAGCGCGATTGCGGCCGCGCGCATCCGATGTGCGGGACCGACAGCGAGAATCTCACAGCATGGTGCAGAGAGCACGAAACATAACTTCCGCCGGCAAGCCGCAGATTTATCCACAGTCTGTGGCTTGTTTCTTGTCTGCGGCCGCTTTTTCTGTCGAATTGTTTACATCAGGCCGGTTTTGTGCTACACTATATACTATGAAATTATGCGCAGTCCCCGGCGCACACAGCACACTCCCGCAGCATAGGCTGAGTGCAGGAGGGGATAGCATGTCGGTTTTCTGGCAAAGTCTGCTTGCTGTTTTCGCGGCGGTAGGATTTTACACGGTGCTGCACGTAGTTTATGAGCGAATCTGCGCACATATGCTCCGGCAGCACGGCTCGGCGGAGCTGACGCTGTACGGCGACGGCTGCGATCCGGCGAGCGAACAGCTCATCCGCGCGGCCTGCCGCGTCCGGCGGCAGTATCTGCCCGGCGCTGCCATCACGTTTATCGAGCTTGGCAGCGGTCAGGGGCAGAATATCGCCAAATTTCTCGCGGTGCGGCAGGATATCATGTATCTGGAATAGAAAAAGCAGGAGAGGACGGTGCTTTGTGGACGAAAAAGAATATGTAGAGCTGCGCGGCACGGTCGAGCAGATCGTTTTCAGCAATGAGGAAAACGGTTACGCCGTGCTGCGCCTTTTGTCGCAGGAGGGTGCGGAGATCACTGCTACCGGTACTTTTCCGGGCATCGGTCTGGGCGAGGAGCTGACCATGGTCGGATGCTGGGTCATGCATCCGTCCTACGGCGAGCAGTTTTCGGCCGAACGCTTTGAACGCCGCCTGCCGACTACCGTCCGCGGCATCGCGGATTATCTGTCCTCCGGCCTGATTCGCGGCATCGGGCCGCGCCTTGGTGCACGCATCGCCGAAAAATTCGGCGAGGATACCTTCGATGTGATGCTGAACGAGCCGGAACGGCTGACCGAGATCAAGGGCATCACCTCGCGCCGCGCCAAAGAGATCGCGCGGCAGTATGTCGAGCAGAGCGCGATGCGCGAGCTGATGGATTTCCTCAGCGAGCATGGTCTCCCCATCGAGATCACGGCGCTGCTGTACAAGCGGTTTCACGACAGCGCCATCGAAAGCCTGAAGGAGAACCCGTACCTGCTGTGCGACCCGTATTATGACGTCGATTTCCGTCTTGCGGACGGTCTGGCGATCGAGCTCGGCCTGTCCATGCTGTCCGACGACCGAACGGACGCAGGCATCGTCTATACGCTGACCTTCAACCTCGGAAACGGCCACACCTTTATTCCGCTCGACAAGCTGACGACCGCCGTCATCCGCCTGCTGAGCGACGAGGACGTCGTGTTCGATGAGGACCGCATCCTCGCCGGCATCCTGCGCCTCGCCGACAAGGGCATCCTCGTCCGTGAGGAGATCGCAGGCCGCGACGCGGTCTATCTGCGCGATATGCACGACGCGGAGGCTTATCTCGCACATATGCTGAGCGATATGTCTGAGCGCAATTACGAGTATGATTTCGACGTAGACAGTCTGCTGCACGGCCTGTTCGATGACAGCGAGTTCCCGTATTCGGAAAAGCAGAAGCAGGCCATCGCGGCGGCGGCGCGGAACGGTCTTGTCATTCTGACCGGCGGTCCGGGCACCGGCAAGACTACCACGGTCAGCGGCATCCTGCGCGTGTTTGAGGCGCTCAGCCTGAATACGCTGCTCGCCGCGCCGACCGGACGCGCGGCCAAGCGCCTGTCCGACCTCACCGGCATGGAGGCAAAGACCATCCACCGCCTGCTCGAGGCCGGGTTCGCGCCCGGCGGGCGCACGGTCTACGCGCGCACCGTCACCAATCCGCTCGAGTGCGACGCGGTCATTCTGGACGAGGTGTCCATGGTCGACATCCGGCTGATGCAGGCGCTCATCGAGGCGCTGCCGCACGGCGCACGGCTCGTGCTCGTCGGAGACGCCGACCAGCTGCCGCCGGTCGGGCCGGGCAATTTCCTGCGCGACATCATCGCCTCGCAGCGCGTTCCGACCATCCAGCTGACCGAGATCTTCCGCCAGGCGCAGAAATCCGACATCGTCATGAATGCGCACGCGGTCAACGAGGGTCATATGCCCACGCCGTCAGGCGCGGACGGCGACTTTTTCTTCATGAAGCGCGGCGACGCGGCCTCGGTCATCGAGACCGTCGCACAGCTCTGCTCACAGCGCCTCCCGGCGCACTACGGCTTTTCGCCGTCGCAGATTCAGGTGCTGTCCCCGGCCAGACGGCAGGGCAGCGGCACGGCTGCGCTCAACCGCCGTTTGCAGGAGACGCTCAATCCGCCAAGCGAGAACAGGCGCGAAAAGCGCTTCGGCGACATAATCTTCCGCGAGGGCGACCGCGTCATGCAGGTGCGCAACAACTACGACATCGTCTGGGAGCGCGAGGGCGGCGACGAGACCGGCACGGGCGTGTTCAACGGCGACGTGGGCGAGCTCGAGCGCATCTATCCGCAGCAGGAATGCCTGATCGTGCGCTTCGATGACCGCCTTGCGACCTACACGTTCGATATGCTGAGCGAGCTTGAGCTTGCCTACGCGGTCACGGTACATAAATCGCAGGGCAGTGAGTTCGACGCGGTCGTTTTCGCCCTGTCCGACGGCCTGCCGCGCCGCCTTCTCACCAGAAATATCCTCTATACCGGCATTACGCGCGCGAAGCAGCTGCTCGTCATCGTGGGCAGCACGGAGACGGTCTCCCACATGGTCGCGAACAATCAGAAGGGCCGCCGGTACAGCGCTCTCAAGGCAAGACTGCGTGGCGAACGCGCGGCCGACGCCCCGGAGATCGCGCTGCTCTGAGCACGAAAAAAGTCGAAACGGCTACAATTTACCGCCAGGACTTGCCAGAAACGTTCCGGATAGAGTATAATAAAGGTACTGCTTATAATGAAAAGGATGAAAAACGCAACATGGCTTCTTTTCTTGATATTTTTAAGAGAAACTTCTCTCTTTTTTCGAGCGACATCGGCATTGATCTCGGCACGGCGACCGTTCTCGTTTATGTGAAGGGCAAGGGCATCGTGCTCAACGAGCCGTCCGTCGTCGCAGTGAACAAGGTGACGGGAAAGCTCGTAGCGGTCGGCACGGAGGCGCAGGAGACCCTCGGCCGCACGCCGGACAACATCATCGCCATCCGTCCGCTGCGCGAGGGCGTCATTTCGGACTACGAGATGACCGAGCTGATGATCAAGGAGTTCATCCGCAAGGTACAGGGCTTCCGCCTGTTCAAGCCGAACGTCGTCATCTGCGTGCCCTCGATCATCACCGAGGTCGAGGAGCGTGCGGTCATCGACGCCGGCACGCAGGCCGGTGCGAAGCGCGTGTTCCTCATCGAGGAGCCGGTCGCGGCGGCCATCGGCGCGGGTCTCGACATCAGCAGGCCGAACGGCAATCTGGTCGCTGACATCGGCGGCGGCACGACCGACATCGCGGTCATCTCGCTCGGCGGCATCGTCGAGTCCACCTCGATCAAGATCGCGGGCGACAAGTTCGACGAGGCGATCATCAAATATGTGCGCCGCAAGCACAACGCGCTCATCGGTGAGCGTACGGCGGAGCAGGTCAAAAAGACCATCGGCTGCGTCTATCCGCGCACCGAGGAGGAGATCATGGAGGTCAAGGGCCGCTGTCTGATGACCGGCCTGCCGCGCACGTTCACGCTCAGCTCGTCCGAGATCCTCGAGGCGCTCGAGGAGGTCTCCTCCGCTATCGTCGAGGCCATTCACAGCGTGCTCGAGCGCACGCCTCCCGAGCTGACGGGCGACATCTCCTCCAACGGCATCGTCATGACCGGCGGCGGCTCGCTCATCTGGGGCTTCGACAAGCTCGTTGCCTCCAAGACCGGCATCCCGACGCGCGTCGCGGACGAGGCGGTCTCGTGCGTCGCCTACGGCACGGGCAACTGTCTCGAGAACCTCGCGAGCATGCAGGACGGCACGATCAATCTGTCGCGCAAGAGACAGATGCGGTAACGGCAGGCGTGATGACCGAACAGGAAAAATACATGAAGGCGGCGCTGAAGCTCGCGCACAGGGCGGCGGAGGAGGGCGAGGTCCCGGTCGGTGCGGTCGTTGTCTGCGACGGAAAGATCGTCGGACGCGGCCGTAACCGCCGCGAGACAAAGAAAAACGCGCTGCATCACGCGGAGATCGAGGCCATCGAGAAGGCCTGCAAAAAGCTCGGCGGCTGGCGGCTGCACCGGTGCGACCTGTATGTCACGCTCGAGCCGTGTCCGATGTGCGCCGGGGCGATCATCAACGCCCGCATCAAAACGGTCTATTTCGGCGCATTCGACCCGAAGGCCGGCTCGTGCGGCTCGATGATCAATCTGTTTTCGCTGCCGTACAATCATCAGCCGGAGCTCGTTTCCGGCGTTATGGAGGAGCAGTGTGCGGACGAGCTGCGCACGTTCTTCCGGGAGCTTCGAAAGAAGCGCAAACTCATCAGAAAAGCACAGAAGAGCGAGGAAGCTGCGGCGGAAAGCGGAGAAGCGCAGCAGGATGCGTTCTGTGAAAGAGAAAAGTAGTAATAAGTGGGGTTAAAAACAAATGCAAAGAGAAAGACTCGGTTCGCGTCTGGGCTTTATTCTGCTCAGCGCAGGCTGCGCCATCGGCGTCGGCAACGTATGGAAGTTCCCGTGGATGGTCGGACAGTACGGCGGCGGCGCCTTCGTTCTGTTCTATGTGATCTTCCTGCTCATCCTCGGTCTGCCGATCATGACGATGGAGTTCGCGGTCGGCCGCGCCAGCCAGAAAAGCCCGGTACGCGCCTATCAGGTGCTGGAAAAGCCGGGCAGCAGGTGGCATATCCACGGTTATCTGGCGATGATCGGCAACTATCTGCTGATGATGTTCTACACGACGGTCTGCGGCTGGATGCTGCACTATTTCTATCTGACCGCAGCGGGCAGATTTGTCGGAGCAACGACCGAGCAGGTCGGCGCGGTGTTCGGTGAAATGCTGTCCCGGCCGGGCGTCATGGCGGGCTGCATGATCGCGGTCGTCGTCATCGGCTTCCTCATTAACTCGTTCGGCCTTCAGGGCGGTCTGGAGCGCGTGACCAAGGTCATGATGATCGCGCTGCTCGCCATCATGGTCGTGCTCGCCGTCAACAGCATCCGCACCCCGGGCTCGGGCGAGGGTCTGCGCTTTTACCTCATCCCGGACTTCGGCCGCATGGCGGAGACCGGCGTGGCGAACGTGGTCGTGGGCGCGATGAATCAGGCGTTCTTCACCCTGTCGCTCGGCATCGGCGCGATGGCGATCTTCGGCAGCTATATCGGCAAGGGACGCGCGCTCATGGGAGAGGCGGTCAACGTCGCTGTGCTCGACACCTTTGTCGCCTTCACCGCCGGTCTGATCATCTTCCCGGCGTGCTTCGCGTTCAACGTATCCCCGGACAGCGGTCCGAACCTCATCTTCGTCACCCTGCCCAACATCTTCAACCACATGGCTGGCGGCCGTCTGTGGGGCAGTCTGTTCTTTGTATTCATGGCGTTCGCGGCATTCTCTACCGTGCTCGCTGTTTTCGAGAACATCATGTCCTGCTGCATGGATCTGACCGGCTGGAGCCGCAAAAAGACCGCGGCGATCAACATCGTTCTGATGATCCTGCTGTCCCTGCCGTGCGTTCTCGGCTTCAATGTCTGGAGCGGCTTTCAGCCGTTCGGCCCGGGCTCGAACGTTCTCGATCTTGAGGATTTTCTGGTTTCCAATCTGTGGCTTCCGCTTGGCTCGCTCGTCTATCTGCTGTTCTGCACCTCGCGCTATGGCTGGGGATGGAAGAATTTCCAGAACGAGGCGAACGACGGCGGCGGCATCAAGGTGCGCGACGGCATTCGCTTCTATGTGAGCTATATCCTGCCGCTCATCGTGCTCGTCATCTTTGTGCTCGGCATCAGGGATAAGTTTTTTGCGTAAATAATACTTGAAAAAATGGGTGCAGTACGGTATAATTATCGATGCACCCATAATAATGCCGGCGTGGCGAAATGGTACACGCAGTTGACTCAAAATCAACCGGTGGAAACACCTTGGGGGTTCGAGTCCCCCCGCCGGCACCAGTAAAAGACTGTCGCGAAACTAAACTTTATCAACAGACTGGGCAGACCGCAAGGTCTGCCTTTTGTTATATAAAGGGAAGCATAGAGCGGGAGACCAGAGGGCGCGATGTCCCGTTTTCCGCGCTTAAAGGGCGAAAATCTGTGCTGAATGCACAAAATTCGTCAGATGGCGCTCGGCGCATTTACAGATTGTTAACTTTTTGCTATAATTTATTTGCATATCATGGCGTTCCGCCGCTGCGGCAGGGGGAACGTCGCAGCAAGAGAAATAATTTAAGGAGTGTGGGTATGCAGAATAAAACTATTTCTATGGATGCGGCGCACGATTTCTACGCCAAAATGCCGCTGGCACGAGCCATTCCGCTCGGACTCCAGCACGTTTTCGCCATGTTCGTCGGCAACCTCACGCCGCTGCTCATCATCATGGGCGCGTGCGGCATTGCAGGCGGCGAGTTCGCGGATCTCCAGGTCAGCGTCCTTCAGAACGCGATGTTTGTTGCGGGCGTGGTAACGCTCGTTCAGCTGTTCGCCATTGGCCCGATCGGCGGCAAGGTTCCGATCATCATGGGCACGAGCTCGGGCTTTATCGGCGTGTTCAACAGCGTTGCGGCGACGATGGGCGGCGGCGTGATCGCCTACGGCGCGATCATGGGCGCGTCCATTCTCGGCGGTCTGTTTGAAACCGTGCTCGGCTTCTTCCTCAAGCCGCTGCGCCGGTTTTTCCCGGCGGTCGTCACCGGCACGGTCGTTCTGAGCATCGGCCTGTCGCTGATCTCGGTCGGCATCAATTCCTTCGGCGGCGGCAACTCCGCGAAGGACTTCGGCTCGATGGAAAATCTGCTGCTCGCACTTTTCGTACTCGTGGTGATCCTCGTGGTCAAGCACGGCTGCTCGGGCTTCCTCGGCTCGTCTGCGATCTTTGTCGGCATTATCGCCGGCTACATCGCGGCTATCATCATGGGCTTCGTGCTCCCGACGACCGCAGTTGACGCGGACGGCGTGGAGTTCACCAAGGCGTGGGTGCTGAACTGGGACAAGGTCGCACAGGCGGGCTGGTTCTCGGTACCCAAGCTCATCCCGGTAAAGCCGGTCTTTGATCTGCGTGCGATCCTGCCGGTCCTCGTTATGTTCATCGTTACCGCTGTTGAGACGGTGGGCGATATTTCGGGCGTTATGGAGGGCGGCATGGGCCGCGAGGCGACCGACAGGGAGCTGTCCGGCGGCGTCAGCTGCGACGGTCTGGGTTCCTCGTTTGCGGCGCTGTTCGGCGTTCTTCCGAACACCTCGTTCAGCCAGAACGTCGGCCTTGTCACCATGACCAAGGTCGTCAACCGCGGTGCGCTGTCCATCGGCGCGATCTTCCTCATTCTCTGCGGCCTGATTCCGAAGCTCGGCGCGATCGTTTCCATCATGCCGCAGTCGGTGCTCGGCGGCGCAGCGGTCATGATGTTCTCGTCCATCGTCATCAGCGGTATCCAGCTGATCACCAAGGAGGAAATGACGCCGCGCAATCTGACGATCGTTTCGGTCGCTCTCGGCGTCGGCTACGGCATGGGCGCGAATATGTCCATTCTGGCGCAGGCCCCGCAGGCGATCCAGCTGATCTTCGGCGGTTCCGGTATTGTTCCGGCAGCGTTCGTAGCGATCATTCTGAACATCCTTCTGCCGAAGGATAAATAAAGATTCTTTTTACCGTCAGCTGACGGTATACCTTCCGCCGATACAGCGGTGCGCCGCTGGAGGCGAGGTTTACGCTCAAAGTGAGCGTGCACAGTGGCCGCCTTCGGCGGCCGGGGGAGCCGGTGTTCACCGGCGGGAATGCCGCCGTCTGGCGGCGGAGACGCCGGTGCCCACCGGCAGGGGCAAAAGGGGACAGGACACCAAGTATGGTTTCCTGTCCCCTCTTGACTCCCCAGACCTTCCTTTGCGCTGACACATCGGAGATGTGCAGCGAAACGGGGGTTACGGGGGCTCGGTTCCGTGCGTTTTTCAGCTTATATGTGGCTGAGCTGCCCTGAATTTTCCTTGCGTCAACCGCCGCGCATAACAGTGCGCGGCCATTCTGTGCAGGGCGTTTGCTTTCTGCTGCGAAAAGCTTCGCTTCGATCAAGAGCGTGCCCTTGGAGCACCAAACGCCCCTGTGGGCCCTTCGCTTTTAGACGCGCGACCGAAGGGAGTCGCGTCCTAAGGAAAGGTTGGGGAGTCAAGAGGGGCAGGGAAACCTTGGTGTCCCTGCCCCTTTTGCCCCCGCCGCCGGGCGGCGGCCAATGCACACGCCATGTCATGGCGAACACCCCTCGTCCCGGGAGGGCCTGCCTCGCCTGCGGCGGCAGGCCGCCGGAACGGCGGAAGGTATACCCTCAGCAGAGGGTAAAAAAAGATTCACCTGCGGCGGCAAGCCGCCGGAACGGCGGAAGGTCAATCTCCTGCTTCAGGTAAAACCTTTTTCAGGGCTGTTTCCTGCGCCAGCAGGTTTTGCAGCGCCTCCGGCGTGTCGGCGTCCTCAAGCTCCGCCGGATGCCCGGCAGCAAACAGCCGCACGCATTCCGTGTGCTGCCGCAGCACAGCGCCGCCGCCTTTCCCTTCGGGAAGGTGCAGCAGCGCGTCAAAATACCCGCGTCCGAACAGGACGGGACTGCCGACCGTGACCGGAGAGCCATTCTCCGGTGCACACAGCCGGAAAATGTCCCGTTCTTTTTCCTGCGAGCACGCAAACGCAGCGCACATCCCGTCTACGGTGCTGCGCCGCAGCAGCGGCTGATCACCCGGCACAAACAGACAGCCGCACAGCGCCGGCTGCCCGAGCAGCAGGGCGGACAGCCCGAGCCGCACGGTGTCGCTGCGGTGGGGCAGGGCGTGCAGCAGCGCGGGAACGCCCAGAGCTGTGCACAGCCTGTGAACCTCCTCCGAGCGCGTTACGACCAGACGCGGCGCGATGCCGGCCGTTGCTGCCAGTGCGCGGCACAGCATCGGCTCGCCGCCGAAGTCCGCGAGCAGCTTGTTCGACCCGAACCGCCGCGCAAGGCCGGAGGCCATGATGACCGCGCCGACTGCTTCATTTTTCATCGGCGAAATACCGCGCGAAGCGCTCCTTGTCCGCGTGCACGCATTCATCCCGGTAGCTTTCATAGCGCTGCATGAACTCCTTTGCTTCATCGGTCAGCACGCTGCCGCCGCCGCCGCGTCCGCCGATCGTTCGGCGCGTAAACGCGAAGCCGAGTACCTTCTCGGCGCGCCGCAGCAGATGCAGCGCCTTGGTGTATGCCATTTCCATCGACTGCGCCGCGCTGCGCAGCGAGCCGGTCTCTTCGACTGCGTGCAGCAGCCGCAGCGGACCCTCACCGAAAAAGCGCTCGCCGTTCTCGTCGTACAGATAGACCCGGATGACCGGACGCATAATTACCACCTCCGCACAAAAAAACTCGTTGTAAATTGATAACGATAACGCTATTATAGCAAAAAGTATGGTAAAATAAAAGATGTAAAGATAGATTTGGAGAAATCTCTCCGGAACATAGAGAGGAAAAAACAAATGATCACGATACGGGAATACAAAAAGGTTCAGTCGCTCGAGGAAGCGTATGAGCTGAACCAGAAGAAGTCGAACCGCATCATCGGCGGCATGATCTGGCTCAAGATGGAAACGCTGAACGTCGGCACGGCGATCGACCTGTCCGGCCTCGGTCTGGATGCTGTCGAGGAGACGGAAACCGAGTTCCGCATCGGCGCGATGGCGACGCTGCGCACGCTCGAGACCCACGAGGGCCTTGCGGCGTACACGAACGGAGCGATGCGCGAGAGCGTCCGCCATATTGTCGGCGTGCAGCTGCGCAATCTCGCGACGCTCGGCGGCAGTCTTTACAGCCGCTTCGGCTTTTCCGATGTGCTGACCATGTTTCTGGCGCTCGATGCATCGGTCGAGCTGTACAAGGGCGGCATTGTGCCGCTTTGCGAGTACGCGGAGCGCAAAAAGGACCGCGATGTGCTCGTGCGCGTCATCGTGCCGAAAAAGGCGGGCGCGCGCTTTGACTACCGCTCGGTCCGCCCGACCAGGACCGACCTGCCGACGCTTACCTGCGCGTCCGTGCGCGAGGGGGACGGCTGCCGCTTTGTCATCGGCTCGCGCCCGGCGCGTGCCATGATCTTCACCCCGGAGGCGGGTTCGGCGGAGCAGATGGCCGAACAGGTACAGCGCGAGGCGGTGCTCGGCTCGAATATGCGCGGCAGCGCGGCGTATCGCAGAAAGCTCGTCGGCACGCTTGTCCGCCGCGCGGCGGAAGCACTCGAAAACACGGCGGAATAAAGAGGAAAGATTATGCTTATCACAATAAACTTAAACGGAAAAAAGATCGTCGATGACGTTTCGGCGGATACGCTGCTCATCGATTTTGTCCGCGCGCACGGCTGCAAGAGCGTCAAGCGCGGCTGCGAGACCGCAAACTGCGGCCTGTGCACGGTATTCATGGACGAGAAACCCATCCTGTCCTGCTCGATGCTCGCGGCGCGCGCGAGCGGTCACAGCGTCACCACGCTCGAGGGCCTTCAGGACGAGGCGGCCGAATTCGGCGCGTTTATCGCGGACCAGGGCGCGGAGCAGTGCGGCTTCTGCAACCCCGGCTTCATCATGAACGCGCTCGCGCTGTTCCGCGAGAAGGAATACCCGACCGAGGAGGAGATCAAGGAATACCTTGCAGGCAATCTGTGCCGCTGCACCGGCTACGAGGGTCAGCTGCGCGGCATTCTCGCGTTCCTCGCATGGAAAAAGCAGAAGGAGGAGGGCAAGGCATGAAGGTCGTAAACAAACCGCTGCGCAAAAAGGACGCGATGCAGCTCGTCACCGGTCAGCCGGTGTACATGGATGACGTGATCCCTGAGGGCTGCCTGTGCGTCAAGCTGCTGCGCTCGCCCCACGCGAACGCCATCGTCGAGAGCATCAGCACCGCTGCGGCGATGAAGGTGCCCGGCATGGAGCGCATCTTCACCTGGGAGGACGTGCCGCAGGACGGCCGCCGCTACACGCAGGCAGGCCAGACCTATCCCGAGCCGAGTCCGTATGACCGTCTGGTCATCGACCGCCATGTCCGCTTTGTCGGCGACGTCGTTGCGATCGTCGCAGGCGAGGACGAGAAGTGCGTGGACAAGGCGATGCGGCTGATCAAGGTCAAATACAAGGTGCTCGAGCCGCTTTTCGACTTCACCAAAGCCAAGGACAACCCCATCCTCGTGCACCCCGAGGACAACTGGGAGAGCCTTGCGCCGGTGGGCGCGGATAATAAGCGCAATCTGTGCGCGCACGACCAGTGCGGCAGCGGCGACATCGACGAGGTGCTCCGCACGAGCGACATCGTGATCGACCGCGTTTACCATACCCGCGCCTGCCAACAGGCCATGATGGAGACCTTCCGCACCTATTGCAGCATCGACGCCTACGGCCGCCTGAACGTGCTCAGCTCGACCCAGATCGTGTTCCATACGCGCCGCATCATCGCCAACGCGCTGCACATCCCGAAGAGCATGATCCGCGTCTCCAAGCCGCGCATCGGCGGCGGCTTCGGCGCGAAGCAGACCGCGGTCAGCGCAGTCTATCCGGCGTTCGTCACGTGGATGACGAAAAAGCCCTCCAAGATCATTTTCAGCCGTGTCGAGAGCCAGACCGCATCCTCGCCGCGCCATGAGATGCAGATGCACGTCCGTCTCGGCGCAACGAAGGACGGTATCGTGCGCGGCATCGACCTCTATACGCTGTCCAATACAGGCGCTTACGGCGAGCACGGCCCGACAACGGTCGGCCTGTCCGGTCATAAGTCCATTCCGCTCTACGGCAGGGCCGAGGCGTTCCGCTTCACGAGCGACGTTGTGTATACGAACATCATGTCTGCGGGCGCGTACCGCGGCTACGGCGCGACGCAGGGCCTGTTCGCGGTCGAGAGCGCGGTAAATGAGCTTGCCGCCAGACTCGGCATGGACCCGTTCGAGCTGCGCGAAAAGAACATCGTCAGGGAAGGCGACGTCATGCCGGCCTATTATGGTCAGGTCAACACGAGCTGCACGCTCGACAGATGTCTTGCGCGCGTGCGCGAGATGATCGACTGGGACAATAAGTATCCCTGCCGCGACATGGGCAACGGCAAGGTGCGCGCGGTCGGCATGGGCATGGCGATGCAGGGCTCGGGCATCACAAGCATGGACGTCGGCTCGGCCTCGCTCCAGCTCAACGATTTCGGTTTCTATACGCTGCGCATCGCGGCGGCGGATATGGGAACCGGCTGCGACACCACGCTCGCGCAGATCGCGGCCGAGGTGCTCGAGTGTCCGCTCGACAAGGTCATCACGCTCGGCGCGGATACCGATTCCTCGCCGTATGACTCCGGCTCCTATGCGTCGAGCACGATCTACGTCACCGGCAAGGCGACCGAGAAGTGTGCGCTCGAGCTGCGCGATAAGATCAAGGCGTTCGGTGCGGAGATGATGGGCGTAAAGGCCGAGGAGGTTTCGTTTGACGGCGCGCGCGTGCGCGTGGAGACCGGCGAGCAGGAGGGACGCAGCGTGACCCTCGAGGAGATCGGCGCCTCGACCCAGAATAACAATAACACCGCGCTCGAAGCGACGGTTTCGCATACCTCCGAAATTTCGCCTCCGCCGTACATGGTCGGCGCGGCCGAGATCGAGCTCGACAAGGAGACCGGCGAGATCTCGGTCGTCGACTATGCGGCCTGCGTGGACTGCGGCACGCCCATCAACCCCAATCTGACGCGCGTGCAGGCGGAGGGCGGTCTGCTCCAGGGCATCGGCATGGCGCTGACCGAGAACGTCACCTATGACGAAAAGGGCGTCCTCGCGGAAAATTCCTTCCTCCAGTACAAAATCCCGACGCGCGTCGATGTGGGACGCATCCGCGTCGAGTTCGATTGCAGCTATGAAGATGCCGGCCCGTTCGGCGCGAAGTCGATCGGTGAGGTCGTCATCAACACGCCGCTCCCGGCGATTGCGGATGCTGTGTACAACGCGACCGGAAAGCGCTTCTGCGAGCTGCCGATCACGCCCGAAATGGTCGTGATGGAGTAATCTGCCTGCCTTTGTGCAGGGTGGATAGAATGAAAAGCTGTTGTTTATGCAATGTGCGAGGCTGTAATGGTCAATATGCACAAAAATACAACGCTGCGATTGTGAGATATTCATAAAATCCGACTCTTGTATTCCTGTGAAGAATCGTGTATTATAATACCAGAGTTCAAGAAAAGGACTCACGAGAAATAGGAATACAAGATGCAAAGGAGAGAATAATCATGATGAAGGGCTTTTTTAATGGTCTGGTAAGCGCACGTATGATGGAGCTGGAGGGCGAGCGCGTATGCGCTAAGACGCTGCAGCGCGGCAAGCGTACTGCACGCTAAGCGCAGCCCCGAAAACTGATATTCTGTTGCTCACATAGATATTGAGAACCTCCCGGGGAACCGGGAGGTTTTTGCTTTTCTGCGGAAGCAAGCCGTTGCTTTTTAACCGTCGGCTGACGGTTGACCTTCCGCCGATACGGCGGCTTGCCGCCGCAGGCGAGAGAGGCCCTCCCGGGACGGGGGATGTTCGCCATGACATGGCGTGGGGAAGGCCGCCGCCCGGCGGCGGGGGCAAAAGGGGCAGGGACACCAAGGTTTCCCTGCCCCTCTTGACTCCCCGACCTTTCCTTTGGACGCGACTCCCTTCGGTCGCGCGTCTAAAAGCGAGGGGCCCACAGGGGCGTCTGGTGCTCCAAGGGCACATCCTTGATCGAAGCGGAGCTTTTCGCAGCAGAACGCTGTCGCCCTGCACAGGATGGCCGCGCACTGTTATGCGCGGCGGTTTACACAAAGTAAATTCAGGACATAACAGCGTCCCAAAATCTGCCCGACGCACGGAACCGAGCCCCCGTACCCCTGTTTCGCTGCACATCTCCGATGTGTCAGCGCAAAGGAAGGTGAGGGGAGTCAAGAGGGGACAGGAAACCATACTTGGTGTCCTGTCCCCTTTTGTCTCCGCCGCCAGACGGCGGCATTCCCGCCGGTGAACACCGGCTCCCCCGGCCGCCGAAGGCGGCCAATGACCACGCCCTCCGAGGGCGTAAAGTCGCCTTCAGCGGTACCCCGCTGTATCGGCGGAAGATTTTGCGTCTGCTGACAATAAAACGAAAAAAGCACCGGCGAGAGCCGGTGCTTTGCTTTTCGGGATGAAGATCAGTCGAAGATCCACTCTTCGGCCTTTTCCTCGCCGCAGTATTTCTTGAGGGTCTCGCGGATTGCGCGCGGACCGCGGTTAAGCTCGTTGAACATGCGGACAACGGTCTCGCCGACGCCGATCTCGAACAGGTTGACGCCGAAATAATAGCGGTTCGCGAGCAGCGGATACAGCTGTGCCTCCGGGCACTCGTCACCGAGCTTGGGGTTGCCCATCAGGCTGCGGACATGCTCGATGTTCGGGTCCGGGCTGAGCTCGAATGCGTCGCCGCGGTCATCAACGCCGACCAGATAACGCAGCCAGCCTGCCAGCACGAGCGGGATATAGACCAGCTTGGTCGCACGGTGTGCCGGAAGCATGGAGTTATAGTAAGCGTACAGCGTGGTGCCGAAGCGCGGCGCGATCTTGCGGGAGGTGTCGGTCGCGGTGCGCTGCGGAGAATCCTGAAGGAAGGGGTTCGGGTAACGCTCGCCCAGAACCTCGTGCAGGAATGCCTCGGGGTCGATAACGCCCGGGTCTGCGACCATCGGCATTGCCTCGTTCTCGCTCAGACGGGTGATCAGGTTGACAAGCTCCTTGTCCTTCATCTCTGCGCTGACCTGCGTGTAGCCGAGCATGCAGCCGAAAATGCCGAGCGCGGTGTCCATCGGGTTCATGCAGGTCGCGACCTTCATCTGCGCGGACTTCTCGACGATGTCGCGGCGCGTGATGATAACGCCGCACTGCTCGAGCGGCGGATGGCCGTTCGGGAAGGCGTTCTCGATGAGCAGGTAGTGCGGATTTTCCGAGTTGACGTAGATCGCGCCGACCGAGCCCTTTTCGGTAACGAACGGCTGCGCACCCTCAACACCGTCGTCGGTGAGCGCCTTGGCGATGCGCTCGTCCGGATGCGGCGTGATCTTGTCGATCATGGAGAGCGGGTAGGTGTTCTTCTTGATGAGGGCGAAATACTCGTCCTCGGTGATAAAGCCGTGCTGCATCCAGGCCTGGGTCATGTAGCGCATGGCGCGCTCGAGACGAACGCCGTTATCCGAGCAGTTGTCGAGAGACACGAGCGCGAGCGGAGCGAGACCTGCGCGGACGCGCGAGAGGCACAGGGACGCGAGCTTGCCGAAGAACGAATGGCAGGCGTCCGGGCCGCTCTCCATGTCGGCCTTGTAGTCGGGCAGGAAGTCGTGCGCATCGTTCTGGATGGCGTAGCCCTTCTCGGTGATGGTAAAGGTGACCATCTGGAGGGAGGGAGCGGTGAAGACTTCCTTGAGGCGGGCGCCGTCCTCGCTGAGCTTGAGGCTCTCGGTGACGGAAGCGACGATCTCCTTGTTGATGGTGCCGTTGGAATACAGGGTCACGGACAGCGACAGATGGTCGCAGGCGCGGTAGCAGCGGTCGATCAGCTCCTCATCGTAGCCGTCGCAGCAGATGATGCCGGTATCGGTCAGGCCTGCGGTGAGCAGGCGCTGCGCCAGAACCGCAGGAAAAGCGCGGAACAGGTTGCCTGCACCGAAATGCAGCCAGGTCGGGGCCTTGTGCGTAGCCTCGCGCACGGCGTCAATGTCGTACTGCGGCAGGCGGTAACCCTTCCAGGACGCGTTATGTTTGATACTCTCTTTTGTCAGTTTCATAAAAGCGGTCACATCCTTTCAGTGAACGGAGCAGCGAGCGGAAAAGCGTCTTTTTCAGGCGAAAAGGCGGTCAGTCGCGCCGTTCGTCTCCTATCGTATATAGTATACCAAAAAAACGGGCGCTTGCATAGAACAATTTCGTCAAAATCACAGAACAAAAGGAAAATAGCGCAAAAGAAAGCCGCCGCAGTAAATACAGTGACTGTCGCGCGGCAGCGCGCATGAAAAAGCGTTTGCTGTGCAAACGCAAAGAAACCGGGGACATGCGCCTCGGTTTCTTTACATTGAGAGGGAGAAAGTTTCTGCACAGGAACTTTCGGACGTCTGTGTTCTGCGCAGTCAGAACACATCTGCCGGAAAAGCGTGAGCTTTTCGGCAAGATAAAAGCCGCCCGGGGAGCGGACGGCTGAAAATTCATATGAGTCTGGCGTGCTTACTGCGCGGAGTCGGACGCGGCGGTCTCGGCGGCCGTGCCCGGCAGGGCACTGTAGATGCGGCAGACGAGGCGCATGACGACGTAGACGAGTACGATCTCGAGCGGGAGGAGAATGAGGTTTTTCGGCACGCGCGTGACGAGCAGCAGGCTCATCGCCTTGCCGCCGGTAATGGTCAGCCAGAGCGTGTTCAGGCAGATGTTGCAGAACACGTTGATGCAGGCCTTTGCGCCGATGGCGCGCCAGACGGTGATCTTGCGCGGATACAGCCACAGACCCCAGATCAGGCCGCCGACCACTGCGGTCAGCGTGTAGCCGGGAAAGTACGCGCCCATGGACAGGTTGCCGGCGAAATAGCCGAGCACATCCGTGCACACGCCGGCCATCATGCCGACGACCGGGCCGAACAGCATGCCGATGGCTGCGTTGCACAGAAAGCCGAAGCCGATGCGCAGATTGGGCGGCAGCTTGATGGTCAGGCCGAGCAGGTCGAGCGTGATGTTGATGGCGATGAGCAAGGCGGTCACGGCGATGCAGCGCGTGCTCTTCAGCTCATGCAGCGAGCGGACGAAGATATTCTGTTTTTTGGACATAGAAAAAGACACCTCCATAATAAATTCATCTGTTGCCACAGCGATTTAGGAGATGCCTAAACAGTTGCAGCAGCGGGATGCGGCTGCAATACCGCAGGGGACTCGGTCCCTTTCGTCCGCTGAACAACTCCCCGTCTCAGCGGCACTTAACGCATTGCAGTCTACTCTGCTTTTTCTGTTCTAATTGTATCATGAAAACGCCGCTTGTCAAGGGAAAATTGTACAATATTTGTGCGGCGATTTTGTGCAATTCATTCGCGGATATGCTATAATGGTTTCATAGGACGATACCGCGTTCACCGTGCGGCACTGTCCTCAGGAAAAACGGAGGGAAAGACCGTGAAAAAAGTAAAGGGACAGATGTCCGAGTCGCTCGTTCTGGGGCTGCTTCTTGCGCTCGCAGGCGGTTTTTTTGATGCCTATACCTATCTTTGCCGCGGCGGCGTGTTCGCGAACGCCGAAACGGGAAATATCGTGCTGCTCGGCGCACATCTCGCCGAGGGCGATTGGGAAAAGGCGCTGCGCTATCTGCTGCCGATCGTGGCGTTTGCGTTCGGCGTGCTGTCCGCCGAGCTCGTCAAGCGCCGCTTCAAGTCGCGTCAGAACCGCAACATCAACATCCACTGGCGTCAGATCGTCGTTCTGGGCGAAATGGTGCTCGTGACGATCGCCGCCCTGCTGCCGCAGTCCGCGAACGCCATGGTCAACATCATCATCTCGTTCGTCTGCGCCATGCAGGTCGAGACCTTCCGCAAGGTGCGCGGCAGCGCCTTCGCGACCACCATGTGCACGGGCAATCTGCGTTCGGGAACCGAGCAGCTTGTCATCTGGCGGCAGACGGGAGACCGCGGCGCCGCGAGAAAAATGAAGAATTACTATTCGATCATCCTTGTTTTCATCCTCGGCGGCGCGATCGGCGCGCTGGTGACGAATGCAGTCGGGGAGAAGGCGCTGCTGCTGACGCTCGTGCCGCTCGCGGCCGTGTTCCTCATCATGTTCATCGAGGAGGAGCGCGAGGAGCTGGAGGAAGAAATTTCGGGAGGAAGAGCATGAGCATCAGACTGATCGCCGCAGACATGGACGGAACGCTGCTCGACAGCCGCAAGCAGCTGCCTGAGGGACTGTTTCCGCTCGTGCGCGCGCTGCATGAGCGCGGCGTGCGCTTCGCTCCGGCCTCGGGCCGCCAGTTTTACACGCTCTACGAGCAGTTCGGTGAGATCGCGGACGAGCTTATGTATATCAGCGAGAACGGCGCGATGATCTGCGACGGCGCGGAGTGCGTCGGCTTTTCCGCCATGCCGCGGGACGTTGTGCTCGATGCCATCGAGCGGGTGCGCACGCTGCCTGGGGCCTATACGGTCATTTCCGCCCGGAGCGGTGCATTTTACGAGAAAAATTCATCTGTTGAGGCGGTGCGGAATTTCAATATGTACTGTGCGCGCTGCACCGAGGTGCCCGATCTTGCGGAATTCGCCTCGCGCGAGCCGATCTGCAAGGTCGCGCTGTGCTGCGCCGGACGCGCCGAGCAGGTGCTCATGCCGGCGTTTGCCGACTTTGCCGGACGGGCGCAGCTCGCACTCTCGGGCACGGACTGGGTCGACCTCATGCGGACCGGCGTGAGCAAGGGCGGGGCGCTCGAGGAGCTGTGCGGCACGCTCGGCATCACGACGGCGGACTGCATGGCCTTCGGCGATTACCTCAACGACATCGAGCTGCTGCGCACGGCGGGCGAGTCCTATGCCATGGCGAACGCGCACGAGCAGCTCGCCGCACTCGCGAAATACCGCTGTCCGTCGAATGACGAGGACGGCGTATGCCGAACGATCCGTGCGGTTTTTGATCTGTAAATCAGGAAAGAAAGAAGGAGATCATTATGGAGATAGCAGAAATCCTCAAGCTGCGTCAGAACGCGAACGGTCTGAACAAGCTGATGAATATGCACGTTATCACGCTCGACAAGGACGGCGGCGCGACGGTCGAGGTCGAGCTGACCGATGAGCTGCTCAATCCGCTCGGCATGGCGCACGGCGGCACGATCTTCACGCTCTGCGACATTGCGGCCGGCTCGGCGGCGGCCTCGCAGGGCACGGTCGCGGTCACGCTCGACAGCACCATCAACTACTACCGTCCCGGCCGCGCCGGTCACAGGCTGACCGCTGTTGCGTATGAGCGCAAGCGCGGCAGAAAGACCTCTGTGTTCATGGTCGAGGTGCACGACGACGAGGGCAAGCACATCGCGGACGCGACGTTTACCATGTTCTACACGGGTCAGACGTTGGACGATATGAAGCATTGAGCGGCGTGACGAAGGCGATCGTCGAGCCGCTGCTCCAGTGGTACGACGAGGGACATCGAGACCTGCCGTGGCGGCGCGAGGCGGCGCCCTACCGCGTCTGGGTGAGCGAGATCATGCTCCAGCAGACGCGCGTCGAGGCCGTGCGCGGCTATTACGAGCGGTGGATGCAGGCGTTTCCGGATGTTCGTGCGCTCGCCGCGGCGGATGAGGCGCAGGTGCTCAAGCTGTGGGAGGGGCTCGGCTATTACAGCCGCGCGCGCAATCTGCACCGGGCCGCGCAGCTGGTCTGCGAACGGTACGGCGGCACGCTCCCGGCGGATTATGAGGCGCTTCTGGCGCTGCCGGGCGTCGGAGAATATACCGCAGGAGCGGTCGCGTCCATCGGCTTCGGTCTGCGCGTCCCGGCGGTAGACGGCAACGTTCTGCGCGTTGCAGCACGGCTGAACGACGATTTTATGCCGATTACGGACGCAAAACAGAAAAAACGAACGACCGGTCATTTTTCAGAGATCACGCCGGAGGACCGTCCCGGTGACTTTAACCAGTCCTTGATGGAGCTCGGCGCGACTGTCTGCCTGCCAAACGGCGCACCGCGCTGCGGCAGCTGCCCGGTGCAGCATCTGTGCCTTGGGTATCATCACGGTCATGCGGAAATCCTGCCGGTACGCGCCGCGAAAAGGGCGCGCCGCATCGAGGAGCGAACCGTGCTGCTCGTGCGGTGCGGGGAGGAGGTCGGCATCCGCCGCCGCCCGAAGACCGGTCTGCTCGCAGGCCTGTGGGAGCTGCCCTCGCTCGAGGGAAAGACCGGCGCGAACGAGCTTCGCGCGCGGCTCAGCGCACGCGGATGGCAGGTCGAAAAGCTGCTCTCCCTGCGCGGCGCGAAGCATGTTTTCACGCACGTTGAGTGGCACATGAGCGGCTTTGAGGTGACGCTCGCGGAAAAGCCGGAGGGACTGACCTTCGTCACGCCGCAGGCGCTTCGCGAGAGCTATGCGCTGCCGAGCGCGTTCCGGGCGTTCCTGTCCGTTCTGGAGGAGTGACAAAATGAAGTTGGAAACCATCGTGCACGACATTCCGCCGCTTTACGATGCGGAGTCGCGCGTGCTGCTGCTCGGTTCGCTGCCGAGCCCGAAATCGCGCGAGGCGCACTTTTTCTACGGCCATCCGCGCAACCGCTTCTGGCCGGTGCTCGCGGCGGTGCTGGGCGAGGAGACGCCCGAAACCATCGAGGAAAAACAGGCGATGTGCCGCAGGCACCACATCGCGCTCTGGGACACTGTCGCGAAATGCGACATCGCAGGCGCGTCGGATACCTCGATCAGAAACGCTGAGCCGAACGACATCGGCCGCCTGCTTCGCGAGAGCAAAATCGAGCGTATCTTCGCTACCGGCGGCAAGTCGGGTGAGCTCTACAGAAAGCTCATCGAACCCAAAACCCATGTACCGATCACGGTGCTGCCCTCGACCAGTCCGGCGAACGCCGCGTGGACGTTTGAGCGGCTCGTCGAGGCATACCGTGTGATTCTATAAGAAAGAAGGCGTATTTGCTACGGAAAAGCAGCTGTTCCCTAATTCTGCACTTAAAAAACTGATCTGGCCGCTTGTGCTCGAGCAGGTGCTCGCCATCACGGTCGGTCTTGCCGACACCATCATGGTCTCCTCGTGCGGCGAGGCGGCGGTGTCGGGCGTTTCGCTCGTCGATATGATAAACGTGCTCATTATCAATATTTTCGCCGCGCTCGCGACCGGCGGCGCGGTCGTGGTAGCGCAGCTGCTCGGTGCGCGAGACAATAAGCGCGCCTGCGATGCAGCAAAACAGCTGTATCTGGTCGTAACGGTCATCTCACTGGCGATTTCGGCGCTCATCATGGCGTTCCGTGAGCCGCTGCTGCGGCTGCTGTTCGGCACGATCTCGGACAGCGTCATGCAGAGCGCACTGACCTATCTGACCGTGAGCGTGTTCTCGTATCCCGTGCTCGCCATCTATAACGCAGGCGCGGCGCTGTTCCGCGCACAGGGCAACTCGCGCGTGTCCATGCTCATTGCCGGTCTGATCAACATCGTCAACCTGATCGGCAACTCGATCATGATCTTCGGCTTGAAATGGGGCGTTGCCGGTGCAGCGACCTCGTCCGTTATCTCGCGCGGCACGGCGGCGGTCGTTATCACGATCCTGCTGCTCAATCCTGAGCACACGGTTTCCCTGCGCGGCGGCAGCCGCTTCCGCCCGGACGGCGGACTGATCGGACGCATTTTACAGATCGGCGTGCCGAACGGACTGGAAAACAGCCTGTTTCAGCTTGGCCGCGTGCTCGTTGTGAGCATGATCGCGCTGTTCGGCACGACGCAGATCACCGCGAATGCGCTGGCGAACAATCTGGATGCCGTGGCGGTCATTCCGGGGCAGGCGATGAGCCTTGCCATCATCACGGTCATCGGACAGTGCATTGGCGCGGGAGACGAGGCGCAGTGCAGATTCATGGCGAAAAAGCTGATGAAGATCACCTATGCGGTCACGGCTCTGACCTGTATCACGACCATCGCGCTCACGCCGCTCATCCTCAAGGTGTACAGCGTGTCGCCTGAAGCGCTCGCGCTCGGCTTTATCCTGATCACCATTCATAACGGCTGCGCGATCGTGCTCTGGCCGGCGTCGTTCGCTCTGCCGAACATTCTCCGCGCCGCGAACGATGTTCGATATCCGATGCTGTGCTCTATTGCGTCCATGGTGCTCATCCGCCTTGCAGCCGGCTACCTGCTCGCTGTTCATTTCGGCATGGGCGCGATCGGCATCTGGATCGCCATGGTGGGCGACTGGATGTGCCGCGCGATCTGCTTCGCTGCACGCCTGATCAGCGGAAAATGGCTGAAATACGCTCCGGGCCTGCGCGTGGTGGCAAACCGGAAAATGTAAGCGAAAAAGCATACAGATACAGAAACAGCCGCCCGAAAGGGCGGCTGTTTGAGAATATCAGCACATACGCGCGGCAGCGCGCATAAAATAGAAATTGCGGAGCAATTTCATAAAAACCGGGGGCGTGTACCTCGGTTTTTATACTTCTGGAGGGAGAAAGTTTCCGTATGGGAACTTTCGGACGACTCGTGTTCTGCGAAGTCAGAACACATATTGTCGGAAAAACGAAGTTTTTCGACAATAAAATAACCGCCACCTGAAAGGCAGCGGCGTTTTCCTCAAGCTCTAAACTTGCACGGGGAACGACCACACCGACCAAGTGAAAGCCGTTCTCATATTGGTATTATACTTCGTGGGATGCGGTTTTGTCAAGTAAAAGAAAAAAGCACTTCAAAATGAAGTGCTTTTAAATGGTGGAAGGTGGTGGATTCGAACCACCGAAGTCATAGACGACAGATTTACAGTCTGTTCCCTTTGGCCACTCGGGAAACCTTCCGTATTAAGTTAGCTGAAAAGGTGGAGCTGGTGGACGGACTTGAACCCCCGACCTGCTGATTACAAATCAGCTGCTCTACCAACTGAGCTACACCAGCGTATCGCAGGTTTGTCTGTGCTGCTCACCTCAGCGACTCGTTTATAATATCACATCGGTGAGCATCTGTCAACACTTTTTTTCAGGATTTTTTATTTTCCGGGGAAAAATTTTTTCCGAGCGCCTCGATGGAGTCCGAGACCTGCTGGAGCACGGTCAGAAGGTCGCTCGACAGGGACGGGAAGCGCTCGCTGATCGCGGCGGGGGAGAGCGGGAAACGCTGAAGCTCCTCGGCAGTGATGCCGTAGCCGGCTTCACCGCGCGCGGCGGTGCGGATACGGAGCTCGTGTTCTCGGGCACGCGCGTCGCAAAGATAATCAAAGCAGTCGTGCGGGGCGCGGAATACCGCCTCGATGCTGCCGGGATCGGCAAGATACAGGTAACGGTAGACCTTGTAGATCGCGATGGAGAGATAAGCCTCGATCTCGTGCGGGAGCTGTTCGGAGCCGGTCGCTTCGGCAAGCTCGAGCAGCAGCGCTGCCGCGTTCAGGATCTGGCTCTTTTCCTGTTCGGAGCCGGCGGAAATATCCATGCGCTCGGCAGGGACGGCCGAGCCGTCGCGCGCCATCGAGCGCCCGAGCAGATAATCGCAGGACACGCCGTAGTAGTCCGCTGCGCGCACGACAAAAGAGAGACCCGGCTCGCGAAGTCCGTTCTCGTAGTGGCTGAGAAGCGCCTGGGAAACACCGAGGTCTCCGGCGGCTGTTCTCTGACTTATTTTCTTTTCCCGTCGCAGCAGAGCGAGGGTGCGCGAAAAATCACTGGCCATATCTTTTTTTACCCCTGTGGCAGGCGGTGCTTGCAGACACCTGCCGCTTATTATACTTTTATATTATACCCGCTGTATTACCGTTTGTAAAGTGCAGAAAAAGACGAAAATCTACGGCTTTCGACGCTTCCCCCCATTTCTCATGCGAAAATCCTGTATTTTGTTGCCGGAGCGCCGCGGCGACAACTATATATAGGGTCGGCTCGCTCTGCAAAAATTTCGCCGCGGCGGGGGGATAGGAGTGACAATCTGCGCGGAACGTGGTATACTTTATACTGTACTATTATACAGCCGCCCGCTTATGCCGGACGGCATTCGGACAGAACACGGCGTTTTCGCCGTAAATGGAGGAAAAACAGTTGCTTTTACGAGCTATTCTGCGCGGAGATCTGCGCACGGCATTCATCACGCTCGCGCTTTCGCTGCCTGCGATCGTGCTGTGTCTTTCGGTGCACGAGGCGGCGCACGGCGCGGCGGCCTACCTGCTCGGGGACCGCACGGCGCGCAACGCCGGCCGCGTCACCCTGTCGCCCCTTGCCCATATCGACCCGATGGGCTTTGTGTGCCTGCTGCTGTTCGGCTTCGGCTGGGCGCGGCCCGTTCCGGTCAATATCTCGAACTTCAAAAACCGCCGCTGGGGCATGGCGCTGACCGCGCTCGCAGGTCCGCTCTCGAACTTCGTCACCGCCTTCATCGCCTACTGCCTGTATCTGCTGGTCTGGATGAACAGCAGCAGCGTCTTTATGCAGACGCTCGGGATGTTCCTGTCCATTGTTGGCTCGATGTCGGTCGGTCTCGGCGTGTTCAACCTCATCCCGGTCCATCCGCTCGACGGCTCGCGCGTCGTGGACGCCTTTCTGCCGTTCTCGTGGTCGCTCCGCCTCCAGAGATACCAGAATATCATCCTTCTGGTGTTCATCGCGGCGCTGTGGTTCGGCTGGCTCGATGGCCTTATGAGCCTCGCCGGGAACGCGATGCTGCATCTGGCGGCGCGCTGCGTGGGTCTGTTTATTCCGTAAATGGAAAAGCCGATGGAATTTCATCTGGACAGCTTTGACGGGCCGCTCGACCTGCTGCTGCACCTGATCTCGAAAAACAAGGTCAGCATCTACGACATACCGATCGCGGAGATCCTCGAGCAGTACATGGCGGTGCTGCGCGAGGCGGAGACGATGGACATGGATGTCGCGGGCGACTTCATCGCGATGGCGGCGCAGCTCGTCTACATCAAGAGCCGCATGCTGCTGCCGCAGCGCGAGGAGACGCCCGGGGAGGACGACCCGCGCGCCGAGCTTGTGGATATGCTGCTCGAGTATCAGCGCTTCCGTCAGGCGACGGCGTTCTTCCGCGAAAAGGGCGAGGAGGGCGCGGATATGCTGACGAAGGCGCCCGAACCTCTCGGCGACGCGCCGCGCGAGGTGCACGGCGTGCCGAACGACCTCATCCGCGCCGCGAACCGGCTGCTGCGCCGGGTCTCGCGCCGCATTCCGCCTCCGGCGGCTGCCTTTTCCGGCATCGTCGGGCGCGAGCCGGTGCCGGTCGAGGGGCGCGTCCGCGCCATCCTGCGCCGCTTCCTGCACGCCGTGCGTCTGCCGTTAGCGCGGCTGTTTGACGGCGCACGCAGCCGCTCGGAGATCGTCGCGACCTTTCTTGCGGTGCTCGAGCTTTCCAGAACGCACCGTATCCGCCTGCACGGCGAGGGCGAGGACATCGAACTGACGCTGAATGACGAAAAGGGGAGTGAGACCCGTGACACAACTGGAGAGCACGCTTGAGGCGGTGCTGTTTGCAGCAGGGGACGCGGTCCCGCTCGACCGGCTGTGCGCCGCGCTCGAAACGCCGCGGGAGGACATCCTTGCGGCGGCGGGAGCGCTCGAAACACTCTATGATCTTGAAAACCGTGGCCTGATGCTGCGGCGCATCGGGGACAGGCTCCAGCTTTGCTCGCGTCCGATGTACGCCGAGGCGGCGCGCCGCGTTACCGAGTCGCGCAGAGCGGCGACGCTCTCTCCGGCGGCGCTCGAGGTGCTGACCATCGTTGCCTACCGGCAGCCGGTCACGCGCGCGTTCATCGACCAGCTGCGCGGCGTAGACTCGGGCGGCACGCTCGCGGGCCTTGCGGAAAAGCAGCTCATCGAGGAGGCCGGGCGGCTCGAGGTCCCCGGCAGACCCATCCTCTACCGCACGACCGAGCGGTTTCTGCAGGCGTTCGCGCTCGAGAGTCTGGATGACCTGCCGGCTCTGCCCGCGCTCACGGAGAACGAGCAGCTCGAGTTCGATACCGACCCGGCGCCGCCCGACCCTTCGCCGCTGCTGCGGCCGGAAAAGGAGTAGGCCATGCTACGAGTGCTTATCATACTGCTGTGCGTGCTCGGGGGCGTGGTGCTCCTGCTTGCACTGGCGCTGCTTGCGCTGCTGAACATCCGCGCACGGCTGGAATTTGTCGGCGTGTCGGGCGACATGACGCTCGACGCGGTGTACGGCCCGGTGCGCGTGCCTCTTTGGCCGCGTCCGCGCCATCTTAAACGTAAAAAGAACAGGAAAGCGGACGAAACGGAGCAAAAAGGCGAAGAAGAACCTGCCGGGGGCAGATTCTCCCTCGCGAAGGGCGGCCTGCCGTTCGGGGAGATCGCAGACATCGTGCTGGACTTCCTCGGCGACCTGACGGGCAGCCTTCAGATCACGCGGCTGCGCGTGCGGCTGGTCCTCGCGACGGGCGACGCGGCGAAGACCGGCATCCTGCTCGGACAGACCGCCGCGCTCTGCGGCATTCTCGTGCCGTTTCTGGAAAACACATTCGATCTGCGCGACATTCATGTGCGCGCGGACCCGGATTTCGAAAAAGACAAAACGGAATGGGCGGCGGAGGTGTTCTGCGCCATCCGCCCGATCACCTTCATCAGGATCGCATTCCGGCACAGAAAGCCCCTCCGGCGGCTGTATGAGCTGTTCAAATAAGGAGTGAAGGAATGAACCGGGAAGAGCTGCGGCGGTATATCATGGAGGAATATCATGCGGAAAACGATTTTCCGTGGCTGAGATACCCGGAAAACGAGGTGTTCCGCCACCCGGGGAACCGGAAATGGTTCGCGCTTATTATGGAGGTCACAGGGGACAGGCTTGGACTGCCGGATCAGGAAAAGCACGCGGTCGTCAATCTGAAATGCGATCCGCTGCTCATCGGCTCGCTTCGCGCGGAGCCCGGTTTTTTCCCTGCGTATCATATGAACAAGGCAAACTGGATTACCGCCGCTCTCGACGGCAGTATACCCGACGACAAATTAAAAATGCTGCTGGAGCTGAGCTTCGAGGCGACCGCGCCCGGACGGCGAGGCAGAAAGGCAGACAAGGAACAGGAAAGGTGAGAGACTATGAGTGAGCATCCCATCGGCAATCTGATGACCGAGACCATGGCAAAGATCAAGGAAATGGTGGACGTCAATACCATCATCGGCAGCCCCATCACGGCGGCGGACGGCACGACCGTCATCCCGGTGTCCAGGGTGTCGTTCGGCTTCGGCGCAGGCGGCAGCGATTTCGCGAGCAAGCATGCGCAGGCGGGCGCACCGATGGCGTTCGGCGGCGGCGGCGGCGCGGGCGTGACCGTGTCCCCGGTGTGCTTCCTGATCATCACGAAGGACGGCAGCGCGTCCATCCTCGGCATCAACGCGCAGGCGGACAGCACGGTCGACCGTCTGGTCGAGATGATCCCGGGCGCGATCAACAGGGTATCGAGCTTCGTCGAGGGCTTTTCGGGCAAGAAAAAGGCGCCGGCTGACGAAAGCGCACCCATGGAGGGCGGAGAGGAATAATCCGCCCGCCCCGTGCACAACCTACTTCTATATGGAGTAGGTTTTGTTCTGCAAGGGGAGTGGTGTGCATGAAAAAGCTGTGGCTCGCGCTGTGGGTCTGCGCGGCGCTGCTGCCGCGCGCGGCGGCGCTCAGTGCGGCGGCGGCGGTCACGATGGATGCGGACACGGGGGAGACCCTGTTCGCGGAAAATGCGGACAGCCGTCTGCCGATGGCGTCCACGACAAAGATCATGACCGCGCTCGTCGCGCTCGGCGAGGGCGACCTCGACCGCGTGTACACGGTGAAAAAGCAGTACGCGGCCGTGGAAGGCTCGTCGATGTACCTCGAAGAGGGCGAAAGGCTGACGCTGCGCGACACGCTTTACGGCCTGCTGCTCTCCTCGGGCAACGATGCGGCGGCGGCCGTGGCCGGAGAATGCGGCGGCGAGCGGGCGTTTGTGGACAAGATGAATGCAAAGGCGCGCGAGCTCGGCCTGACGGACACCCGCTTCGAAAACCCGAGCGGACTACCGTCGGACGGCCACTACACGACCGCACGCGAGCTTGCGAAGATCACCGCCGCCGCGCTGCGCGACCCGGTGTTCCGCGACATCGTGTCGACGAAGACCTGCACGGCCGCCGGCCGCACGCTCGTCAACCACAACCGTCTGCTCAGTCTGTACGAGGACGCGATCGGCGTCAAGACCGGATTCACGCGCGCTGCCGGGCGCTGTCTGGTGTCGGCAGCTGAGCGGAACGGCCGGACGGTCATCGCGGTGACGCTGAACGACCCGGACGACTGGAACGACCATATCGCGCTGCTCGATGACGCTTTTTCGCGTTATTCCGAGGTGACGCTGCACGAAAAGGGCGATACGCTCGCGCAGACGCAGGTGTTCGGCGGCGAGACCGACCGCGCGGAGCTTGTCGCGGAGAGCACGGTCACGGCATACCTGCTCCCCGGCGAACAGGACAGGCTGCGCCGCGTGCGCTACGGCGAGAAATTCTGCTACGCGCCGGTGGTGCGCGCTGCGGCGGCGGGAACGGTCGAGTACCGCCTCGGGGATGCTGTCATCGCCTCGGATCGGCTGAAATACGGCGGCGAGGTGCTGCTCGCGCAGGAAAAGCGCGGTCTTCTCGACCGCCTGCGGCAGCGGCTTGCCGGATAACAAGGATAACTGACATAAAGGAGAACATAAATGGAAGAGAGACTTCAGAAATTACTGGCGCAGGCCGGTCTTTGCTCGCGCCGCGAGGCGGAGCGCTGGATCACGGACGGCAGAGTGACCGTGAACGGCCGCACGGCGTCGGTCGGCGACAAGGCGGATCTGCGCCGCGACAAGATCATGGTGGACGGCCGTCCGCTCGGCGGAAGCGAGGAAAAGCGCTACCTCATGCTGTACAAGCCGCGCGGCTATGTCACCACGCTCAAGGATGAGCGCGGCCGCAAAACGGTCGCGGATCTCGTGCGCGGCTGCGGTGCGCGCGTCGTGCCGGTCGGCCGCCTCGACTACAACTCCGAGGGCCTGCTGCTGCTGACCAACGACGGCGATCTGGTCAACGGCCTGACCCATCCGCGTCACGAGGTCGAAAAGCACTATGAGGTCCGCGTGCGCGGCAATATGGACAATATCCCGCGCCTTTCCGAGCCGATGGAGCTCGACGGCTACGCCATCCGGCCGGCCGGCGTGACCGTGCTCGAGCGCGGCGAGGACAGCGCCAAAATCCGCATGACTATCCATGAGGGGCGCAACCGCCAGATCCGCAGGATGTGTGAAAAGGCGGGACTCGAGGTTCGCCGCCTCAAGCGCGTCGCCATCGGCAATATGCCGCTCGACCCGAAGCTCAAGAGCGGCGCGTGGCGCGAGCTGACGCAGGACGAGCTTGCGTACTTACAGGATCTCTGCGCCGGCATCGAGGAATAATTCTGCAATTTTTTCAGGCTGCTCTTGCATTTTGATGCAGGACGGCTTACAATGGTAACAGTAAAATGCAGGAATTGATGCAGGAGAGATGATGGAATGAACGACCTTATCAGCAAGATCCAGACAGAGCTGCCCGGATTTTCCAAGGGGCAGAAGCAGATCGCGCGATATATTTTAGAGCACTACGACAAGGCGGCCTTCATGACGGCGAGCCGTCTGGGCGTAACGGTGGGCGTGAGCGAGTCCACGGTCGTGCGCTTTGCGACCGAGCTGGGCTATGACGGCTACCCCCACCTTCAGCGCGCTCTTCAGGAGATGATCCGCAACAAGCTGACCTCGGTGCAGCGCATGGAGGTCTCGAGCGACCGGCTGGGAGGCCGCGACGTGCTGCGCACCGTGCTGCACGCGGACACCGACATGATCCGACAGACGCTCGACGAGATCGACCGCGACGCCTTTCAGGGCGCTGTCGACGCGCTCACGGGGGCGCACCGCATCTACATACTCGGTGTGCGCTCATCCAGTGCGCTCGCGAACTTCCTCGGCTTTTATTTCAATCTTCTGTTCGATAATGTCACGCTCGTGCACACAAACAGCGTCAGCGAGATCTTCGAGCAGGTGCTGCGCGTCGGCCCGGGCGACGTTCTGTTCGGCATCTCGTTCCCGCGCTACTCCAAGCGCACGCTGAGCGCGATGCAGTACGCGCGCGACCGCGGCGCGAAGGTCATCGCGCTGACCGACAGTCAGCTCTCGCCGCTCGCCCGCGTGGCAGACCATCTGCTGCTCGCGCGCAGCGACATGGCGAGCTTCGTCGACTCGCTCGTGGCGCCGCTCTCGGTCATCAACGCGCTCATCGTTGCCGTCGGCATGAGCCGCCGCGACGAGATCGAGCACACGTTCAACAAGCTCGAGAGCATCTGGGAGAAATACGACGTATACGAAAAGCCGGAGGACGATATAAATTGAACATCATTGTCATCGGCGGCGGCGCGGCCGGACTCATGGCGGCGGGAACCGCCGCGGAGCAGGGCGCGAACGTCACCCTGTTCGAGACCAATGAAAAGGTCGGACGAAAATTATTCATAACCGGCAAGGGACGCTGCAACGTCTGCAACGACTGCGACGCGCAGGAGGTGCTGCGCAATGTGCCGGTCAATCCGCGCTTTCTCTATTCCGCGCTCGGCGCGTTTTCGCCGGCGGATGTGAAGGCGTTTTTTGAGGAAAAGGGCGTCGCGCTCAAGACCGAGCGCGGAAACCGTGTGTTCCCGGTGTCGGACAGGGCTTCCGACATCATCGACGCACTCTTTCTCTGGGTTAAACGCACGGGCGTTTCCATCGTGCACGGAACGGTATCGGACGTTATCATCGAGAACGGCCGCGTGACCGGCGTGCGCGTCGGAAAGAAAACCTATCCTGCGGATCGCGTGATCGTCGCGACCGGCGGCGCGTCCTATCCGCAGACCGGCTCGACCGGCGACGGCTACCGCTTCGCGCGCGAGGCAGGGCATACCGTTGTCCCGGCGAACCCGTCGCTCGTGCCGCTCGTCGAGAGCGGCGAGACCTGCCGCTCGCTCATGGGACTCAGCCTGCGCAACGTGCAGCTGACCGTCTTTGAAAACGAGAAAAAGATCTATACAGACTTCGGCGAGATGCTGTTCACGCATTTCGGCCTTTCCGGTCCGCTCGTGCTGTCGGCGAGCGCACATATGCGCCATTTCGGCAGCAAAAGCTACCGTGTCGAGATCGACCTCAAGCCGGCGCTCGACGAGAAAACGCTCGACCGGCGTCTGCTCGCCGACTTCGACAAGCACAAGAACAGCGACTTCATCAACGCGCTCGGCGAGCTGCTGCCGCGCAAGCTCATCCCGGCGGTCATCGAAAAAAGCGGCATCGATCCGCGCGAAAAGGTGAACACCATCACGAAAAAGCAGCGCGCCTCGCTGCTGCGCGTGCTCAAATGCTTTCCGGTAGAGATCTCGGGCAAGCGGCCGATCGCCGAAGCCATCGTCACCACGGGCGGCGTGTCCGTGCGCGAGGTCAGCCCCAAGACTATGGAGTCGAAAAAATGCAGCGGCCTGTACTTCGCGGGCGAGGTGCTCGACGTCGACGCCTACACCGGCGGCTTTAATCTGCAAATCGCGTGGTCTACCGGCCGTCTGGCCGGTCTGTCCGCCGCACAGGAGGAGGAACAAGCATGAAATACGTTTCTGTTGCGATCGACGGCCCTTCGGGTGCCGGAAAATCCACCGTGGCGCGCGCCGCGGCGGCGCAGCTTGGCTACGTCTATGTCGATACGGGCGCGATGTACCGCACCATCGGTCTCGCGGTCTGCCGCAGGGGCATTCCCGGCGAGGATACCGAGGGCATCAGGTCGGTCCTGCCGGACATCCGCGTCGGCATCACCTATGAAAACGGCGCGCAGCATGTGCTGCTGAACGGCGAGGACGTTTCGAGCGAGATCCGCACGCCGGAGATCGCCTATTATGCCTCCCGCGTGTCTGCCGTACCCGAGGTGCGCGAATTTCTGCTGAACACCCAGCGCGACATGGCGAAAAACGGAAATATCCTGATGGACGGCCGCGACATCGGCACGGTCATCCTGCCCGACGCGCCGGTCAAGATCTTTCTCACCGCATCGGCTGAGTCGCGCGCGGAGCGCCGCTATAAGGAGCTTGCCGAGAAGGGACAGCAGGTCACGATGGAGAGCGTGCTGCACGACATCAACGAGCGCGACCGTCAGGACATGAACCGCGCCATCGCGCCGCTGCGGCAGGCGGAGGACGCCGTGCTGCTCGACACGAGCGCGCTCACCCTCGAGGAGAGCATCGCGTCCGTTCTGCGCATCATTCGTGAAAAAACGGAGGAGAACAAATGAAATTCAAGTATCACCGCTGGTTTCAGTGGCTCGTCGTGCCGTTCGTAGCCCTTGCGTTCCATATTTACTTCGGCTACCGCATCATCGGCCGCGAGAACATCCCCGAGGGCGGCTGTGTCGTCTGCCCGAACCATATCCAGCTGTCCGACCCCCCGTTCGCAGCGGTCGCACTCAGTCACAGGACGCCGCTGCGCCTGATGGCGAAAAAGGAGCTGTTCCAGGGCAATAAGCTGTTCGCATGGCTGATCGCGGCGCTCGGCGCATTCCCGGTCGACCGCGAAGGCGCGGACATCACCGCGATCAAGACCGCGCTTTCGAGCGTGAAGGCCGGCCAGAAGCTCATCATCTTCCCGCAGGGCACGCGCGGCGCGGCCGAGGGCGAGACCAAGAAGGGAGCCGCCATGCTCGCGGTCAAGAGCCGCGCGCCTATCCTGCCCATGTACATCACCGAGGGCAAGGGCTTCCGGTGCCGGGCGACCGTCGTCATCGGCGAGGCGTTCACGCCCGACCCGAAAACGAAGGAGTACGGTGCGCTCGCAGATGACATTCTCCGCCGCATCTACGCGCTGAAGGAGAAGGTATGAGCGTTACGGTAGCGAAAACCGCCGGATTCTGCTTCGGCGTGCGCCGCGCGGTCGATCTGGCCGAGCAGCAGACAAGGCAGGGCGGCGAGATCTACGCCTACGGCGAGATCATCCATAATATGCACGAGATCGCGCGTCTGGAAAAGATGGGCGTGCACACCGCACAGACGCTGGACGGGATCCCGGACGGCGAGCGGGTGCTCATCCGCGCGCACGGCGTGGCGCGGTCGGTCTACGACGCATTCCGGCAGAAAAACTGCGAAATTTATGACGCGACCTGTCCGTTCGTGCAGAAAATACACAGGATCGTCGACCGCGAGAGCAGGGACGGACGCCTCGTCCTCATCCTCGGCAAGGAGGGCCACCCCGAGGTGGAGGGCATACGCGGCTGGTGCAGCGAGAGCGTGGTCATAGACGGAGAACAGGCAGCGCAGACGTTTGCGGACGCACTGGAGCCCGCGTCGCGGCCGGTCTCCCTTGTTGCCCAGACCACGGTAAACCGGGCGATCTGGAATATTTCTGTGTCTATCCTAAAAAAAAGGTGTACAAACCTCAAAATTTTTGATACAATATGTAAAGCGACGGATGAGCGTCAGTCGGAGGCTCGTCTGCTTGCCGGTGCGTCCGATCAAATGATCGTGATCGGCGACAGAAAAAGTTCTAACACGAAACGGCTCTATGAGATCAGCCGTTCGCTGTGCCGCAACGTGCTTTATATCGAGGATGCCGCGGAGCTTACTACGCAGGAGCTTCTCCGGACCGGAAATATTGGCATCACAGCAGGAGCTTCTACACCGGCATGGATAATTAAGGAGGTCAGTAACATGATGAGCGATGAAATCAAGATTGAAAACGGCGAGGACTTTGCAGCAATGCTGGAAGAGTCCTTCAAGACTTTAAATAATGGAGAAAAGGTAACCGGCACCGTTGTAGGCATTTCCAACAACGACGTACAGGTCGATCTGGGCGTTAAGCACACTGCGTATATCCCGCTGAGCGAGCTGTCCGACGATCCGAACTACGA
The DNA here is from genome assembly GCF_014288055.1 of Agathobaculum hominis. Taxonomy (NCBI): domain Bacteria; kingdom Bacillati; phylum Bacillota; class Clostridia; order Eubacteriales; family Butyricicoccaceae; genus Agathobaculum; species Agathobaculum hominis. The sequence goes on from NZ_JACOPK010000001.1 coordinate 117,625, forward strand.
TGTCGCAGCTAACATCCACGTTGGCGACGAGATCGAGGCTGTTGTTGTCCGCGTAAACGACGGCGAGGGCACTGTTACCCTGTCCAAGAAGCGCGTAGACCAGCTCAAGGGCTGGGAGACCGTAGAGAAGGCATACGAGGAGCACACCGTTGTTGAGGGCACCATCGTAGAGGAGAACCGCGGCGGTGTCGTTGCAACTGCATACGGCGTTCGCGTATTCATCCCGGCTTCTCAGACCGGCGTTCCGAAGGATCAGCCGATGAGCCCGCTGGTAAAGACCAAGCAGTCCTTCTATATCACCGAGATCAACCGTCAGCGCAAGCGCGTTGTTGGTTCTATCCGTCAGATCCAGCAGGAGGCTCGCAAGGCTGCTGCTGAGCAGATCTGGAACACCATCGAGATCGGCAACGAGTACGACGGTGTTGTCAAGTCCCTGACCTCCTACGGCGCATTTGTAGACATCGGCGGCGTAGACGGCATGGTACACATCTCCGAGCTGTCCTGGGGCCGCATCAAGCACCCGTCCGAGGTCGTTTCCGTTGGCGACAAGGTCAAGGTATTCGTAATCGGTCTGGACAAGGAGAACAAGAAGATCTCCCTCGGCTACAAGCGCGAGGAGGACAATCCGTGGAACGTATTCAAGTCCAAGTACGACATCGGCTCTGTTGCTGAGGTTAAGATCCTCAAGTTCATGCCGTTCGGCGCATTCGCTGAGATCGTACCGGGCGTTGACGGCCTGATCCACATCTCCCAGATCGCGGATCACCGCATCGCTAAGCCGGAAGACGCTCTCGAGGTCGGCCAGGTTGTCGAGGCTAAGATCATCGACATCAACGACGAGAAGAAGAAGGTTTCCCTGTCTATCCGTGCTCTGCTCGAGGACGGCGAGGACTACGAGGACTAATCCTCTCTTCCCAAACCGCAAATGCAAGGAGGCACCTGTACACCTGTACGGGTGCTTCTTTTTTGCTTTGGGAGCGGCGGCATAAAGCTGCGTCTGCCGCATAGGCTCTCCTGAGGAGGGGATAGGATGCGGCGCAGGAGAAAACGTGCAAAACGCTGGGCGGCGCTGCTGCTCGCGCTGCCGCTGGCGGCCGGTATCGTTCTCTTTGCCGCGCATCTTCACCGGATCTTCCTCGAATACGCCATCAACGAGTGCGAGGACAACGCGCTGATGGAGATCGGCAGCCTGATGGAGGACGAGGTATACGCCCATCCCGAGCGCTATGCGTCGCTCGTGCAGCTCGACTACGACAGTGAACGCCATGTCACCGCGCTGCGCACCGATGTCGTCGCCATCGGCCGCATCAAGTCGCGGCTCGTGAACGGTCTGTACGACCGCCTCGACGAGTTCGAGCAGACGGTGATCGAGGTGCCGCTCGGCTCGGTGCTCGCGCCGCGCTTTTTCTCCGGCAGAGGGCCGAGCCTGCATTTCGGGCTGGCCGGGCTGACGCAGATGGAGGCGGAATTCGTCAGCAGCTTTTCCGCCGCCGGCATCAACCAGACGCGCCACTGCATTCTGATCGAGTTCCATGCCGGGTTCCGCATCCTCACGCCCTTCGGCGGCGAGGACCGTGAGATCGTCTCGACCTTTCCGGTCACGGATACGGTCATCGTCGGCACTGTGCCCGAGCGCTATGCCTACATCGGCTCGGCCGGCGAGGGCCTGCTCGGGGAGGTGCGCGACGGCTCGGCGGAATGAAATCCGAAAAATCCGAAAATAAGACTTCAAAAACGGGTAAATCTTTGGTATACTAAATCTGTGTGGAAATTTTCTGCACACCAAAGGAGTTTAACTATGGACGCACGTGAACAGATCGCCGTGCTGCGCGAGCAGCTGCGGTATCATAACGAAAAATACTATAACGACGACGCGCCCGAAATTTCGGATTACGAGTACGACATGATGCAGCGCGAGCTGCGTGCGCTCGAGAAGGAGCACCCCGAGCTGGCGGATGCAGATTCCCCGACGCAGCGCGTCGGCGGCACGGCGAGCGGACGCTTCGCCAAGGTGACGCACGCCTATCCGCTCGAGAGCTTGCAGGATGTGTTCTCGTTCGACGAGCTCGGCGAGTTCTACACGCGCGTGGAAAACACGGTCGGAAGCGCGGAGTACGTTGTCGAATACAAGATCGACGGCCTTTCGGTCGCGCTCGAGTACGTCGACGGCGAGTTCGTGCGCGGCGCGACGCGCGGCGACGGTCAGGTCGGTGAGGACGTCACGAAAAACCTCAGGACCATCAAGGACATTCCGAAAAAGCTGGAAAACGCGCCGCCGCATCTCATCGTGCGCGGTGAGGTCTATATGAAAAAGTCCGTGTTCGACGCGCTGAACGCCGAGCTCGAGCTGCACGAAAAGCCGCTGCTCGCCAATCCGCGCAACGCGGCCGCAGGCTCTCTGCGCCAGAAGGACAGCAGGATCACGCGGGAAAGAAAGCTCTCGATCTTCTGCTTCAACATCCAGAACAGCGACGAGCTGCCGATGGAGAGCCATGTGCAGGCGCTCGACTATCTGAAAAGCCTCGGCTTTCCGACAAGTCCGCGCTATCCGGTCTACACCGACCCGAAGGACGTACAGCACGAGATCGAGAACATGGGCGAGACGCGCGGCGAGCTGGATTTCGACATCGACGGCGCAGTCGTTAAGGTCAATTCCTTCGCGCAGCGTGAAACGCTCGGCTCGACCGCGAAATTTCCGCGATGGGCGGCGGCGTACAAGTATCCCCCCGAGGTCAAGCAGACGCTCCTGAAGGACATCGTCATCACGGTCGGCCGAACCGGCGTGCTCACGCCGAACGCCGTGCTCGAGCCGGTGCGGCTCGCCGGTACGTCGGTCTCCCGCGCGACGCTGCATAACCGCGATTTCATCCGACAGCTCGACGCGCGCGTGGGCGACATCGTTTCCGTGCGCAAGGCGGGTGAGATCATTCCGGAGATCATCGGCGTGGAAAAGGATCGGCGTCCGCTGGATTCCGTGCCGTATGAGTTCCCGAAGTTCTGCCCGGTCTGCGGCGCACCGGTCTATGATGACGAGGACGAGGCTGCCATCCGCTGCACGAGCGCTTCCTGCCCGGCGCAGCTGCTGCGCAACCTGATGCACTTCGCGTCCCGCGACGCGATGGACATCGACGGCTGCGGCGAGGGCAACCTGCAAAAACTCATCGATGCCGGACTGGTGAAGTCCGCCGCCGATCTGTACGACCTGACGGTCGAGCAGCTTTTGCCGCTCGGCAAAAAGGTGGATACCTGGGCGAACAACCTCGTCCGCTCGATCGAAGCGAGCAAAACACGCGATCTGTCGCGGCTGCTGTTCGCGTTCGGCATCCGCCACGTCGGCCAGAAGGCCGGCCGCATCCTCAGCGACCACTTTGGCTCGCTCGATGCGCTGCTGACCGCGCCGGTCGAGGAGATGACCGAGATCCGCGATATCGGCCAGACCACCGCCGAGAGCATCGCCGCATGGCGCGCCCTGCCGCAGTCGCACACGCTCATCGAAAAGCTGCGTGCGCACGGGGTCAACTTCGTCGGCGAAAAGACCGCGAAGAGCGACCTGCTCGCCGGAAAGACCATCGTCGCGACCGGCAGTCTGACGCTGTACACGCGCAAGGAGATCAACGACCTCATCGAGTCGCTCGGCGGCAAGGCCGCAGGCTCGGTCTCGAAAAAGACGAGCTATGTTGTCGCAGGCGAGAACGCAGGCAGCAAGCTGCAAAAGGCGGCGGAGCTCGGTATTCCGGTTCTGACCGAGGAGGAATTCCGGCAGATATTCACCGAAAACGAGCAGCCGGAGGCTGTTCGATAAACGATAAACGCATCCAAAAGATTTTACAGATAAACAGGAGGAAACAGACATGGCAATTTCCAGAAAAGAAATTGAGCACATCGCGTCTCTGGCACGTCTGGACTCGACGGGCGGCATCTTTGACCGTCTGGCGGACGACATGCAGGGCATCGTCGCAATGGTAGACAAGCTCGCAGAGCTTGATCTCGGCGACATCACCGATGTCATCAACACCGAGCGCAAGAATGCGTTCCACGAGGACGAGGTCATTCAGGAATACACGCCGGACAAGCTGATCGAGCCGAACGCACCGGACTTCCAGTGCGGCGGCGTGGCAGTTCCGCGTGTTGTCGAGTAAGGAGGGGACAGAACAAATGGCACTTTATGAGAAAACCGCGTCCGAGCTGTCCGAACTGCTCGGCAAAAAGGAGATCTCCGCAGTAGAGCTGGCAAAGGATGTTTTTGCACGCACGAAGGCGGTAGAGGACAAGGTTCAGGGCTACGTTACCGTAGCCGAGAAAGCAGCACTTCAGCAGGCGGAAGCTGTTGACAAGAAGCGCGCAGCAGGCGATACGCTTTCCGCTCTGGCCGGTATCCCGATCGCCATCAAGGACAATATCTGTACCAAGGGCACGCTGACCACCTGCGCGTCCAAGATGCTTTATAACTTCAAGCCGCCGTACAACGCGACCGTCATCGAGAAGCTGACCGCTGCTGACGCTGTCATCACCGGCAAGGCAAACATGGACGAGTTCGCAATGGGTTCTTCCTGCGAGAACTCCGCTGCACACCCGACTCATAACCCGCACAATCTTGATCGCGTACCGGGCGGCTCGTCCGGCGGTTCCGCCGCTGTCGTTGCGGCAGGCGAAGCACCGCTCGCCCTCGGCTCGGATACCGGCGGCTCCATCCGTCAGCCGGCGTCCTTCTGCGGCGTTGTCGGCCTCAAGCCGACCTACGGCGCGGTTTCCCGTTACGGCCTGATCGCGTTCGCCTCCTCCCTCGACCAGATCGGCCCGTTCGGTCGCTCCATCGAGGACGCTGCGATGCTGCTCGACGCCGTTACCGGCCACGACCCGCTGCATGACTCCACCTCGGTCAAGACCCCGTTCGAGGGCTCTCTGCGCGCAAACCTGAATGCTGACGTCAAGGGTCTGAAGATCGGTCTGCCGAAGGAGTATTTCGGTGAGGGCATCTCTGACGCGGTCCGCAAGAACGTTATGGCAGCCGCCGAGGCCTACAAGGCGATGGGTGCTGAGGTATTCGAGATCTCGCTGCCGCTCGTTGAGTACGCACTGCCGATCTACTACATCCTCTCGTCCGCAGAGGCTTCCTCCAACCTTGCCCGTTTCGACGGCGTAAAGTACGGCTACCGCACCCCGAACGCAGGCGACGACATCACCGAGCTGTATACCAAGAGCCGTTCCGAGGGCTTCGGCGCCGAGGTACAGCGCCGCATCATGCTCGGCACCTATGTGCTGTCCTCCGGCTACTACGACGCCTACTACAAGAAGGCGCGCGCCGCTCAGCGCAAGATCCGCGAGGAGTTTGCAAACGCATTCGAGAAGTGCGACGTCATCCTGACGCCGGTCGCGCCGACTACCGCCTACGAGATCGGCTCCAAAACGACCAATCCGCTCGAGATGTACGCAGGCGATATCTGCACGGTTTCCGTCAACATCGCCGGTCTGCCGGGTCTGGTTCAGCCGTGCGGCTTTGACGAGAATCATATGCCGGTCGGCATGCAGCTCATCGGCCCGCGCTTCGGCGAGCAGACCCTGCTCAACGCAGGTCTGGCCTTCGAGCAGGCTTCCGGCCTCAAGAACATCATCGCGGCACTGTAAGGGAGGAAGACAAACATGAAATACGAAGCTGTCATCGGTCTGGAAGTGCACGCGGAGCTGTCCACCAAGAGCAAGATCTACTGCTCGTGCTCCACGGGCTTCGGCGCACCGATCAACACCCATACCTGCCCGGTCTGCACCGGTATGCCGGGCGCACTGCCGGTCCTCAACAAGCAGGTAGTACACTATGCCGCCAAGATGGGCAAGGCGACCGGCTGCACGGTCAACCAGCTCTGCAAGGCGGACCGCAAGAACTATTTTTACCCCGACCTGCCCAAGGCATATCAGATTTCTCAGTTTGATGTGCCGATCTGCGAGAACGGCGAGGTATTCTTCTATGTCGACGGCGTAAAGCACTCCTGCCGTCTCGAGCGCATCCACTTCGAGGAGGACGCAGGCAAGCTGCTGCACGACGAGATCGACGGCACCATCGTCGACTTCAACCGCTGCGGCGTGCCGCTGATCGAGATGGTAACCCGTCCCGACCTGCATTCCTCTGCCGAGGCGAAGGAATTCCTCGAAATGATCAAGACCACCCTGTCCTACCTCGACATCTGCGACTGCAAGATGGAGGAAGGCTCCATCCGCTGCGACGTCAACGTCTCCATCCGTCCGGAGGGCACCACCGAGCTGGGCACCCGTGTCGAGATGAAGAACATCAACACCTTCTCCGGCGCAGTCCGTGCGATCGACTACGAAATCGCGCGTCAGATCGAGGTCGTTGAGAACGGCGGCGAAATCCAGCAGGAGACCCGCCGCTGGGACGACGTGAAGCTGAAGAACACCGTCATGCGTACCAAGGAGGATGCGCAGGACTACCGTTACTTCCCGGACCCGGATCTGATCGCCGTCGAGATCTCCGACGAGTGGATGAAGCAGATCGAGAGCGAGGTTCCGGAGCTGCCGATCACCCGTTACGAGCGTTATCTGAACGAGTACGGCATGACCGCGATGGAAGCGCGTCTGATCTCGGACAGCTTCGAGAAGGCCGAGCTGCTCGACGCTGCGGCAAAGCAGGTCAAGCCCAAGGCTGCTGCAAACTGGATCCTGTCCGACATCTCCAAGTACCTGAACGACAAGGCTGTCAGCCTCAAGGACACCAAGATGACCGCCGACAAGCTGGTCGCTCTGGTCAAGCTCATCGAGGCGGGCACCATCTCCGGCAACGCCGGCAAGAAGGTTCTGCCCTCCATGTTCGAGAACGACGAGACCGTAGAGGCGATCGTTGAGCGCATGGGCCTCAAGCAGGTTTCCGACGAGGGCGCGATCCTCGCCATCGTACAGGACGTTCTCGCGAAGAACGAGAAGGCTGTTGCCGACTTCAAGGCAGGCAAGAACGTCACCGGCTTCCTCGTAGGCCAGTGCATGAAGGCCTCCAAGGGTCAGGGCAATCCGCAGATCATCAACAAGCTGATCGCAGCGGAGCTCGCAAAGCTGTAAATTTTAATGAGAAAAGACCGCCGAAAGGCGGTCTTTTTTAGACTGTCGAAAAACTTCGTTTTTCCGACAGTCCTAAATTTTTTCTAAAATCCCTATTGACAAACAGGAGAAATAGGTGTATCCTCAATTCATAGAAAACACCTATGAATACTGAGATATAGAAAGGCGGCATGAAGCTGTGATACTCTCGCGAATGTGCCGATGTCGAAACTGATTTTTCGGTACTGCATCTCTGATCCAAGCATAAATTGACTATTTCTGAACTTCTGAAAGGCGGTAAAACCCCATGTCTGATATTAAAAAGAGCTTTGCTGATCTGATCGGCAACACTCCGCTGTACGCAGCTGAAAAATTCGCAGAGAAGGTCGGCGCCAACGCTACCATCCTTGCAAAACTCGAATACTTCAATCCAGCCGGCTCGGTCAAGGACCGTATCGCAAACGCCATGATCAACGAGGCTGAGGCTTCCGGCGCACTCAAGCCGGGTGCTACCATCATCGAGCCGACCTCCGGCAACACCGGCATCGGTCTGGCGGCTGTCGCGGCGGCCCGCGGCTACCGTATCATCCTCACCATGCCCGAGACCATGTCCATCGAGCGCCGCAATATGCTCAAGGCATACGGCGCGGAGCTGGTTCTGACCGAGGGCGCAAAGGGTATGTCCGGCGCGATCGCGAAGGCAGATGAGCTTGCGAAGGAGACCCCGAACAGCTTTATCCCGGGTCAGTTCGTCAACCCGGCAAACCCGGCCGCGCACTATGCGACCACCGGCCCGGAAATCTGGAAGCAGACCGACGGCAAGGTCGATATTTTTGTTGCAGGCGTCGGTACCGGCGGCACCATCACCGGCACCGGCAAGTACCTCAAGGACCAGAACCCGGACGTCAAGGTTGTTGCCGTTGAGCCGGATACCTCTCCGGTCCTGTCCACCGGCAAGGGCGGCCCGCACAAGATTCAGGGCATCGGCGCAGGCTTCGTTCCGGATGTGCTCGACACCAAGGTTTACGACGAGGTCGTCCGTGTAAAGAACGAGGATGCCTTCGAAACTGCGCGCAAGTTCACCCACAGCGAAGGCCTGTTCATCGGCATTTCCTCCGGTGCGGCTCTGTGGGCAGCGGCAGAGCTGGCCAAGCGCCCGGAAAACGCAGGCAAGACCATCGTAGCGCTGCTCCCGGATACCGGCGACCGCTACCTGTCTACGCCGCTCGTTACCGAGTAAGTCTCTCTTATCTTTTCTCTTAATTTGCATCCTGCTATTTATTACTTCTCTTTGGAAGACCGGCTGTTTACCAGTTGACAGCCGGTCTTCGTCTTTTATGCAGAAAAAAACGACCGTTCCGGACTTCGGGACGGCCGTTCTGCTATATGGAAATGACGCGCAGACCGTATTGCTGCGCGGCGGCGGAAAATGCAGAGCGCTGCTTCTCTGCCGCGCCGGTCAGCACGATCGTCTGCGTGAATCCTTCTGCGGCGAGTGCGCGGGCAGCAAGGGCAGGCGAGGCAGGCTCGTCCAGCCTTGCGCCGGTCAGGGTACAGAATTGCTCGGGGCGGTGCACGGCTTCGCGAATCGGGCGGTCAAAGCCGCGTGCGCCGACGACGCAAAGCACGCAGCCTGCCTCCTTCGGGATGACCGGCTCATGCGGCGCGTGCGCCTTGAGGGGGAGACGGCGTGAGCCGTCGGCCTCGACGAGCACATAGTCCGCAAGCTGCTCGAGCAGGGAAAACGGCAGGGAAGGGGCGGTCAGCTTGCCCTCTGGGGCCGGTGTGCCGAGACAGAGCACGCGGCTGCGCGCGAGCGCGGCGCGTACCTCATCCTCGGTGGGAGCGGTCAGCAGCGGCACGCCCTCAAATGGCAGGATATGCGTTGTGGTGGTCAGAATGACCGTGCCGGGCAGCTCGCGCGACAGTGTCCGCAGCAGCGTTGTCTTGCCGCCCGAGCCGATGACCGCCGTCACGCCGCAGGGTACGCCCAGCCTTTCATACAGTTGCATTATATTTCCTCCCGGCATTCTACTGCACCTATCATAGCGCAATTCACGGAAAAAGTCCAGAACGGCTTGACATTTCGTCGCGCATCTTCTATAATCATTACGTTATATTTATGAAACAACAACGAAAAGGAGAGATGAAAATGCTGGTCGTTATCCGCGGCGCGGGCGATATTGCAACAGGAATCGCACTCCGGCTTTTTCGCTCGGGCATAAAAATCGTCATGACCGACCTGCCGCAGCCGACGTCCATCCGGCGGACGGTGTGCTTTTCCGAGGCCATCCGCCACGGCTCCGCGACGGTCGAGGGCGTGGAGGCGGTGCTCGCGAAGGACGCCGCTGAAGCGAAAACGCTCGCGGAGAGCGGACGGGTCGCGGTGCTCGCGGACCCGCAGGCAGACTGCGTGCGTGAACTGAAGCCGGACGCCCTTGTGGACGCGATTCTGGCAAAGAAAAATCTGGGCACGCGCATCACGGACGCGCCGGTCGTTGTGGCGGTCGGGCCGGGCTTCACGGCAGGCGCGGACTGCCATGCGGCGGTCGAGACAATGCGCGGCCACACACTCGGCCGCGTGCTGTATGAAGGCTCGCCGCTGCCCAACACGGGCGTGCCCGGCGTGATCGCAGGTTATGCGGCGGAGCGTGTGCTGCGCGCCCCGGCGGCAGGTGTGTTCGAGCCGAAGCTCGAAATCGGCGCGCAGGTCAAAAAAGGCGACGTCGCGGCGGTCGTTGACGGAAAGCCGATGCTGTGCAGCATCGACGGCTGTCTGCGCGGTCTGATGCAGGAGGGCGCGGTCGTGTTCGAGGGCATGAAATGCGGCGACGTTGACCCGCGCGGCATCCCGGACAACTGCACGACGGCCTCGGACAAGGCCATCGCGGTCGGCGGCGGTGTGCTCGAAGCAATATTACATTTCACTCATGTAATTCGTTGAACAGGAGACAAATACGTGAAATTAAAAACCATATTCGCTAAAATGACCACGTGTTCACTGCTGCTGACCACGCTTTTCGGCTGCGGTCAGGCTTCTCAGACGGCGGACGGTGCACAGGACACCCAGTCTGCGCAGACGACCGAGCTGACCGTGTTCGCGGCGGCCTCCATGACCGAGACGCTGAACCAGATCGCAGAGGACTACAAGACGGTCGACCCGAATGTTTCCCTGACCTTCAACTTCGCCTCCTCCGGCGACCTGCTCAGCCAGATCAGGGAGGGCGCGGACTGCGACGTTTTTATTTCCGCCGCACCTAAGCAGATGAACGCGCTCGACGGCAGCCTCAAGGACGATGCGGACAAGAACCCGGACGGTCTGGACGAGCTGCTGGACGGCACGCGCATCGACCTGCTCGAGAACAAGGTCGTGCTCGCTGTTCCGGAGGGCAACCCGAAGGGCATCGAGTCCTTTGACAAGCTCGCTGACCAGCTGGGGGCCGGTGAGGTATTCCTCGCCATCGGCAACAGCGATGTTCCGGTCGGCCAGTACACCCGGAAGATCTTCGCGCACTACGGTCTGGACGAGCAGTCGCTCACGGACGCAGGCGTGCTCACCTACGGCTCGAACGTCAAGGAAGTCACCACGCAGGTCAGCGAGGGCGCAGTAGACTGCGGCATCATCTACGCGACCGATGCCTATTCCGCAGGTCTTGAGAGCGTCGACGAGGCGACGGCGGATATGTGCGGTCAGGTCATCTATCCGGCGGCTGTCCTCAGGAACAGCGCACACCCGGACGAGGCAAAGGCATTTCTCGACTACCTGACCGGCGAGGACGCAGGCAGGGTATTTGAAAGCGTAGGCTTTACGCCGCTCGCGTAATTTGATACAATAGAGGGGCGAGAGACGAGATTTCTCGCCCTCTTTTTGCAAACAGGGAGAAAATTCATGGACTGGTATCCTCTTTACAACTCGGTTCGCATCGCGCTCATCTCGACCGTCATCATCTTTTTTGCCGGAATCGCGGCGGCGTATTACGTCGCGCGGCTGCCGCGCGCAGTCAAGGGCGTGCTCGATGCGGTGTTCACGCTGCCGCTCGTGCTGCCGCCCACGGTCGTAGGCTATCTGCTGCTGCGCGTGCTCGGCCCGCGCCGCGCGGTCGGCGCATGGGTGCTCGCGCACTGGGGCGTCAAGCTGACCATGACCTGGTATTCCGCCATCTTCGCGACGGCGGTCGTGATCTTTCCGCTGATGTACCGCACGGCGCGCGGCGCGTTCGAGAGTTTTGACGAAAATCTGGCGGATGCAGGCCGCACGCTCGGCCGCTCGAATGCGTGGGTGTTCTGGCGCGTGCGTATGCCGTGCTGCCGTCAGGGCATCCTTGCAGGTACCGTGCTCGCGTTCGCGCGTGCGCTCGGCGAATACGGCGCGACGAGCATGATCGCAGGCTACACGCCCGGCCGCACCGCGACGATCTCCACGACGGTCTATCAGCTCTGGCGCACGAACGACGACCGGCAGGCGTTTTTCTGGGTCGCGGTCAACCTCGTGATCTCGGCGGTTGTGCTGCTCGCGGTCAATCTGCTGGAAAAGCGCGGAAAGGGGGCGGCGGCATGAGTATTTCGGTCGACATCGAGAAAAAACTCGGCTCGTTCCACCTGCGCGTGGCGTTCGAGGCGGAAAACGAGACCATGGCGCTGCTCGGCGCGTCCGGCTGCGGCAAGAGCATGACGCTGCGCTGCATCGCCGGTATCGTGCGCCCGGACCGGGGCAGGATCGTGCTGAACGGCCGCACGCTGTTCGACAGCGAGCGGCATATCGACCTGCCGCCGCAGCAGCGCGGCGTCGGCTACCTGTTTCAGCAGTACGCCCTGTTCCCGCACATGACGGTCGAGAAGAATGTCTGCGCCGGAACGCGCGAGGGTACGCGCGCAGAGCGGAAGGCCGCCGCACAGCGCATCCTGCGCACGCTCGGGCTGGAGGAGCTGGCGCAGCGCCTCCCGGCGAACCTTTCGGGCGGTCAGCAGCAGCGCGCTGCGCTCGCCCGCATTCTGGTCGGAAAACCCGAAATCCTGCTGCTCGACGAGCCGTTTTCCGCGCTCGATGAGCACATCAAGTGGAAAATTGAGCTTGAGCTCGCCGATACGCTGCGTTCGTTCCCGGGCGGCGTGCTGTTCGTATCGCACAGCCGCGACGAGATCTATCGCCTGTGCGACACGGTCTGCGTGCTGAACGAGGGCAAATCCGACCCGAAGACAACGGTCGCGGGGCTGTTCCGCGCACCGCTGACCGTGGGCGCGGCACGCATCTCGGGCTGCAAGAATATCTCGCGCGCCGAGGCCGGTGCCGGCGGCACGCTTTACTGTGCGGACTGGGGCGTTTCGCTCAAAACTGCGCTGCCGCTGCGCGAAAATACGGCATATGCCGGTATCCGGGCGCATTATTTCACCCTCAGCGGCACGGAAAACCCGATTACCTGTACGGTCGAGCGCGTCATTCCGAACCCGTTTTCCGTCGTGTATATGCTGAAAACGCCGGGAGGGGCGCTGCTGCGCATGGAGAGCGAAAAAGCGGAAGCACTGCATACAGGCGACACGATCACCCTGCATATCGCGCCGGAGGACGTTATGCCGCTGACGGAGTGAGGATAAAATGACAGATCAGTATGGAAGAAAAATTAAATATCTGCGCCTTTCCGTGACCGATCTGTGCAGCTGCCGCTGCGTGTACTGCATGGGCGCGGAGGGCGTCCCCAAGCTGCCGCACGAGGCAGTGCTGTCGTTCGAGGAGATCGAGGAGATCGTCTGCGCGGCGGTGTCGCTCGGCGTGCGCAAGGTGCGGCTGACCGGCGGCGAGCCGCTCGTGCGGCGCGGCATCGACGAGCTGGTGCGCCGTCTGCGCGCCATCGAGGGTATCCGCGAGCTTGCGATGACGACGAACGGGGCACGGCTGGCCGAGTACGCAGAGCGTTTGAAAAGCGCCGGTCTTGACCGGCTGAACATCAGCCTTGACACGCTCGACCCTGAAAAATACCGAAAAATCACGCGCATCGGCTCGCTCTCCGACACGCTTGCCGGTCTGGATGCAGCGCGAAGCGCCGGTTTTACGCGCATCAAGCTGAACGCGGTGCTGATGGGCGGGGTGAACGATGACGAGATACCGGCGCTCGCGGAGCTTGCACGGGACGGCACATTCGATGTGCGCTTTATCGAGCTTATGCCCATCGGAGAGTGCGCAGACTGGGACAGAAAACGCTTTATCCCGGCCGAACGGGTACTTGAAGTGCTGCCGAAAGTGCAGCGCGTGCCGTCGGACGGCGTTGCGGAGCTGTGGCGTCCGGAGGGCTGGAAGGGCACGGTCGGTCTCATCCGGCCGCTCAGTCACCGCTTCTGCGCGGACTGCGACCGCATCCGCATCACCCCGGACGGAATGCTCAAGCCGTGTCTGCACTCCGCGCGCGAAATCCCGCTGCGCGGAAAGCACGGCGAAGCGCTCGTCTGCGCCATCGCGGAGGGCATCGGCGGCAAGCCGAAGGAGCATCACATCACGGACGGCCGCACGAGCGACAGCCTGCGCGGCATGAACCGCATCGGCGGATAGAAACAGGAGGAAAACAGCTATGGCACAGGTCGTTTCGGTCTGTATCAGTGAGAAAAAAGGTACAAAAAAGCATCCGGTCGCGGAAATATCGCTGCGGCCGCATCACGGCATCGTGGGCGACGCGCATGCGGGCGACTGGCACCGGCAGGTGAGTCTGCTCGCAAACGAGAGTGTGGACCGGATGAGAAAAGAAGGACTGACGCTCGCCGCAGGCGACTTTGCGGAAAATATCCTCACCGAGGGGATAACCCTGCGGACGCTGCCGGTCGGGACCGTGCTGCGCGCGGGCGAGGTGCGGCTCGAGGTCACGCAGATCGGCAAGGAGTGCCACAATGACTGCGAGATACGCCGCATGACCGGCATGTGCGTCATGCCGACCGACGGCATTTTTGCGGTTGTGCTGAATGAGGGCGTCATTCGCCCGGGCGATCAGATCGAGGTGGAAAGCATATGAAACGTATCAGAACCGAGGACGCGGTCGGCCATGTACTCTGTCATGACATGACACAGATCATTCCCGGCGTGAGCAAGGGACCGCGCTTCCGCAAGGGCCATGTTGTGACTGAGGAGGACATCCCGGTGCTGCTCTCCATGGGCAAGGAAAACCTGTTCGTCTGGGAGATGGAGCCGGGCATGGTGCACGAAAACGACGCGGCAGAGCGTCTCGCGGCGCTGTGCGGCCGGGAAAACATGACATGGAGCGAGACAAAAGAAGGAAAAATCGAGCTGAAGAGCGCGATCGAGGGCGTGTTCCTCGTGGACAGCGCCCGGCTTTTCGCGGTCAACAGCATCGACGAGCTGATGATCGCGACGCGGCGCGGCGGCGGTACGGTGCATCCGGGCGACAAGCTCGCCGGGACGCGCGTCATTCCGCTCATCATCCGAGAGGAAAAGCTGCGGCAGGCTGAGCAGGCGGCAGGCAGCGCGCCGCTGCTGTCGGTGCGCCCGTTTGTCAGGCGCACGGCGGCGGTCATCACGACCGGCAGCGAGGTCGCAAAGGGACGAATCCCGGACAGTTTCACGCCGGTCGTCGAGCGCAAGCTCGCCGCCTTCGGTATTCGAATGACCGAGCACATACTGGTCGAGGACGGACAGGAGAACGTCCTCACAGCCATCGAGCAGATGAAGCGCAGACCGGTGGACATGGTCCTGTGCACGGGCGGCATGAGCGTCGATCCGGACGACTCGACGCCGGGCGCGATCAAGGCGAGCGGCGCGGACATCGTGACCTACGGCGCGCCGGTGCTGCCGGGCGCGATGTTCCTGCTCGGCTATTACGGCGACGGCCGTCCGGTCATGGGACTGCCCGGCTGCGTAATGTACGCGAAAGCAACGATCTTCGATCTGGTCCTGCCGCGCATTGCAGCGGATGTGCGGCTTGAAAAGCGCGATTTCGTCGCATTCGGCGAGGGCGGACTGTGTCTCGGCTGCGAAAGCTGTACCTATCCGCACTGCGGCTTCGGGAGGTGAGTGCGGTGATCACAGCAAAGGTCATCACGGTCAGCGACCGTTCGTACCGCGGCGAGCGGGAGGATGCAGGCGGCCCTGCGGTCAAGGCGCTGCTCGAGCGCGCAGGCTACACGGTGGGGGAGATCGTGCTCGTGCCCGATGAGCGCGGGTGCATCGAAAAGGAGCTCATCCGCGCCGCCGACGAGGAAAACATCGCGCTGATCGTCACGACAGGCGGCACAGGCTTTGCCGAGCGCGACGTTACGCCCGAGGCAACGATCGCCGTGTGCGGCAGACTCGCGCCGGGTATTCCCGAGGCAATGAGGGCGGCGTCCATGCGGATCACGCCGAAGGCGTGCCTGTCGCGCGCGGCGGCCGGCATCCGGGGGAAGAGTCTGATCGTCAATCTGCCCGGCAGTCCGAAGGGGGCGTGCGAAAACATGGAAGCGGTGCTGGAGCCGCTGGAACACGGGATTTTCATTCTCCGCGGCGGAAAGGAATAAAAATTTTCCTGTCAGCAGAGGGCAGACCTTCCGCCGATACAGCGGCCTGCCACTGGAGGCGAGGAAGGCCCTCCCGGGACGGGGATGTTCGCCATGACATGGCGTGTGCATTGCCGCCGCCCGGCGGCGGGGGCAAGAGGGGCAGGGACACCAAGGTTTCCCTGCCCCTCTTGACTCCCCAACCTTTCCTTTGGACGCGACTCCCTTCGGTCGCGCGTCTAAATGCGAGGGGTCCACAGTGACGTCTGGTGCTCCAAGGGTCAACGCTTGATTGAAGCGGAGCTTTTCGCAGCGTTCTGCCGTCGCCCTGCACCGGATGGCCGCGCACTGTTATGCGCGGCGGATCACGTAAGGGAAATTCAGGGCAGCTTAGCTGCATATAAGCTGAAAGACGCCCGGAACCGAGCCCCCGTACCCCCCGTTTCGCTGCACATCTCCGATGTGTCAGCGCAAAGGAAGGTCAGGGGAGTCAAGAGGGGACAGGAAACCATGTTTGGTGTCCTGTCCCCTTTTGCCCTCCGCCGTGGGCACGGCGTTTCTCCGCCGCCAGACGGCGGCATTCCCGCCGGTGAACACCGGCAATCCCCGCCGCCGAAGGCGGCGTTAGTTATTCCAGATAAATGGCAGCATCCATTTTTTCAGTAACATATCCGACCGCCGCCGCCTGCGGCACACTCTGCCGCAGCTCATCAAGGCACTGCGCAGCATCCTTCTCCGGCAGCGCGATCAGCAGGCCGCCGCTCGTCTGCGGGTCATACAGAATATCCTGCATCGGCCGCGCGATCTCGCGCGTCAGCCTGACGCCGGCTTCGGCGTAATCCCGGTTGCGGTATGCGCCGGACGGGACAAGCCCCATGTCGGCGAACGCCCACGCTTCCTTGTGGAACGGCACGTTTTCCGTCTGAATATGCACCGTGACGCCGCTGCCCTGCGACATCTCGAACGAGTGGCCGAGCAGCGCGAAGCCGGTCACATCCGTGCAGCTGTGCACCGGATACTTTACCATCACGTCGCGCGCGGCTCTGTTGAGCGCAGCCATCTGGCGGTAGATACGTTCGGTCAGCGCCTTTTCGGCAAGACCGGCCTTCGCGGCGGTCGTGATGATGCCGACGCCGAGCGGCTTGGTCAGCAGGAGCACATCACCCGGCTGCGCGCCGCTGTTCGTGAGCACCTTTTTGGGATGCACGAAGCCGGACACGGCGAGACCGTAGAGCGGCTCCGCGCCCTGAATGGTGTGGCCGCCCGTGATGATCGCGCCGGCCTCATAGGCCTTGTCGTAGCCGCCGCGCAGAATATCCTGCACGGTCTCCTTCGCCATGCCGGGCGCGAGACACATGATATTAAGCGCGAGCTTCGGCTCGCCGCCCATGGCGTATACGTCGCTCAGCGCGTTCGCCGCCGCGATCTGGCCGAAAAGGAACGGATCGTCCACGATGGGCGGGAAAAAGTCGGTCGTCTGCACGAGCGCGGTATTTTCGTCGAGTACATAAACGCTCGCATCGTCGCTCTTGTCGTAGCCGACGATGAGGCGGGGGTCGGTATGCGTCCTGAAGCCGTCGAGCAGCCGCGCGAGCGTGCCGGCGCCGACCTTCGCGCCGCAGCCTGCGCACGAGGCGAGCTTTGTCAGCTTTACTTCGGTTTCCATGGTAAAAACGTCCTTTCGGGCCGCGCTGTTTTGTATGAGCGGCATGAAATCTGCGTTTATTATAGCATAAATTTGTACCCGGTGCAAAAAACTCTTGTGTTTTGCGGCTTTATCCGATATAATGATAGAAGTATCTATATAACATTACACAGGGAGGTGTAATTGCAATGTTCATGGCACTGGATAAAATGCCCGCAGCAGGCGACTACGGTACGCTCCTGGCACAGTTTCTTCCGCTGGTCGTACTGATCGTCGTTTTCTATTTCGTACTGATCCGTCCGCAGCGCAAGCGCGACAAGCAGGAGCGCGAGATGCGCAACTCCATTTCGGTTGGCGACGAGATCTCGACTATCGGCGGCTTTATCGGCCGCGTTGTCAGCATCAAGGACGACACGCTGGTCATCGAGTCCTCGAGCGACCGCACCAAGCTCAAGATCTACCGCTGGGCGATCCGCGGCAAGGAAGCTCCGGCTACCGAGACCGTTGAGGCTCCGAAGGAAGCAAAGGACGCAAAGAAGTAAGCGCTTCTCTGCGGCATAAAAGAGTATCTTGCTGAATAGGTTTCCATATCCATATTCGGCGGGAGGATGGGACATATGAGGAAAACCAATGAAGGCGCGTCGCCGGTTCGGCCGGTTCTTTTCGGCGCGACAGCCGGACTGCTCGCCACGCTCGTTCTGATGCTGGTGTGCGCCGTTCTGGTCCATCAGGGGACGCTCGGGGAGGAACTGATCCCCACGATATCGCTCGCCTGTCTGGTGGCCGGATGCATGCTCGCCTCGTTTCTCGCGGCGCGGCGTCTGCCCGACGGCAGGCTCGCCATCGCAGTCGCAGGCGGCCCGGTGGTTTTTCTGATTTTGCTGGCTGTCTGCGCGCTCGCGCTGTCGCAGCCCGTCCGATTCGGTCGCACAGCCGTCAGTCTGCTCTGTGCAGTCGCGGCTTCGGTGCTCGGCACTGCTGTCGGCATCTATATGCGTACAAAAAACAAACACAGTCATCTGAAAAAGTAGGAGGGAAACATCCATGAAGCACGTATCTACCCTGACCTCTGCAACCCTGAAGCAGACCGCAGCACACGGCGGCTGCGGCGAGTGCCAGACTTCCTGCCAGTCCGCATGCAAGACTTCTTGCACCGTGGCAAACCAGAAGTGCGAGCACGCTAAGTAATCGCAGATTTCAAATGAGCATGGGCGCGCCTTGGGCGCGCCTTGCTATGTATATCGGAGGAAATAACAAGAAATGATCCATCGTTACCAGAAAAAAGGTCTGAACTTTGTCCTGGACGTCAACTCCGGCGCAGTCCATCTGCTCGACGATATCAGCTATGCGGTTTCCGGTCTGATCGACGAGAACATGACCGAGAAATGCCCGGAGAGCGTTGTCGAGGCGCTGCCGCAGTATGCGGCGGACGATGTGCGCGAGGCATACGGCGAGCTGTACGAGCTGAAAAAGGCAGGCCAGCTTTTCGCGGAGGACGACTACATTGACGTCAGCCGCTATATTCCGGTCGGCGCACCGGTCAAGGCGCTCTGCTTGCACGTCGCGCACGACTGCAATCTGCGCTGCAAATACTGCTTTGCGTCCACCGGCGACTTCGGTCAGGGCCGCAAGATCATGCCGCCTGAGGTCGCGAAGAAGGCGATCGACTTCGTTATCGCGCGTTCGGGCAAGCGCCGCAACATCGAGGTGGACTTCTTTGGCGGCGAGCCGCTCATGGCGTGGGACACCGTTACCCAGACGGTCGATTACGCGCGCTCCATCGAGGAGCAGCACGGCAAGAAGTTCCGCTTCACCATCACCACCAACGGCCTGCTGCTCGACGAGGACAAGCGCAGGTACATCAACGAGAACATGGACAACTGCGTTCTGTCGCTCGACGGCCGCCGCGAGGTCAACGATGAGTTCCGCAAGACCGTCGCAGGCACCGGCAGCTATGACACCATCGTTCCGAAGTTCAAGGCGCTCGTCGATGAGCGCGACCCGAACCTCGACTACTATGCACGCGGCACGTTTACCTCGCATAATCTGGATTTCGCCAACGACGTGCTGAGCATTGCGGACGCGGGCTTCGACCGCCTGTCCGTCGAGCCGGTAACGGCTGATCCGGGCTGCGGCTACGACCTCACCGAGGACGACCTGCCGAAGATCGAGGCAGAGTACGACCGCCTGACCGACATCATGCTCGAGCGCAAAAAGGAAGGCAAGCCGTTTACCTTCTTCCACTTCATGGTCGACCTCGATCAGGGCCCGTGCGTGGTCAAGCGTCTGCGCGGCTGCGGCGCCGGTTACGAGTACGTTGCGGTCACGCCGGACGGCGACATTTATCCCTGCCACCAGTTCGTCGGCAAGGAGGAGTTCAGACAGGGCAGCGTGCTCGATCAGTCCTTTGACATGGACATCGCGCAGAAATTCGCAGGCATGAACATCTATTCCCGTCCGAAGTGCCAGAAGTGCTGGGCGAAGTTCTACTGCTCCGGCGGCTGCTCCGCGGCGAACTACAACATGAACCACGATATGAACGACTCCTATGACCTCGGCTGCGAGATGGAGCGCAAGCGTCTCGAGTGTGCAATTTATCTAAAAGCAATGGATAAAATTTGTGCGGAAGAGGCAAAATAACGATTTACAAAAAGAATGTGTAAAATCCGTTGCGAAAAGCGTCGGCGGTGCTTATAATGTCTTTTGTATTTAAAATACTCTCGATAAGGAGATGATATTATGCCGCAGAATGTTCTGGTATCCGTGCTCGGCGAAGGTGAATATCTGACCGCGCTCGTCCGTGCAATTCTGGAAAAGAACATCATTCCGACGCGCTTTCTGTTTCTGTCTGCAAAAAATGAGGCGTCCCTTCAGGCCGCAGAGGGCTATGACGTAACGGTCTGCGAAGATGAGCTTTCCGCTGTCATCAAGAGCGAGATCGTGCTCGTCACCGCATCCCGACGCGAAATGCCGACCGAGCTCGCGAAGATCTCGAGCAGCTCGCAGAAAAGGGTTGTCGTATCCGTGTGCGACAGCGACAAGGTCGATCTGGCATACCTCAGCGAGCGCATCGTTGCCGCGACCGAGCTGATGGCCGCTGTTCTGCATCGAGATGAAGACGGCAGACTGAGCGCGTCCTACGAGGCGAGCAAGCTCGCGCGTCCGTTCCTGTGCAAGCCCGCACGCGACATCGTTGACACGATGTGCGAGATGCTGAACGAAGAGGGCTGAGCCGCAGCGTTCTAACAGAACGAGACCGGGAATATGCTGTTCTATGGCTTCCGAAAGGGGGAGACGTATGAACAAAAGGCATATTCCCGGTTTTTTTGATGCCCTCGCGCGCACGCCGTCGTTTGTGTTCCTGTGCTCGATGTTTCTGTGCGGCGCGGCGGCAGGCGGCCTGACCGGCCTGCATGCGGCGGAGGGAGACTGCGCGCTCGAGCTGACCGCGTTGCTGCGCGAGCTGCCCGGACAGGCCGGAAAGAGCGTGCTCTGCGCGGTGCTGTGGCTCGTGCTGCCGCCTGCGGCGGCGCTGTTCCGTCCTGCGGCGCTCTGGCTGTCCGGCATCGCAGCCGCGCGGGGCTTTGTGCTCGCGCTGTCGCTCGCGGTCGCGGTCGCGCAGGGGGAGGGGGCGGCCGTCCTTGCGGCGGAGGCGCTTCCGGCGGTCATCAGCGTGTCGGCGCTGCTCGCCGCCTGCACGCTCGTGTGGGAATGCACGCAGAATGCCGCACCGTGGGCGAAAAGCCGCGCGCCGTTTGCGCTGTGTCTCGCTTCAGCGGCGCTGAGTGCGCTGCTGCGCGTGTTTCTTGCGATTTTACTGGCCGGATAACGCGAATATGGTTGCATTTTTTACTTAGATATGCTAACATTTAGACATATAAAATGTCGGTCTGTCTTTGCGATGCCGATGCTGTCGCGCGACAGCAAAATCAAAAGCGCTTGCTGCGCAAACGTATGGAAAACGGGGAAAGGCGCCTTGATTTTCATGCGTTCGGACGACTTGACTTCTGCGGAGTCGGAACACGGACTGCCGGAAAAACACAGTTTTTCGACAGTCTTATGGTAATACCGCATAATTGAACAAGAGCGATTTGTGAGTAAATTTTGCGTACTGACGAGGCGCGGTTTTGCGGTAATACTTGATGTATTACCGTGAAATCGCAACAAAGTCAGGACACTAAATTTCCGCAAAGCGCCGCAGCTTTAATTGTGCGGTGTTGCCTTATATAAAACTATGAAGGGCGGCGGCAAAATGGCGGATGCACAGCAGATCAACGATTTTCTGGTCGATGCCTTCGGGCGCATCAATAAAATTGAAGAGCGTGCGATGACGACCGGACTCGGGAGCGCGATCTCCATCACGGAGATCCACATCATCGAGAAGATCGGTCTGTCTGAGCCGGCGCGCATGAGCGAGATCGCGCATATGCTCGGCGTTACCCTCGCCACGATGACCGTCGCCTGTGACAAGCTGGAGGGGAAGGGGCTTGTGCGCCGCGCGCGCAGCCGCAGCGACCGGCGCGTCGTGCAGGTCACGCTGACCCCGCGCGGACGGGCGGTCTACGAGTATCACCGCGCGTTCCACGAACGCATGATCTCGTCCATTCTGGACACGCTTTCGCCTGAGCAGAGCACTGTTCTGGCGCAGAGCCTTGAAAAACTGCAGGACTTCTTCCTCCGTGAGGAAGCCGCTGCCGAAGGAGAAAACAATGGATAATCTAATATTTTGTCTGAACGCGACCGTGCCGATCTTTGCGATCATCTTGCTCGGACGGCTGCTGCGCGGCCGGAACTTTTTCAGCAAACAGACGCTCGCGGAGATCGACAAGCTGTCGTTCAAGGTGCTGCTGCCCATCCTGCTGTTCCGCGATATCGCCGCCGGGCGCATCACCGAGCAGTTCGACCCGAAGTTCTTCTTTTTCTGTGCCGGCGTAACGGCGCTCTACTTTTTCGCCATCTGGGCCGGCGCGGCGCTCTTTCTGCGCGACAAGAGCATGGTCGGCGCGTTCACACAGGGCGCGTTCCGCGGCTCGCAGGCCATCCTCGGCGTTGCATTTGTGCAGAATCTGTACGGAGATGCCGGTCTTGTGCCGCTGATGATCGTGGCGAGCGTGCCGCTCTACAACATCTTCTCGGTGCTCGTGCTGACCGTGACTGCGCCGGACGCGCGCACGGCGGACCATCACGGCGTTGTCAGGCGCACGCTGCGCGGCATCATCACCAACCCGATCATCCTCGGCATTCTCGCCGGTCTGCCGTTTTCGCTGCTGTCGATCGACTTTCCGCCGATGGCGGACAAGTTCCTGAGCATGCTCGGCGGCTGCGCGACGCCGATGGCGCTGTTGAGCATCGGCGCGGGGTTCGAGGGCGCGAAGGCCATCAAAAAGCTCGGCCCGACCTGCGCCGCCGCCTTCATCAAGCTCATCCTGCTGCCGGTCATCTTCCTGCCGATCGCGGTGCACATGGGCTTCCGCGAGCAGGCGCTCGTCGCCATCGTTATCCTGTGCGGCGCGCCGAGCACGGTTTCCGGGTATGTCATGGCGAAGAATATGGGCGGCGACCATGTGCTTTCGTCCTCGATCATCGTGCTGACGACCGTGCTGAGCGCGGTCACGCTGACGCTGACGCTGTTCATTCTGAGATCGTTTGCGCTGATTTGACAATGCCCCTTTTCTCTGGTATCATGGGAACAGTAATGCCGGAGAAAAGGGGTTTTTGTGTTCTCCGGGGAGGAAAAGAGGGGGAAAAAGCATGCTGACATATCATCTGGACGCGCAGAGCGGCGTGCCGCTTTACGAGCAGCTTTACCGCGCGGTACGGGCGGACATCATGTCGGGAGCGCTCGCCGGCGGCACGCGCCTGCCGAGCAAGCGTCAGCTCGCGGCGAACCTGCGCATCAGCCAGATCACGGTCGAGACCGCCTACGGTCAGCTTGCCGCAGAGGGCTACATCGTTTCCGCGCCGAGACGCGGCTATTTCGTGCAGGAGCAGATCGCGCCGCCGCCGTCCGTTCATACGGAAACTGTGCACAGAACCGTGGGAAAATATCCGAGAAACGAGCGGTATGATTACGATTTCAAGACGAATATCGTAGATAACGGCTGCTTTCCGTTCTCGACCTGGGCGCATCTCTCGCGGCGCGTGCTGAGCGAATATTCCGCGCGCCTGCTCGAGGCGACCGATCCGCGCGGCGTGCTTCAGCTGCGGCAGGAGATTGCGCACTATCTGCATGATTTCCGCGGCATCGCGGTCTCGCCGGAGAATATCGTCGTGGGCGCGGGTCTGGAATATCTGATCGGCCTGCTCATTCAGCTGCTCGGTCACGGGCATGTGTATGCGGTCGAGAACCCGGGCTACCGCAAGCTCGCGCAGATCGTCACGCAGAACAGCGCCGCTCTGCGGCCGATCCCGCTCGACAAGAGCGGCCTGCGCGCCGATGTGCTCGCTGAAAGCGACGCCTCGGTCGTCTATCTCACGCCCTCCCATCATTTTCCGCTCGGCACGGTCATGCCGGTCGCGCGCCGTCTCGAGCTGCTGCGCTGGGCGGCGGGGAAGCCCGGACGCTACATCATTGAGGACGACTACGACAGCGAATTCCGCTATGCCTCGCGCCCGATCCCGGCGCTGCGCGAGCTCGACCGCGAGGGCCGCGTCATTTACGTCAACACCTTCTCGAAAAGCCTTGCGCCGGGCCTGCGCATCGGCTATCTCGTGCTGCCGGATGCGCTCATGGCGCGCTACCGCGAGCGTTTTTCGCTGTACGCCGCGACGGTCTCGAGCTTCGATCAGTTTACGCTTGCGGCGTTCATGCACTCCGGCGGCTTCGAGCGCCACATCAGCCGCAGCCGCAAGGTCTATCAGGCGCGGCGCGACGCGCTGATGGCGGCGATCGACCGCGAATTTACCGAGCTGCCGCACGAGATCTCGCGCTCCGAGGCCGGTCTGCACCTGCTGCTCCATATGCGCAACGGTATGCTGGAACGCGAACTTGTCGAGCGCGCGAAGACCGCGGGTGTGCGCGTTTATGCGCTTTCTGCATACTATATGCCGCCTGTGCGCCCGCCGCGCGCAACGCTCGTGCTCGGCTATGCCGGCATGACAGGAGAGCAGATCGACGAGGCGGCCGCGCGTCTGCGGAGAGCATGGACAAAGGAAATGTGATAAATTTTTCTTGACAAATCGCGCCGCGCGTCCTATACTGAACGTGCAAGCAAGGGTGCCGTGATGAGCGGCTGAGAGGGCGAGAGCCTAACCTTTTGAACCTGTTGGTTAGCACCATCGTAGGGAAGCTGTCGCATCAATCGAAATTCAATGCCCCGGTTTTACCGCAATGGTAGACCGGGGCATTTTTTGCTGCAAAAACATATGCAGCGCCATGGAAAGGAAGGATCATCATGAAGGTAAACGGAGAAGAGCGCTCGCTTCCGCAGGACGGCACGGTGCTGGGTCTGCTGCGCGAGCTGGGACACGACCCGCAGCGCGTTGCCGTCGAGAAAAACGGCAGCATCGTACCGCGGGCGGCCTTCGCGGAGGAAAAGCTGACCGATGCAGACCATCTCGAGGTCGTGTGCTTCGTGGGCGGCGGCTGATACGGCCGAAAGCAAAAACACCTATTTTCGCGCACGAAACAGGAGATAAAACATGATTTTGACTCAGCAGCAGCTGCATGACGCGCTCGTGGAGAGACACGGCGCGGAGATACAGAAAAAACTCGACGGCGCGACCGTCGGTATCGCAGGACTCGGCGGACTCGGTTCCAATCTCGCCGTGTTCCTCGCGCGTCTCGGCATCGGACATATGATCCTTGTGGATTTCGACGTCGTGGACATCACCAACCTCAACCGACAGCACTACACGATGAAGGATCTTGGCGTGCCGAAAACGCTTGCGCTCGTCGAGCAGCTCGAGGCCATCAATCCGTATCTGAACTACGAGACCTACACTGAGCGCGTGATCCCGGCGAACGTGAAGCGGCTGTTTTCTGAGTGCGACGTCATCGTTGAAGCGTTCGATAAGCCGGACCAGAAGGCGATGCTGATCGAAAACGTTCTTACGCAGCTGCCGGACAAGCCGCTCGTTTCGGGCAGCGGCATGGCAGGCTACGGCTCCGCGAACCTCATCCGCACGGAAAAGCGCTTCGGCCATTTGTACCTGTGCGGCGACGGAAAGAGCGACGTGGCGGACGGCCTCGGACTGATGGCGCCGCGCGTTGCGGTCTGCTCGGCGCACGAGGGCACGATGGTGCTGCGCCTGCTCATCGGCGAGACGGAAGCATAGAAAAAACCGCCCCGAAGGGCGGTCGAGTAAGTAAGATTTTATGTTTCGTCCTTCGGCAGGTCGGAGGCGCAGTGTGCGCACTTGACGGCTGCGATCGGGATTTCGGAGCAGCAGAACGGGCACTTTTTCGTGGTCGGTGCGGCGGGCGCTTCGGGCTTTTTTCCGATGGAGAGCAGCTTGTTGACCGCCTTGAGCAGACAGAACAGCACGAGCGCCATGATGAGGAAGTTGATGACCGAGGTCAGAAATGCGCCGTAGCGGAGCTCGATGCCGCCGAGACTGAGCACAAAACCGCTCAGATCCGTGCCGCCGGCGAGACCGAGAATCGGGTTGATGAGGTTTTCGGTCAGCGAAGTCACAATGGTCGTGAACGCACCGCCGATGATAACACCGATCGCCATGTCCATCACGTTGCCGCGCAGCGCGAAGGCCTTGAATTCTTCGAGAAACTTTTTCATTTTTTCACCCCGTTTTTTATAAGGCAATACCGGATAATTGAACAAGAGCGATTTGCGAGCAAATTTTGCGTACTGACGAGGCGCGGTTTTGCGGTAATACTTGATGTATTACCGTGAAATCGCAACAAAGTCAGGACACTAAATTTCCGCAAAGCGCCGCGGCTTTAATTGTGCGGTGCTGCCTTAAGCATAGTTTACACGCTTACCCCCACCGGGTCAAGATACAAAGGAGATTTTTACTATGACAGACAAGCTTATTCTCGGCGGACACGAGTTCACCAGCCGTTTCATCCTCGGTTCGGGCAAATATTCGCTCGACCTCATCAACGCTGCGGTGCAGAACGCCGGTGCGGAGATCATCACGCTCGCGCTGCGCCGCGCCAATCAGGGCGGCACGGCGAACATCCTCGACTACATCCCTGAGGGCGTGACCCTGCTGCCGAACACCTCGGGCGCACGCACCGCGGACGAGGCCGTCCGTATTGCCCGTCTGTCGCGCGAGTGCGGCTGCGGCGATTTCGTGAAGATCGAGATCATGCGCGACAGCAAGTACCTGCTCCCGGACAATCAGGAGACCATCCGCGCGACCGAGATCCTCGCGAAGGAGGGCTTTGTCGTCATGCCGTATATGTATCCCGATCTGTACGCGGCGCGCGATCTCGTGAATGCGGGCGCGGCCTGCATCATGCCGCTCGCGGCTCCGATCGGCACGAACAAGGGTCTCGCAACGCGCGATTTCATCAAGATCCTCATCGACGAGATCGATCTTCCGATCATCGTTGACGCCGGCATCGGCCGTCCGTCGCAGGCGTGCGAGGCGATGGAGATGGGCGCGGCGGCCATCATGGCGAACACCGCCATCGCGACCGCGGGCGACATCCCGGCAATGGCTGAGGCGTTCAAGAAGGCCATCGAGGCAGGCCGCGCGGCCTACCTTGCCGGTCTGGGCCGTGTACGCGAAACCGCGTCCGCTTCGTCTCCGCTGACCGGATTTTTACAGGACTGAAATCCTCGATTGAAACCACGCTTTCAATCGAAGAAGGATATGCCGGGCGATGCCCGGACATATCCAACAAGAAAATTTGCGCGTCGCTGCACGGCACACAAATTTTCTTCCTTGTATAAAAACGCAGGTACACGCCCCGCGTTTTTATGAAAATTGCGCTGCAATTTTCAATCAAATGCGCACTTTGTGCGAAGAATAGAAGGGTATTTGTCATGGAAAACGAAAAAACGGAGATCATCTCCGCAAAATATATCACCGCAGAAACCGACCACATGGCCTATCAGCCGGGCATGGACAACATCGGCTCGGAAATTCAGGATGAGGTCATCTCGCGCATGAACGCCTACGACGCGGATGCCTATACCGCGGCTGACGTTCTGCGGGCGCTCCGCAAGGACGTCCTCTCGCCCGAGGATTTCGCGGCGCTGCTGTCGCCTGCGGCCCTGCCGTTTCTCGAGCAGATGGCGCAGCGTGCGCAGATGGAAACGCGCAAGCATTTCGGAAACTCGGTGCAGATGTTCACGCCGCTCTACATCGCAAATTACTGCGAAAACTACTGCATTTACTGCGGCTTCAACTGCCATAACAAGATCCGCCGCGCTAAACTCGACATGGACGAGATCGAGCAGGAGCTCAAGGCCATCGCGGAGACCGGCCTGCAGGAGATTCTGATGCTGACCGGCGAGAGCCGCGCCATGTCGCCGGTGTCCTACATCGGCGAGGCGGTCAAGCTGGCGCGCAAGTATTTCCGCGTCATCGGCATCGAGATCTACCCGCTGAACGTGGACGAGTACGCTTATCTGCATGAATGCGGCGTGGACTACGTCACCGTATTCCAGGAGACCTATGACGACCAGAAGTACAAAACCCTGCATCTCGGCGGCCACAAGCGCATTTTCCCGTACCGTCTGAACGCGCAGGAGCGCGCCATCATGGGCGGCATGCGCGGCGTCGGCTTCGCGGCGCTGCTCGGTCTGTCCGACTTCCGCAAGGATGCCTTCGCGACCGGAATGCACGCCTACCTGCTTCAGCGCAAGTACCCGCACGCGGAGATCGCGTTCTCCTGTCCGCGTCTGCGCCCGATCATCAATAACGACAAAATCAACCCGAAGGACGTCCACGAGCCGCAGCTGCTTCAGGTCGTCTGCGCGTACCGCATCTTCATGCCCTACGCCTCCATCACGATTTCGACGCGCGAGCGCGCGGGTTTCCGCGACAACATCATCGGCATCGCCGCGACCAAGATTTCCGCAGGTGTCGATGTCGGCATTGGCGGCCATTCGGGCGAGGACAAGGGTGACGAGCAGTTCGAGATTTCGGACGGCCGCTCGGTCGACGAGGTCTATAACGCAATCTGCGAGCACGGTCTCCAGCCCGTAATGGCCGACTACTTATACGTATAACACATTTCTGCCGCATTTCGCCTGCGGCGAAACAGGCAGAACAGGCGCACAGCAGTGTGCCGCATAAAATTCCCTATCAAAGTCCAGCTCTGCCGGACTTTGATACCGCTGCCCGCGCCGCGGCGGCGCGGCCGCTCCTGCCGTGCAGGGGCGAGGGGGTTATCGCCCCCGGTTTCCCCGGAACCGGGGGCGTATCCAAGGGGGACAGCGTCCCCCTTGGAAGCTAAAGGCCTGCCGCCGAAGTGCGGCGGACGCATCAGGACAGAGCGCACCGCATGCCTCGATGCGTCGGAAAACGCCGTGCTCCGGAAGCAATAAATTTCACTTCAAGGAGCATCAGTAACCATGAGAAATTATGCAACGCAGATGGATGCCGCGAAGCGCGGCATCGTCACGCCGGAGATCGAGACGGTCGCCCGCAAGGAGAACCGCCCGGTCGAGTTCATCATGGAACGAGTCGCAAAGGGTACGATTGCGATTCCGGCGAACATCAACCACAAAAGCCTGTCCGCGGAAGCGGTCGGCGACGGCACCCGCGTCAAGATCAACGTCAATCTCGGCATTTCGGGCGACTGCAAAGACTATGAGATGGAGCTGCGCAAGGTGCGCATGGCCATCGACATGGGCGCGGAATCGATTATGGACCTGTCCAACTACGGCAAGACCAACACGTTCCGCAAACAGCTCATCGATATGTCGCCTGCCATGATCGGCACCGTGCCGATGTACGACGCGATCGGCTATCTCGAAAAAGATCTGCTCGAGATCACCGCGAAGGACTTCCTCCGCGTCGTTGAGGCGCACGCGCAGGAGGGCGTGGACTTCATGACCATTCACGCAGGCATAAACCGACGTGCGGTCGAGGCCTTCATGCGTGAGGGACGCAAAATGAACATCGTCTCGCGCGGCGGCTCGCTGCTGTTCGCGTGGATGCAGATGACGGGCAATGAAAACCCGTTTTTCGAGTATTACGACGACGTTCTCGACATCCTGCGCCGTTATGACGTCACGATCTCGCTCGGTGACGCGCTCCGTCCCGGCTGCATCGACGATGCGTCCGACGCCGGTCAGATCAGTGAGCTGATCGAGCTCGGAAACCTTGCGAAGCGTGCGTGGGACAAGGACGTTCAGGTCATGATCGAGGGCCCCGGCCATATGGCGATGAATGAGATCGCGGCGAATATGCAGATGGAAAAGCGCATCTGCCACGGCGCGCCGTTCTACGTGCTCGGGCCGCTCGTCACCGACATCGCCCCCGGCTATGACCATATCACCTCGGCCATCGGCGGTGCGATCGCGGCGCAGGCAGGCGCGAACTTCCTGTGCTACGTCACTCCGGCCGAGCACCTGCGCCTGCCGGACGAGAATGACGTCCGCGAAGGCATCGTCGCGAGCAAGATCGCAGCACATGCGGCGGATATCGCCCTCGGTCTGCCGGGCGCGCGCGACCGTGACAACGCGATGGCGGAGGCACGTCACAAGCTGGACTGGCCGGCGCAGTTTGCGCTTGCGCTCGACCCGGAAAAAGCGCAGCGCTTTTATGAACAGGTTCCGCCGACCGAGCGTCATACCTGCTCGATGTGCGGCAAGATGTGCGCCGTTCGCACGACGAATATGATCCTTGAAGGGAAAAAGGTAGAGTTCTGCTCGGAAAAGGGCAGCTGCTAAAGACTGTCGAAAAACTTCGTTTTTCCGACAATCTTGTGTTCTGACTTCGCAGAACACGGACGTCCGAAAGTTCCCATGCGGAAGCTTTCTCCCTCTTAGTGTAAAAAAACCGAGGCGCATGTCCTCGGTTTTTTTCGTTTGCTCTGCAAACGCATTTTAATGCGCGCTGCCGCGCGGCAGCAGCAGTATCGTGAAAATGGACTTTATCGATAAACGAAAACGGCACGCTTTTGGCGTGCCGTTTTGCTGCATATTTATGTAGTTTTATCTGCCGAGCAGACGGTTCTGGACGTTCTCGAAGCCGAGGCGGCTTACTGTATCCGAGAAACGCTCACCGGCGTTGCCCTCGTCGCGGAACAGGGTGAGGGCACGCTCGATGACCTCGAGCACTTCCTCCTCGCTCGTGAATACGTGCGCGAGCATACGGCCCTGTGCGGTGCGCTTGCCCCAGCGGCCGCCGATATAGACCGCGTAGCCGCGCTTTTCCTCGCCGACAACGCCGAACGGGCACTTGCCGACACAGCGTCCGCAGTGGTTGCACATCTCCTCGTTCCAGTCGAGTCTGCTCTCGCCCAGACGGCTTGCGCCGATGGGGCAGGCCTTTTCGATCTGGCAGACCTTGCAGCCGCGGCATTTGGAGAGGTCGTGCGACGGCACGCGCTGGCCGATGACGCCGAGGTCGTTCAGATCGGGCTTGACGCAGTTGTTCGGGCAGCCGCCGACGGCGATCTTGAACTTGTGCGGCAGCCTGACGTCGTGCCAGCCCTTGTAGAAGCGCTCGTGGATGGTACGCGAGAACGCGACCGTGTCGATCAGACCGTACTGGCAGGTCGTGCCCTTGCAGGCGACGACGGGGCGGACCTTCGGGCCGGTGCCGCCGGTCTCAAGACCGTGCTCCGCGAGGAAGGCGCAGAACGGCTCGATATTGGCGAACGGGATGCGCTGCACCTCGATGGTCAGGCGGGTGGTCATGGCGATCTCGCCGCTGCCGAATTTTTCCGCCGCGTCTACGATCGCGCGGATCTCGTCCGGCTGAAGGCGGCCGTTTCGCGTGATGACGCGAGCGTTGAAGCAGTCCGCCGTGGTTTTGTCGTGCAGGAAACCGAGTCCCTTGACCCGTTTGATGTCCTCGGGGGTCGGAAGCGTGCCGTTCATGCTCATTTATGTATCCTCCTTGTCGCGCCGCGGGAAAGCGGCGATTATCCTCTGTATATCATTATATCAAAGGATACAGGGAAAAGCAATTTCTCTCTTTTCCCTCAGCAGAGGGGAAATGCCGCCGCCCGGCGGCGGGGGCAAGAGGGGGATAAGACACCGAATGGTTTCTTATCCCCCTCTTAACTCCCCCTCATCTTCCTTAGGCCGCGACTCCCTTCGGTCGCGCGTCTAAATGCGAGGGGCCCACAGGGACGTCTGGTGCTCCAAGAGCACGATTTTGATCGAAGCGGAGCTTTTCGCAGCACAAGACAAACGCCCTGCACTGTCTGGCCGCGCACTGTCATGCGCGGCAAATCACGCAAGCTGACCTCAGGGCCAGAAAGCGTCCCAAAATTTGCCCGACGCACGGAACCGAGCCCCCGTAACCCCCGTTTCGCTGCACATCTCCGATGTGTCAGCGCAAAGGAAGGTAAGGGGAGTCAAGAGGGGACAGGAAACCATACCTGGTGTCCTGTCCCCTCTTGTTCCCGCCGGTGAACACCGGCATCTCCGCCGTCAGACGGCGGCAATTTTACATAAACATCGACAGCGCCGAAACAATAAACGCCGTCAGCAGACCGGCAACGCCGATCGCAAGACCGCTGATCGCGCCCTCGGTCTCGCCGAGCTGGATCGCGCGCGAGGTGCCGACCGCATGCGCCGCCGTGCCGATGGACAGTCCCATCTGCATCGGATTGCGCACGCCGATGCACTTGAGAAACGTCGGCAGCAGAATAGCGCCGAAAATGCCCGTGATGACAATGGCGATCGCGGTGATCGAGGTCACGCCGCCCATCATATCCGCAAGCGCGACGCCGATCGGGGTCGTGACCGATTTCGGGATGAGCGAGCGCGTGGTCGAGTCGCTCAGTCCGAACAGATGACAGAACAGCAGCACGCTGCCGATGGAAACACACGAGCCGACGAACGCGCCGAGCAGGATGGGCAGCAGATTGTGCAGCAGCACATCGAGCTTGCGGTAGATCGGAATGGCGAGCGCAACGGTCGCCGGCGTCAGGAAGAACGAGATCAGCTGACCGGATTCCTCATAGGTCTGGTACGTCGTGCCGCTCACGATGAGCAGAACGCCGACGAGAACGGACGCGATCAGCAGCGGATTGCACAGCGGTGAGCCGGTTTTCTGCTGGATCGCCACGCCGATGGCGTAGCAGAAGATGGACAGGAACATCCATGTCAGGGGGGAAGTCAGAATTTCAGTCACGATCGAACGCCTCCTCATTTTCACGATGCTGGAGCTTGAGCACGATATGCACGGTCAGAGCGGTCGCGGCGGCGGTGCAGAGCGTCGTGAGCAGGCAGACCGCGAGAATGGCGAGGATCTCGCCCTTGATGTCAGCGAAAATGTCGAGAATGCCGAGGCACGCCGGCAGAAAGAAAAACGCCATGTTCTGAAGCAGAAAATCGGCGGTGTCTTCCACATGGTGCAGCTTGACCGCGCGGCAGATGAGCAGCACAAGCAGCAGGGTGAGGCCAAGCACGTTGCTGGGAAGGGCTCCGTGCAGCAGCGCAGAGATCAGGTTGCCGCCGACGCAGCACGCGAGCAGCAATGCGAGTTGTTTGAGGTGTTTCACGGGGATGCTTCTTTCTTTTAATCGGGATATTCCTGCGTCATAACGCCGAGCAGCTTCTGGTAGATCGCTTCGGCGTTGGCTTTGAAGGTGCGCTCGAGCATGGTCGCCTGTTCGTGGCTGACGACCGCCATTTCGATGGCAAACACCTGCTCCATTTCCATGCGGACGGTGAGATCGTGCTCGCCGTGCTCGGTGACCGAAGTATGGATCGCGGCGTCGCGGCGGATCTGGCGCACGACGCGGAGCGCCGAACGCTGCGCCGCCTCGCGCACCGGATAGGGCAGCTGCTTCTCGAAGATGCGCGTCGCCTCGCGGCCCTTGTCGGTGATGGCATAGAGCTTTGCGCCGTTTTCGATGCTCTCGTCGATGTGGCCGGTGGGGATCATCTCGTAAAACGCTTCGCTCAGCTCGAAATAGCCGAAGCCGTCGTCACACCATGTAATCAGATCGACCACCGTCTCGAACGTAACGGGGAAGGGGAGAAGATCCATTGCGAACAGCACAAGAAACTTGATGTCCTCCTTGGTATGGATAAAGCCGTAACGGATCATAATACGGGATACCTCCTTTGGTCCTGCACTCATCCGCGTGCTGCGCCGACACAGGAAAACAGGGCGCGCGGCGCGGAAAAATACACTTGCCGGAAATTTGCTTAGTGACTATAAGTATACTACCCGAGGGGGAAAATTGCAACGAGGCGAGGCACAGTTTGTACGGTTTTCGACGGGCAAAAGCGCACAAAAATGACACGAACAAATGTGCGGTTTTTGGCAGGGGATGCGCAGAAATCAGTTGAAGAGCGGCGGCGCAGGGGATATAATAAAAGAATAAGAGACCGACGGAACCATCCGTCTGCACGGAGAAAAGCGAAAAGAGGGAAAACATATGTCTGAAATCATTCTGCGTCCCGCGACCGTAGACGACGCCGCCGAAATGCTCGCCATCTACGCGCCCTACGTTATCCAGACGACCGTGTCGAGCGAATACGATGCGCCGACGCTCGAGGAGTTTACGCGCCGCATCCGCACGTTCACCGAAAAGCTGCCGTGGCTCGTGTGCATTATCGACGGCGAGGTCGCAGGCTACGGCTACGCTTCTCCGCACCGCACCCGCGCGGCATACCAGTGGTCGGTGGAGACCTCGATCTATGTCGCGCAGGACTGGCACCGCCACGGCATCGCCGGCGCGATCTACGCCGCGCTGTTCGAGGTGCTCGCGATGCAGGGTTACTATAATATCTATGTCGGCATCACCTCGCCCAACGAGCGCTCGATGAAGTTCCACAAGTCGATGGGCTTTGTCATTTCGGGCGCCTATCAGGAGAGCATGTACAAGTTCGGCCAGTGGCGCGACGTGCTCTGGATGGGCAGGAGTCTGCGTCCGCACGACGGCGCGCCCGAGCCGACCGTGCCGTTCCCGGAGATCTCGGACAGTCCGCTCGTGAGCCGTGCGCTCCGCCAGGCGATGCAGCGCATCCACGACGTATAAGAGAAACAGAGGGAGGTCAGGCAAATGCCGGAATTTCACATCGTAAGCCCGTACAGGATGGCGGGCGATCAGCCGCAGGCGGTCGCGAAGCTCGTCGAAGGCATCCGCAACGGTCTGGAGGAGCAGACGCTCAAGGGCGTTACCGGCTCGGGCAAGACCTTCACCATGGCCAACATCATCGAGCAGACACAGCGCCCGACGCTCGTGCTCGCGCACAATAAAACGCTCGCCGCGCAGCTGTGCACCGAGCTGCGCGAGTTCTTCCCGGACAACGCCGTCGAGTATTTCGTCTCCTACTATGACTACTATCAGCCGGAGGCGTACATCGCCTCGACCGATACCTATATCGAGAAGGACTCCGCCATCAACGACGAGATCGACCGCCTGCGCCATTCCGCGACCTCCGCGCTCGCTGAGCGCCGCGACGTTATCATCGTGTCCTCGGTGTCGTGCATCTATTCGCTCGGCGACCCGATCGACTACAAGAGCATGGTCATTTCGCTGCGTCCGGGCATGGAGCTCAGCCGCGACACGCTCATCCGCCGTCTGATCGACATCCAGTATGAGCGCAACGACATCGCTTTCGAGCGCAACCGCTTCCGCGTGCGCGGCGACACGGTCGAGATCTGGCCGGTATACTCGGATGAGGATGTGGTGCGCGTCGAGTTCTTCGGCGACGAGGTCGACCGCATCAGCCGCATCAATCCGCTGACCGGCGTTCCGCTCGGTGAGCTCAGTCACATTGCAGTTTTTCCGGCGAGCCACTATGTCACGCCGAAGGAAAAGCTCGAGGAGGCCATCAAGGATCTTGAAGAGGAGCTGGAGCAGCGCGTCAGATACTTCGAGGAAAACGGAAAGCTGATCGAGGCGCAGCGCATCGCGCAGCGTACCCGGTACGACATCGAGATGCTTCAGGAGATCGGCTTCTGCTCGGGCATCGAGAACTATTCGCGCGTGCTGTCGCGCCGTGCGCCGGGCTCCTCGCCCTACACGCTCATCGACTACTTCCCGAAGGATTTTCTGCTGATCGTGGACGAGAGCCATGTTACCCTGCCGCAGGTCCGCGCGATGTATCACGGCGACCGCGCGCGCAAGGAAAGTCTGGTCGAAAACGGCTTCCGCCTGCCGAGCGCCTATGACAACCGTCCGCTGAACTTCGATGAGTTCAACGAGCGGCTGAACCAGATCGTTTATGTCTCCGCGACGCCGGGCGAATACGAGCTCTCGCGCTCGGGTCAGGTCGTTGAGCAGGTCATCCGTCCGACCGGTCTGCTCGATCCGGAGGTCGTTGTGCGACCGGTAGACGGCCAGATCGACGACCTCATCGGAGAGATCAACGCGAGAACGGCCAGAGGCGAGCGGGTGCTCGTCACGACGCTCACCAAGAAAATGGCGGAGGATCTGACCGATTATCTGGAGACCGCCGGCATCAAGGTGCGCTATATGCACCACGACGTCAAGACCATCGAGCGGCAGGAGCTCGTGCGCGACCTGCGCCTCGGCGTGTATGACGTTCTCGTCGGCATCAACCTGCTGCGCGAGGGTCTGGATATCCCCGAGGTG
Organism: Agathobaculum hominis; assembly: GCF_014288055.1. Lineage (NCBI taxonomy): Bacteria > Bacillati > Bacillota > Clostridia > Eubacteriales > Butyricicoccaceae > Agathobaculum > Agathobaculum hominis. Next base: position 153,438 of record NZ_JACOPK010000001.1, read on the forward strand.
TCGCTCGTCGCCATCCTCGATGCGGACAAGGAGGGCTTCCTGCGCTCGGAGACCTCGCTCATCCAGACCATCGGCCGCGCCGCGCGAAACGAGCACGGCATGGTCGTGCTGTATGCCGACAGCATCACGCCCTCGATGAAGCGCGCGATGGACGAGACCGAGCGCCGCCGCGCATTGCAGGATGCGTTTAATAAGGCACACGGCATTACCCCCAGGTCTGTGCGCAAAAAGGTGCAGGACGTGATCGAGATCACCTCCAACGTGCCGACGAGCAGCAAGAAAAAGCTGCGCACGAAGGGCGAGAAGCAGCAGGAGATCGCCCGTCTGACCCGTCAGATGAAGGAGGCGGCGAAGATGCTCGAATTCGAGATCGCCGCCCAGCTGCGTGACCAGATCAAGGCGCTGGAGGAAAAATAAAACGAGGTACAGAAAACACGAATGAAAGACATCATCAAAATAAAAGGTGCCCGTGAGCACAATCTGAAAAACATCGATATTGAAATTCCGCGCGACGAGCTTGTGGTGTTCACCGGCCTGTCCGGCTCGGGCAAGTCGTCTCTGGCGTTCGATACGATCTACGCCGAGGGTCAGCGCCGCTATGTCGAGTCGCTGTCGAGCTATGCGCGGCAGTTCCTCGGCCAGATGGACAAGCCGGATGTGGACTATATCGACGGCCTGTCCCCGGCCATCTCCATCGACCAGAAGACCACCTCGCAGAACCCGCGCTCGACCGTCGGCACGGTCACGGAGATCTACGACTATATGCGTCTGCTCTGGGCGCGCATCGGCACGCCGCACTGCCCGAAATGCGGAAAAGAGATCCATCAGCAGACCATCGACCAGATCATCGACCGGCTGATGGCGCTGCCGGAAAAGACGCGCGTGCAGCTGCTCGCGCCGGTCATCCGCGGCAAGAAGGGCGAGCACAGCAGGGTATTCGAGGATGCCCGCAGGCAGGGCTATGTCCGCGTGCGCGTGGACGGCGAGGTACATGACCTTTCCGAAGAATTCAAGCTCGCCAAGACGAAAAAGCACAGCATCGAGATCGTCGTCGACCGCGTTGTCATCCGTCCGGACGCGCGCGGCCGCATCACCGACTCGGTCGAGACCGCGTGCGCGCTGTCGGGCGGTCTGCTCATCGCGGATGTCATCGGCGGCGATGAGCTGCGCTTTTCGCAGAACTACGCCTGCGATGACTGCGGCATTTCCATTGAGGAGCTGACGCCGCGCATGTTCTCGTTCAACAATCCCTACGGCGCGTGCCCGGTCTGCACCGGCCTCGGCATTCAGAAGGTCGTGGACCCCGACCGCGTCATCCCCAACCGCAGACTGTCCATCAAGCAGGGCGCGATCCGCGCGACCGGCTGGACGAACGCCGAGCCGGGCAGCATTTCCTATATGTACTACACTGCGCTCGGCAGAAAGCACGGCTTTTCGCTCGAAACGCCCATTGAGGAACTGTCCGGACAGGCGCTCGACGAGCTGCTCTACGGCACGGGAGACGAGGTGCTCGAGCTGTCGGTCAGCCGCATTTCGGGCGGCGTGATGCGTCAGCCGTTCGAGGGCATCATCCCCAATCTCGAGCGCCGCTACCGCGAGACGAACAGCGACTGGTCGCGCGGCGAGATCGAGGAGGTCATGAGCGAAAGCCCGTGTCCGGCCTGCCATGGCCGCCGCCTGCGCCCCGAGGTGCTCGCGGTCACGCTCGGCGGACTCAACATCGCGGAATTCGCGGAAAAATCGGTCGTCAAGGCGATGGAGTTTCTGCACACGCTCCGGCTGAGTGAGATGCAGCACAAGATCGGCGACCGCGTCATCAAGGAGATCATGGACCGCCTCGGCTTCCTTCGGTCGGTCGGTCTGGAATATCTGACGCTCTCGCGCTCGTCCGGCACGCTGTCGGGCGGCGAGAGCCAGCGCATCCGCCTCGCCACGCAGATCGGCTCGTCGCTCGTGGGCGTGCTGTATATCCTCGACGAGCCGTCCATCGGCCTGCATCAGCGCGACAACGACAAGCTGCTCGCGACCCTTAAGCGTCTGCGCGACCTCGGCAATACGCTGATCGTGGTCGAGCACGACGAGGACACCATGTTCGCGGCCGATCATATCGTGGACATTGGCCCGGGCGCGGGCCGCAACGGCGGCGAGGTCGTATTTCAGGGCACGGTGGACGAGCTGCTGAAGAGCGATTCCATCACCGGTCAGTATCTCTCCGGCCGAAAATTCATCCCCGTGCCCGAGGTGCGCCGCAAGGGCAGCGGCAAAAAGCTCAAAGTAAAGGGCTGCGCGGTCAACAACCTCAAGCACACCGACTTTACCATTCCGCTCGGCACGCTGACCTGCGTGACCGGCGTTTCCGGCTCAGGCAAGTCCTCGTTCGTGGGCGAGATCCTCTACAAGAAGCTCGCCGCCGAGCTGAACGGCGCAAAAACGCGCCCGGGTGCGTTCGACGGCATCGAGGGACTGGAAAACCTCGACAAGGTCATCGACATCGATCAGTCGCCCATCGGCCGCACGCCGCGCTCCAATCCGGCGACCTACACGGGCGTGTTCAACGACATCCGCGATCTGTTCGCCAAAACGGCAGATGCGAAGGCGCGCGGCTACGGCCCGAGCCGCTTTTCCTTCAACGTCAAGGGCGGCCGCTGCGAGGCCTGCTCGGGAGACGGCCTGCTCAAGATCGAAATGCACTTCCTGCCGGACGTCTATGTCCCCTGCGACGTCTGCAAGGGCCGCCGCTACAACAAGGAGACGCTCGAAGTGCGCTACAAGGGCAAAAATATCTATGAAGTGCTGGATATGACGGTGGATGAGGCGTGCGAGTTCTTCGCGAACGTGCCGAAGATCGCGCGGCGGCTGGAGACCATGCGCGAGGTCGGCCTCGGTTACGTCAAGCTCGGTCAGTCCTCCACGACGCTCTCGGGCGGCGAAGCGCAGCGCGCTAAGCTCGCGACCGAGCTGTCCAAGCGCTCGACCGGCAGGACCATCTATATCCTCGACGAGCCGACGACCGGTCTGCACGTCGCGGATGTGCACAGGCTTGTGGATGTGCTGCAAAAGCTCGTGGACGCGGGGAACACGGTCGTCGTCATCGAGCACAACCTCGACGTCATCAAGGTCGCGGATTATATCCTCGACCTCGGTCCTGAGGGCGGCGACGGCGGCGGCAGACTGGTCGCGAGCGGCACGCCCGAGGAGGTCGCACAGTGCGAAAAATCGTATACCGGCCGCTATCTCGGCCCTGTTCTCGCGAAAACAAAGGCCGCAATGCAGGCGAAAAGTGAATAAAATGTACAAAATTACGGGTGGTTTCGGAAGAAATCACCCGTCAGTCTGTTTTCACGCCAAAACAGCAGTCGCGCGGCAGCGCGCATTCAAAAGCGTTTGCTGCGCAAACGCATGAAAACCGGGGGCGTGTACCTCGGTTTTCATACTTTAAGAGGGAGAAAGTTTCTGTATGGGAACTTTCGGACGTCCGTGTTTTGCGAAGTCAAAACACAGATTGTCGGAAAAACGATAGTTTTTCGACAGTCTCACGGGTGGTTTCGGAAGAAATCACCCGTTTTCGACTATGTGCATAAAAATGTTGAGATTATCCCGGCGTTTTGGTATAATAGTTGTAATAAAAAAACCAAAAGAGGGAGAGCTATGAAAGCGAAACGATGGATGATCGCTGAGCCGGATGCCGGCGGAGTGCGTCGCCTCGCGCAGGAAATGCACTGTGCGCCGCTCACGGCGGCGGTTCTTTCTGCCCGCGGCATCGAAAACGCAGCCGCAGCACGGGCGTTTCTCAGCTGTGCGCGCAGCGGTCTGCACGACCCGTTCGCCATGCACGACATGGACCGGGCGGTCGGTGTCATTCGCGGCGCGATCGAGCGCGGCGAGCGCATCGTGGTCTACGGAGACTACGACGTCGATGGCATCACCGCGACCTGCACGCTGGTCGATTACCTGCGCACGGCGGGCGCAGTCTGCGAATATTATATCCCGAACCGTCTGAGCGAGGGCTACGGCCTGACGCGGCAGGCGATGGAGGAGCTGTACCGACGCGGCACGCGCCTGATGATAACCGTGGACTCGGGCATCACCGCAAACGAGGAGATCGCGCTCGCGCGCGAGCTCGGCATGAAGGTCGTCATCACCGACCATCACGAGTGCCACGACGAGCTGCCCGAGGCCGAAGCGGTCATCGACTGCAAGCAGGCCGGGGACACCTACCCGTTCGACAGCCTCGCGGGCGTGGGTGTGGCATTCAAGCTGATCTGCGCGCTCGACGGAGACACGGACGCGATGCTCGACCGCTACGCCGACCTTGTCGCGCTCGGCACGGTCGCGGACGTCATGCCCATCGTGGGCGAAAACCGCATTCTTGTTGCGGAAGGCCTGCAAAGAATGGAAAGGACGCGCAACATCGGCCTGCAGCGCCTGCTCGCGGAGGCCGGCATGGCGGAGCGCCATCTGACCGCCTCGACCATCAGCTTCGTGCTCGCGCCGCGCATCAACGCCGCCGGGCGCATGGGCAAGGCGGACCTCGCCGCCGAGCTGTTTCTGACGCAGGACATGGACCGCGCGATCCGGCTCGCCGTCGAGCTGTGTGAGCAGAACAAGCTGCGGCAGACGACGGAGAACGAGATTCTGAACCAGGCGCTCACGCAGCTGCGGGGCGAATACGATCCGGCCGGGGACAAGATGATCGTGCTCGCCGGAAAGGGCTGGCATCAGGGCGTGATCGGCATCGTCTGCTCGCGCCTGTGCGACCGCTACGGCTGTCCGGTGGTGCTCATCTCGATCGACAGCGACGGCATCGGCAAGGGCTCGGGCCGCTCGATCGGCAGCTTCAACCTGTTTGACGCTTTGACGAGCTGCTCCGACCTGCTCGACCGCTACGGCGGCCACGCGCTCGCAGCCGGCCTTACGATCGACGAGAGCAATATCGACGCGCTCAAGGCGCGCCTCAAGGCCTATGCCGAGACCCATGTCACCCGGCAGCAGCTCATTCCGCAGCTGCATATCGACTGCATGGTCGAGAAGGAATGGCTGACCATCGAGAATATCGAGGGCCTTTCCATGCTCGAGCCGTATGGAATGCAGAACGCAGAGCCTGTGTTCTGCATGAAGGACCTGATCGTCGAGGACATCACGCCGCTTTCGAGCGACCGCCATGTGCGCCTGTCTCTCTCCAAGGACGGGACGCGGTTTAACGCCATCTGGTTCGGAACGGGCGCCGGCGGACTGGGCTTTGTCCCGGGCAGTACGGTGGACGCGGCGTTCCATCTCGAGATCAACGAATACCATAACCGCCGCAGCGTGCAGCTTGTCATCTGCGACGTGCAGCTGAGCGAGTGTGAGCACCGCGCCGACCAGCTGATCCTCAATCTTTACAACATTCTGATGCAGGACGGTCCGCTGACCGCGCTCGAGGCGCGGCGGCTGCTCCCCGAGCGCAAGGATCTTGTCGCCGTCTGGCGGCATATCGTCTGCCGCGCGGAGGACGGACGGCTCTCCGTGCCCGACGGGGCGCTCTCGCGCCGCGTTTCCTGGGAGAGCAGACGCGAGATCAATATCGGCAAGCTCCTCGTCTCGCTCGACGTCTTTTCCGAGTCCGGCCTCATCAGCTACCATTTCAAAGAGGGCATGATAAACGTCTGCCTCAAGCCTTACGAGGGTAAGGCGGATATTTCCGGCTCCGTCGTGCTGCGGACACTGCAAAGCATGGCGGGGTGAGCGAATGGGGGAACAAACTATGCAAAACAAACTGGAATTCCTGCTCGAGCGGGTGAGCAAACAGAACCCGCAGGCCAATATCAAGAAGATCCGCGCCGCCTACGAGTGCGCCGCCGCCGCCCATGAGGGGCAGAAGCGCCGCAACGGCGAGCCGTATATCATCCATCCGGTCGCGGTCGCGGAGATCGTGGTCGAGATGGGTCTCGATACCGATTCCATCTGCGCCGCACTCCTGCATGACTGCATCGAGGACACCGAATTCGGCTACAAGGAGATCGAGAACAAGTTCGGCACGCCGGTCGCGGAGCTCGTCGACGGCGTTACGCGCCTGGGCATGCTGCGCTACTCCAAGGAGCAGGAGCAGTTCGAGGATCTGCGCAAGATGTTCCTCGCGATGGCGAAGGATATCCGCGTCATCCTCATCAAGCTCGCCGACCGCCTGCATAACGCGCGCACATTCCAGTTCCTGCCCGAGCGCAAGCAGCGCGACAAGGCGCTCGAGACCATGGAGATCTACGCGCCGATCGCGCACCGCCTCGGCATGAGCCGCATCAAGTGGGAGCTTGAGGATCTTTCGCTCAAAATCCTCGACCCCATCGGCTACAACGAGATCGTCGAGGGCCTCAAGGCGCAGAGCGAGCAGCATGAGGAGTTCCTCAAGGGCATTCAGCAGCGCATCTCCGAAAAACTCAGGGAGGCGCACATCAACAACACCATTTCCGCGCGCGTCAAGCACATCTACTCCATTTACCGCAAGATGTACGCGCAGCACAAGACCATCAACGAGATCTACGACATCTGCGCGGTGCGCGTCATCGTGGATACCGTGGCGGACTGCTATAACGTGCTCGGCTATGTGCACGACCTCTACAAGCCCATCCCGGGCCGCTTCAAGGACTATATCTCCACCCCGAAGCCGAACGGCTACCAGTCGCTCCACACGACCGTCATCGGCCGCGCCGGCATCCCGTTCGAGATCCAAATCCGCACGGCCGAGATGCACAAGATGGCGGAATACGGCGTTGCGGCGCACTGGAAGTACAAGCAAGGTCTGGATAAGAAGGCGGGCGAGGAGACGTTCGCATGGATCCGTCAGCTGCTTGAGGCGCAGCAGGACACCGAGGCCGAGGACTTCATCAAGAACATCAAGGTCGACCTGTTCGCGGACGAGGTATTCGTATTCACCCCGAAGGGCGACGTGGTCAACATGCCGGCCGGCGCGACGCCGATCGACCTGGCCTACGCCATTCACTCCGCCGTCGGCAACCGCATGACCGGCTGCAAGGTCAACGGCCGCATCGCGCCGATCGACAGCCAGCTGAAAAACGGCGATATTGTCGAGATCCTGACCTCCAAGGAGGCGCACGGTCCGAGCCGCGACTGGGTGAAGATCGTCAAGACTACCGAGGCGCGCAACAAGATCAAGCAGTGGTTCAAGAAGGAATGCCGCGAGGAGAATATCGTCAACGGCAGAGAGGAGCTCGACCGCGAGCTGCGCGCAAACCTGCTGTACAACGGCTTCTACGAAAACGAGGAAGTCCGCCGCAACGTATTCAACAAGTTCTCGTTCTCGAGTCTGGACGAGATGTACGCCGCCATCGGCTACGGCGGCATCACGGTCACGAAGATCCTCAACAAGGTCAAGGACGATGTCGGCAAGCTGCGCCGTCAGCGCGAGCAGGCGGAACGGGCGGCCCATCCGCAGGATCAGCAGCCGGTGCGTTCGGGCAAGTCCTCGGACGGCGTGGTCGTCGAGGGCATCGACAGCTGTCTGGTCAAGTTCGCGCGCTGCTGCACGCCGATCCCGGGCGACGAGATCGTCGGCTTCGTCACGCGCGGCTACGGCGTGTCCATCCATCGCCGCGACTGCGTCAACGTCCACATGAAGGAGGACCCGGATCGCTGGGTGCGCGCCTGGTGGGATGAGGACGTCGCGGAGGGCAGCGACAGCCGCAACCGCTTTTCGACCGGCCTTCAGATATCCACGCGCAACCGCATCGGCGTTCTCAGCGACGCCATGCTCGTGTTCGCGACCGGCAAGATCAACGTGCGCGATATGTCCGCGCGCGATCTGGAGGGCGGCTACGGCGTGATCAATGTTCTGGTGGACGTCACGAGCGTGCACCAGCTCAACAACATCATCAGCCGCCTGCGCTCGGTCAAGGGCGTGGTGGACGTGACGAGAACGGTCGACACAAACTGATTTTACGATGCTGAAACGTCATGGCGAAGCGGCTGTGGCGTTTTGGTATTTTACTGATTATAAAACAGGACGGGAGAATATACTTTATGAGAGCGTTGGTACAGCGCGTTTCCCATGCCTCGGTCACGATCGACGGCGTGGTACACGGAAAAATCGGGCAGGGCTTTCTGGTGCTGCTCGGCATCACGGATGGCGACACCGAGGACGACGCGGTCTATCTGGCCGACAAGACGGTCAAGATGCGCGTGTTCACGGACGAGAACGACAAGATGAACCGCTCGCTCGCGGATGTGGGCGGCGGACTGCTCATCGTCTCGCAGTTCACGCTTTACGGCGACTGCCGCAAGGGCAACCGCCCGAGTTTTACGGGCGCGGCGCGTCCCGAGACCGCCATTCCGCTCTATGAAGCGTTCATCGCACGCTGCCGCGAGAGCGGTCTGCCGGTCGAGACCGGCGAGTTCGGCGCGGACATGAAGGTCGAGCTGCTCAACGACGGCCCGGTCACGCTCTGGATGGACACGAAGGACATGAGAAGATAAGAAAGGAAACACATCACTATGAAAGTAATGCAGCTCACTGTCGGCGTTGTCGGCACGAATTGCTATATCGTATATGACGAAGCGACGCGCGAGGCCGCGGTCATCGACCCGGGCGACAACGCGAAGTCCATTCTGCACGCAGTCGCGGAGGAAAAGCTCACGGTCAGGTACGTTCTGCTGACGCACGCGCACTTTGACCATATTCTCGCGGTGCACGATGTGCTCGAGGCGACCGGGGCGCAGTTCGTCTGCCCCGAGGCGGACACCTGGCTGCTCAGCCGCGACAATATGGGGCAGTTCCGCTCGCTCGCGCGCAGCTATGTGCAGGACACGCCGGATATCCTGGCCGGGGAGGGCACGGCCGTCACCTTCGGCGGCCTGACTGCGACCTACATGAGCACGCCCGGCCACACGCCCGGCTCGTCGGTCATTAAGATCGGCGACTGCCTGTTTACCGGCGACACACTGTTCCGTCATGAATGCGGCCGCTGCGATCTCGAGGGCGGCGACTTTTCCGCCATGCTGCGCTCGCTGAAGCGCCTTTCCGAGCTCGAGGGAGACTACAAGGTTCTGCCCGGTCACGAGGGGATCTCCACCCTTGACGAGGAGCGCGCGGCAAATCCTTATATGCTGCAGGCGAGAGGCCGATGAAATACATACTGGAAGGACATGAGATGAAGCACGCAGCGGAGGAGATGCTGCTGCACCTGCTGCCGACGGAGACGCTGACGCGCGTCGAGACCGAGCAGGACGGCGACATCTGCATATCCGCGCTCACCGAGCAGGACGGCTGTCTGTGCGCGGCCGCCCGCGTGACGATCGGCGGCGAGACGCATGCAGGGAGCATTCCTGTCCTGACGGAGGGACTGGATGAGCTTTCGCGCAAGCGTGCCGTCAGCACAGCCGTTAAGACGTCCATCTATGACGCGGTCGTACCGTTTCTCGAGGAGCCGCCGGTCTGGGGCAGCCTCACCGGCGTGCGCCCGGCAAAGCTCGCGCGCGGTCTGGTCGAGCGGGGAAAGACACGCGGCGAGGCGGCGGAGATCCTGCGCAGCAGCTTCCATGTTTCGCCCGAGCGCACCGCGCTCACCATCCGCGCGGCCGCGACCGCGATGGAGCTGGATCAGGAGATCGGCCCGGACGATATTTCGCTCTATGTCGGCATCCCGTTCTGCCCGTCGCGCTGCTACTACTGTTCGTTCGTTTCCTCGACGACCGCGCAGTCGGGCGCGCTTATCGAGCCTTATCTCGAAACGCTGTGCGGTGAGATACGCGAGACGGCGGCGCTCGTCCGGCAGGCCGGAAAGCGCGTGCAGAGCATCTACATCGGCGGCGGTACGCCGACGACGCTGTCCGCGGAGCAGCTCGAACGGCTGACCGCTGCGCTCGCGGACAGCTTCGACCTGTCGGCGCTGCGCGAATATACGGTCGAGGCCGGCCGCCCGGACACCATCACGCCGGAAAAGCTGCGCGTGCTGAAAAACGCCGGCGTCGGCCGCGTCAGCATCAATCCGCAGTCCATGGAGGACAGCGTGCTCGCGGCGATCGGCAGAAAGCACGCGGCGGCCGATGTGCTGCGCGCCTTCGACGAGGCGCGGCAGGCCGGCTTCCGCGAGATCAACATGGACGTCATCGCAGGACTGACCGGCGACACGCCCGAGACCTTTGCGCATACCATCGACACGCTCATCGGGCTCGCCCCGGAGAATATCACGGTCCACACCCTCGCCATCAAGCGCGGCGCGGACCTCACCGACAAGGCGGCGGCCGCCGCACAGCACGAGACGGTCTCGCGCATGCTGGACTACGCCTATCATGCGCTGCCGCAGGCAGGCTACGGCCCGTACTATCTCTACCGCCAGAAATTCATGGCAGGCGGCTACGAGAACGTCGGTTGGTGCAGACCGGGCACCGAATGCTTTTACAATGTGACCATGATGGAGGAGCTGCAGACCATCCTGTCGCTCGGCGCAGGCGGCGTTTCCAAGCGCGTCGACCGCGATACCGGCTGGATCGAGCGCGCGAACAACCCAAAGTACCCGCTCGAATATATCCGCGCAGCCGACCGGCTCGCAAACGGCAAGAAAAAGCTGCTGTTTTCGAAAAAATAACGATTTCAGTGTAAGGAGGGCGTGTTATGTCTGAATACACGGTCAAATATATCAACCGCCGCGCCAGAACCGATGCGGCAGGCTTCATTCGCGACTGCGAGGAGCACTATCACCGCCAGATACACATGGCGGCGGACGAGATCGTGCGCAACCGCGAGCACTGTCCGATCGTGCTCATCAACGGCCCTTCGTCCTCGGGCAAGACCACGACGAACGACCGGATCGCACGCATCGTCGAGCTGGCCGGCGTGCACGCGAACATGCTCTCGATGGATGACTATTACCGCACGGCGGCCGACTATGAGCAGCCGATGGATGACGAGAACGGGGTACCCGATCTCGAAAGTCCGGAGTGCATGGATCTTGCACGGCTGTCGGACGACCTTGCGCGGCTCGTCGCCGGGGAAGAGGTCTCGGTGCCGCGCTTTGACTTCGAAACGCGCACCTCTATCCCGCATGACCGCACGGTCAGGCTCGGACGGGATGAGGTCATCATGATCGAGGGCATCCACTCGTTCAACCCGGTCATCATGGGAGACCTTGCAAACCGCGCGACGAGCATCTATCTCTCGGTCGCGAGTGCGCTCGTTCCGCCGAAGGGGCCGCGCCTGGAGCCGTACATGCTGCGCTTTCTGCGCCGCGCGATGCGCGACAGCCTGTTCCGCTCCTCGCCGGTCGAGGCGACGCTGCGGCAGTGGAACTCGGTCCGCCGGGGCGAGCGGCTGTATATCTCGCCCTACCGCGGGCAGGCCAACCTCACGATCGATACTTTTTTGCCGTATGAGGTCAATATCCTGATGCCGCGTCTGACGTCCGTGCTCCGCGAGCACAGAGACGCGCTCGAGCACGCAGGACTTGCGCCGATAGACGATATCCTCGGCACGATCACGCCCATCGAATGGCAGGGGCGCATACCCGAGGACAGTGTGCTGCATGAATTTATCGGGTAAAAAGACAGGCGGAAACATTGCAATTTTTCGGAAGATAGGATATAATCGGCTTGAAACAGGCAGGGGAGACCTCTGCCGGAAGTCTCGTCAGAAGGAGTGACAGGAATGGACACGAAGTTACAGTCTTTTCTGGATAAAGTGAAGGATACGGCGTCCCGGACGGGCCGTTCGGTCGGCCGCGCAGCAGACGCGGCGGGCAAGAAGGCGAGCGAGATGGCGGCGGCGACGCGCCTCAATCTGCGCATTTTCGATCTCAATACCGAGTGCGACGTGCTGTTCCGCGACATCGGCCGCATGGTCTACGAGCTGCACCGCGGCGATGAGGTGACGAGCGAGGACATGGACGCGAAGCTCGAGGAAGTGGACGCGAAGAAGGAGCAGCTTGCCGAGCTGCGCGACCAGCTCGCTTCCATGCGTTCGGTCAGCATCTGCCCGAATTGCGGCAGAACCTGCAGCCGCGAGGACTCCTTCTGTCCCGGCTGCGGCACGGAGCTATAATCGTCTGAACGGCGTGCGGATATGAAACACTGTCCGCACGCCTGCTTTGCTTGAAAGGGAGTGCATCGTTGCATAAAAAATCAAAGGGGCAGAGTTTCCTGCAGGGCGCCTTTATCATGATGGCGGCAAGTCTCGTCGTCAAGGTCATCGGCGCTTTTTTCCAGATACCGCTGCAAAATCTGATCGGCGGCGAAAAAAGCCCGGCGTTCGGCATGTTCTCGGCGGCGTACCGCATCTATACCGCCATGCTCGTGGTCTCGACCGTCGGTCTGCCGGCGGCGCTGTCCAAAATGGTGGCGGAGGCGACCGCACGGGGACGGGAGCACGAGGTGCGCCGCATCGTGCGCGTGGCGGCCGGGATCTTCGTGCCGGTGGGTGCGCTGTGCTCGCTGGCGCTGTTCTTCGGCGCAGGGACGTTCGCCGCATGGATCAAGAGCGAGGACTCGCGCCTTGCGGTCATGGCGATCGCGCCGAGCGTGCTGATGGTCGCGATCCTCTCGGTGTTCCGCGGCTACTATCAGGGCCGCTCCAACATGGTGCCGACGGCGGTCTCGCAGGTCATCGAGGCGGCCGGCAAGCTGTTCATCGGCCTCGGACTTGCCTGCTGGGCGGTCGGGCGCGGCTTTGACGATCCGGTCGTCGCGGCGCTGACCGTGCTCGGCGTCACTATCGGAGAGGTCGTCTCGGCGGCGTACATGCTCGTGCAGGCGGCGCTCTCGCGCGGCGAGACAAGGGTGCGCGCGCTCGACCCGGCCGTTCGGCCGACGCTGACGCTTGCGAAAACGCTGCTCAGCCTGTCTATCCCGATCACGATCTCGTCCTCGGTCATGAGCATTACCGACCTGATCGATGTCGCGCTCATTTCGAGCCGCCTGCAAAGCCCGGCGGTGCATATGGCGGCGGACGAGGCGATGCAGACCTACGGCATCTACACCGGCGTCATCAACTTCTTCAATCTGCCGCAGACGCTCATCACCGCGCTCGCGGTCAGCGTCCTGCCGACCATCGCGAGCGCCCGCGCGGCGGGCAATGAGACCGGGGCGAATCGGACGCTCTCGACCACGCTGCGCATGACGCTCATGCTGACGCTCCCGGCCGGGGCGGGCTTTTTCCTGCTCGGCGGCTCGATCCTGCGCATCTTTCTGTCCTCGGGCACGGTGCTCGGCGGTCAGCTGATGAGCATACTCGGCTTTGCGGTCCCGGCGGTCGCGCTCGTCGCGGTGACGAATGCGGTGCTTCAGGCGTACAGCCGTATCGACCTGCCGCTCGTCTCCATGTGTCTCGGCGCGGCGGTCAAGCTGTGCGGAGACTATTTCATGATCGGAGACCCGCGCTTTTCCATCGCGGGCGCGCCCATCAGCACGGCGCTGTGCTACTGGCTGATCGCTCTGCTCAACCTGTTCCATATCGCGCGGCTGTCGCACGGTCTGCCGCCGGTCGGCCGGACGCTCGTGCGTCCTCTGGCGGCGACGGCCGGCATGGGCGCGGTGGTCGTCATCGGAAAGACGCTCGTGCGCCTTGCGAGTCTGGCTCCGGGCAGCGCACTCGACAAGCTCGCGACTCTTGCGATCATCGCGGCGGCGGCGCTCGTTTACGGCGTGCTGCTGCTCGCGCTCCGCGCCATCGAGCGGGCGGATGTGCTGTTGCTGCCGCACGGCGCAAAAATTGCAGATATTTTACATTTGAAGTGAGGAAACACGAAAATGGTTGATTTTGAACAGAAAGACAAGTACAGCGTAGCCGACCTGCTGCGCATCATGGAGATCCTGCGCGCGCCGGACGGCTGCATGTGGGATCGGGCGCAGGATCATCATTCCATCCGCCAGAACTTCATCGAGGAGACCTATGAGGTCTGCGAGGCGATCGACGACGAGGACACCGAGCACCTCAAGGAGGAGCTTGGCGACGTGCTGCTTCAGGTCGTGTTCCATGCGCAGATGGAGAAGGAAAAGGGCGTGTTCGACATGGATGATGTGGCGGACGGCATCTGCAAAAAGCTGATCTTCCGTCATCCGCATATCTTCGGAGATGTGACGGTCGGCTCGACCGACGAGATCCTTTCCAACTGGGACGACCTCAAGCGAAAGGAAAAAAAGCAGGAGACCGACACCTCGACGCTCGAAAGCGTATCCAAGAGCCTGCCGAGCCTCATCCGTGCGCAGAAGCTCCAGAAAAAGGCCGCGAAGGTCGGCTTTGACTGGCCGGATGTTTCCGGCGCGCTCGACAAGGTCGAGGAGGAGCTTGCCGAGGTCCGCGCGGCGATTGGCGGCGACGGCGATGTCGAGGAGGAGATCGGCGACCTCATCTTCGCGGTGACGAACGTCTCGCGCTTTGTCAAGGTGGATTCCGAGCGTGCGGCGGAAAAGACCTGCAACAAGTTCGTGCGCCGCTTTGCGGACATGGAGCAGCAGGCGAAGGCGCAGGGCAGACAGCTTTCCGAGCTTACGCTCGAGGAAATGGACGCGCTCTGGGACGAGGCGAAAAAGAAGGAACACAGAGAATAACATAGATCCGGGAGATAAAGATGAAGAAAAATGAATTTGTCTCGCTCGTGGCAGAGCGGACCGATATGTCCAAAAAGGACACGGAAAAGGTCATCGACGCGGCGTTTGCGGCGATCGGAGACCTGATGATGCAGGGCGACAGGCTCGTGCTGAGCGGCTTCGGCTCGTTCGAGACCAAGGTGCGCGCGACGCGCAGCGGACGCAATCCGCGCACGGGCGAGGTGATCGAGATCGAACAGGCGACGCTGCCGGTGTTCAAGGCAGGCCGCACACTCAAGGACAAGGTGAACGCAAAATGAGACTGGACAAATACCTCAAGGTTTCGCGCCTCATCAAGCGACGCACGGTGGCAAACGACGCCTGCGATGCGGCGCGCATCACGGTAAACGGCAAATCCGCCAAGGCATCCTATCAGGTCAAGACGGGTGACATCATCGAGATCGCCTTCGGTCAGCGCACGATGAAGGTCGAGGTGCTCGAGATCGCGGAGCACGCACTCAAGGCGGATGCCGCCGGAATGTACCGCGAAATCCTGTAAAACCGGTTCTGAAAACTCTCTTTCACGCATATAACTGCTGTGTAAAGAGAGTTTTTGCTTTGCGGAAAGGGGTCGGTTCGATGGCAGAGAACGACGGCGCGCAGATGCACAGCATTCTGCTGGAGGAACGCGAAAAGCTGCGCGTGACGGGAGTCAGCGATGTACAGAGCTTTGACGAGGAGCAGGTGCTGCTCGAGACGGGGAAGGGCATGCTGATCGTGCGCGGACAGGGGCTGCACGTGGAAAAATTACAGCTGGATGCAGGGGAAACGGTCGTGCGCGGCGAGATCTCGCTGCTCGAATATGACGACTCCGTCCCGCCGCGCGGCGGTGTGCTGCGCCGCCTGTTCGGCGCATGATGACGGCGGATATCAACCGCGAGCAGCTGATCCTGCTGGCGCAGTGCGTGCTGTTCGGCGCGGGGGCAGGGCTCTGCTATGATGTGTTCCGCGCGGCGCGGCGCGTGCTCTGCCCGGGAAGGGCGGGAGAGACGGCATGCGACGCGCTGTTCTGCGTGCTGATGCTCGCGGCCGCGTTCCGGTTCGCGATCGTAAACGCCGCCGGACAGTGGCGCCTGTTCGTGCTGCTCGGGGCGTGCGCCGGGGGAGCGCTGTGGCAGGGCTGCCTGAGCGCGGCGGCTCTGCCGCTCTTTCTCGGCGCAGCGGCTGCGCTGCGTGCGGCCGCACACCGGGCCGGAAGGGGCATTCAGTGGTGCTTTCAGTGGGCGAGCGCTGAAAAAATCCGCGAAATTCGCAAAAAAGTTTGCAAAACCCCCTTCCATTTTTCGCGAAAAAGGTATAAAATAAAAAGCAAATCAGTTCAGCGGCAGGAGAGGTGAGACAATGGCAAGACGTGACGGAAGGCTGGTTCTGATCCGGGTGATCATGCTGGCGCTTGCTGTCTATGCGCTTGGCACGGTCTTTACCCTCAAGGCCCAGATCAAAGCGAAGCGGCAGGAGCTCGATGACCTCAACATTCAGGTGCAGACCTATGAGGAAGCCAATGACAGCCTGCGCGAGCAGCTGCAGAACGGTCTGACCGACGAGGATATTTCCGAGCTTGCGCGCACGAAACTGAATTATGCGGAACCGGGCGAGCGTGTTTTCGTGGACACGTCCAGCAGGTAGGTGAAGGCAGCGCCGAAAAAGCTGCGCTACCCTTAAAAATAAACGGAGGCAAAAACAGCGTATATGGATTTGACAGTGGGAGCGATCGTAGAAGGCAAGGTAACCGGCATCACCAAGTTTGGTGCATTTGTAGCCCTGCCGGAGAACAAGTCGGGCATGGTGCACATCTCTGAGGTGGCGTCGAGCTTCGTCAACGACATCAAGGATTTTCTGCAGGAGGGACAGCAGGTCAAGGTCAAGATCATCAACATTGACCAGCAGGGCCGCATCAACCTCTCCATCAAGAAGGCGCAGCCGCAGGAGCCGCGTCAGCAGCATGAGCGTTCGGACCGCGGTTTCGCGCCGCGTCAGCCGCGTTTCCAGCAGCGCCGCGAGGGCGCGCCGCGCGGCCGTGCACAGCAGGCGCCGAAGGATCCTTCTACCATGACCTTTGAGGATAAGCTCAAGGCGTTCATGACGGACAGCGAAAGCCGTCAGGCGGACGTGCGTCACGCGACCGACCGCAAGAACGGTTCGCGCCGCCGCAGATAAGCAGTAAAACCGGCTTGCGGCCGGTTCAAAACCGGGGACGAACTGCCTCGGTTTTGTTTTTATGAGCGGACGCGGAGCACCCACAGCCGTCCCGGCGCAAAAAAATGCGCCCCTTGTCCAAAAGGGGCGCCGAAGTGTGGGGATAAAGATATGAACGGTGCATGGCAGCTTTCCCTGCTGCCATGATAAATATACCATATAATACCATATCTGTCAACAGCGATTCTGAGGTTTTCATGAAAGAAATTCTGATCAAAAATGTAACCATTCTGACAATGGACGACGAAAACAGCCGGTTCTTCGGCTGGATTCTGCTGAAAAACGGAAAAATCGACGCGCTCGGCGAGGGCGAGCCCCTGGCGTGCAGCGAGGTGCTCGACGGCGAGGGCGGCGTGCTGACGCCCGGCCTCATCGACATCCATTCCCACCTCGGTCTGTATGAGGACGGTCTGGGCTTCGAGGGCGCGGACGGCAACGAGGACACCGACCCCGTCACGCCGCAGATGCGCGCTATCGACGCGGTCAACCCGATGGACCACGCCTTCCGCGAGGCGCTCGAGGCCGGCGTGACGGCGGCAGGCGTTTCGCCCGGCAGCGCGAACGCCATCGGCGGCCAGATCGCGCTCATCAAGACCGCCGGCCGGCGCATCGACGACATGATCGTCAAGGCGCCGCTCGCGATGAAATTCGCCCTCGGCGAAAATCCGAAGTCGGTCTACCACGACAAGGACGAGACCCCGGTCACGCGCATGGCGACCGCCGCGCTCATCCGGGACGAGCTGTACAAGGGCCGCGAATATCTCTCGCGCAAGGCGCGCGCCGAGGTAGACGACGACCATGAGGAGCCGGATTACGACGGCAAGATGGAGGCGCTGCTCCCGGTGCTGAACGGCAGCATCGAGGCGCATTTTCATGCGCACCGCGCGGACGACATTTTCACCGCGCTGCGCATCTCGAAGGAGTTCGGCCTGCGCCCGGTCATCATCCACGGAACGGAGGCGCATCTGGTCGCGGACCTCATCGCGGAGGAGAATGTCCCCGTGGTGTGCGGCCCGTACATGACCGACCGCTCCAAGCCCGAGATCAAAAATCTGACCGACGAGGCGCCCGGCATTCTCGCGAAGGCCGGCATCCCGACCGCCATCACGGTCGACCATCCGGAAATTCCCCTGCGCCTGCTGCCGGTAGCGGTTATGCTCGCGGTCCGCGCAGGCATGGATAAAACCGATGCGCTGCGTGCGGTGACGGCTGTTCCGGCGAAGATCGCCGGTCTGGACGACCGTATCGGCAGCCTGCGCGCCGGTCTGGACGCGGACTGCGTGCTCTGGAGCGGAGATCCGCTCGATATTGCAACCCAGGTGAAGGCTGTTTTCGTAAACGGCACACCGGAATACAGGAGGACAAGATGAGGACAATCGACGTTTCTGAGGTAACGGCACTGGTGCGCAAGCTGTGCATCGACGCAAACTACTATCTGCCGGCCGATCTGCGGCAGGCCTTCGTGGACGGTCAGCAGAGCGAGCAGTCTCCGCTCGGCCGCGAGATCTTCGGCGAGATGATCGCGAACTGCGATCTGGCGCGCGAGAACAACGTTCCGGTCTGCCAGGACACCGGCATGGCCATCGTGTTCGCGGAGATCGGACAGGATGTGCATCTGACCGGCGGCTCGTTTGAGGACGCGGTCACTGAAGGCGTGCGCCGCGGCTATATCGACGGCTATCTGCGCCTGTCGGTCGTCGGCGATCCGCTGCGCCGCGAGAACACCAACGACAACACCCCGTGCATCCTGTATACCTCGATGGTGCCGGGCGACAGGGTGAAGATCACGGTCGCGCCCAAGGGCTTCGGCTCGGAGAACATGACGAAGATGAAGATGTTCACCCCGGCGGCAACGCAGGAGCAGATCATCGACTTTATCGCGGACGCCTGCATCGGCGCAGGCTCCAACCCCTGTCCGCCGATCGTGATCGGCGTCGGCCTCGGCGGCACGAGCGACAAGGCGGCCTATCTCGCCAAGCGAGCGCTGCTGCGCACCGTGGGCGAGCATAACGCAGATCCGCTGTACGCCGACATGGAGCAGCGCATCCTCGACAAGGTAAACGCCTCCGGCGTCGGCCCGCAGGGCCTCGGCGGCACCGTGACCGCGCTCTCCTGCGCGATCGAGCCGTTCGGCACGCACATCGCAGGCCTGCCGTGCGTCGTCAACATCTCCTGCCACGTGACGCGCCACGCAGAGGGCGAGATCTGATACGCCCGGCAGGGATGTAGTTAAATTTGCTGAACAAACTGTGAACTTTGTAAAATCTGTTGGACAAGTTGCATAGGTTGTGCTATACTGAAGATAGCAAAAACCCATATGCCTTTCGGACGGGGTTTCCGCCCGGAAGGTGCAAGTATCATGGGCGTTTACGTCCGTTAGGAGATGATGTTATGAAGTTCACCATCGTCGAGAGAAAAATGAAGATTGACGACGATCTGCGTGCATACGCGCTGCGCAAGGTAGAGAAGCTGGATCGCTACTTCCAGCAGGACTCTGACACGACTCTTACCTTCAGCGAACTGCGCGGCAAACAGACAGTGGAAGTTACGGTGCGTCAGGTCGGTCTGGTCGTTCGCGCCGAGGAGACGACGAGCGATATGTTCGCGTCCGTAGACGGTGCGGTAAGCAGCATCGAGCGCCAGATCCGCAAGCACAAGACCCGTCTCGAGAAGCGTCTGCGCGAGGGTGCGTTCGACAAGATCGCCGAGCAGCAGGCTGCGCTTGCTGAGGACGATTTCGACGTAGTCCGCCGCAAGAGATTTGATGTCAAGCCGATGAGCGTCGAGGAAGCGATCCTCCAGATGAATCTGCTGGATCACCAGTTCTACTTCTTCCGCAACTCGGAGAACGACAACACCCATGCGGTCGTCTACAAGCGCGCCGCAGGCGGCTATGGTCTGATCGAGAGCGAGGAATGAAGCCCGGTCTGAACGCCGCAGTCGTATGACGCGGACGTGCTGACTGTACTTATAAAGATAAAATGAGCCGGCGGCAGAAAGCCGCCGGCTTTTTTCGGGAAAATGCTGCAATGATACTTTATGGGAGAATGCAATGAATTTATGTGATATCGAAACCATCCGTGCGGTGCTTGGCCGCCACGGATTCCACTTTTCCAAGTCGCTCGGCCAGAACTTTCTGACCGACATCACGGTTCCCGAGCGCATCGCGGAGATGAGCGGCGCGCGCGAGGCCGGGAACGTTGTTGAGGTCGGCCCGGGCATGGGCTGCCTGACGGCGGAGCTGTGCCGCCGCGCGGAGCACGTTGTTTCGGTCGAGCTTGACCGTGCGCTGCTGCCGGTCCTTGCGGAGACCATGGCAGAGTTCGACAACTTCGAGGTCGTGCAGGGCGACGTGCTCGCGCTCGATCTTGCCGCGCTGTGCCGCGAGAAGTTCGGTGAGGGCAGGGCGGTCGCCTGCGCGAACCTGCCGTACTACATCACGACCCCGGCGATCACCGCGCTCATGGAGAGCGGCGCGTTCGAGCATATCACGGTCATGGTGCAGAAGGAGGTCGCGGAGCGCATCTGCGCCGCGCCGGGCACATCGGCGTATTCCGCGTTCTCGATCTATGTACAGTACCACGCGAAGGCGGAGATCCTGTTCGACGTACCGGCGGACTGCTTTGTACCGAGGCCGAAGGTGGACTCGGCGGTGCTGAAGCTCACGCCGCTCGCGCAGCCTGCGGTCGAGACGCGCGACGAAAAGCTGTTCTTCGCGCTGGTCCGCGCTGCGTTCAATATGCGCCGCAAGACGCTCGTCAACGCCCTCGGCCCGGTGCTTGCGAGCGCAATGAGCAAGGAGGAGATCGTTTCGCTCGTCGAGGCGGCAGGTCTGGACGCGCGCATCCGCGGCGAACGCCTCAGCCTTGCGGATTACGCAAAGCTGGCGGATCTTGCATCCGAAAAGCTGAATAAGGGATAAAAACGGGAAAGGGTGAGCGCACAGCTCGCCCTTTCAGCTTATCGGCTGTAGTTTCGCGACAGTCTAAAACCCGAGAAACAGCAGGATGCCGGCCAGAATGACGCTTTCCCAGTCTGTACCGCGGTCGCCGTCGGTCAGCAGAAAAAAGGCGGCGGCGAGCGTGATGAGCGCGTCGCGGTCAAGGTGCGGCAGTGATGGCAGGAGCGGGGAGAGCGGCGGTGTTTCGGGTGCGGCGGACGGCGTGCTCTCGGCCAGATAGCGGTTATACAGAATGCTCGCCTCCTTCTGCACGGTGCTCGAGCTGCCCCAGCGCGGCGCGCGCCATGCCCGCCATGCCGGCGAGGCGGAGTGCCCGGTCGAACTGGGACGCGACATCCTCCGCGACGAACGGCCGCAGTGCGCTCAGGAGCGCCCGCTTTTCCGGCCGGACGGCGGCGCGGCCGCTCTGCATGATGCCTGTGATGACCGGGAGGAGCTGTGCTTCCGGGTCGTCGGCCGGGGAGACGGCGTCCGGTGCGCCGCCCGCATCGGATGCGCCGAGCAGCGAGGAGACCGACCGGAGCGCATTCTGAAGTGCTTCCGGGTCGTTCAGCAGGCCGGAAAGGGCATCGTTATCCACGGCTCGACCCTCCCATGCTGCGGCGCAGGGCGTCGGCGAGCTTTGCGCCCTCCGGAGTGGCGGCGAGGCTGCGTGCGAGCGCACGGGCAGCGGACAGGTCACCCGAAGCAGCACGGTCGGCGGCGGCGCGCAGCAGCGCCTCGTACGACGCGGAAAGGCTGCTGACTGCTCTGCGGCCGTCGGCGCTCGAAAGCGTGCGCTCCAGAGCGGAAAGCGCGGCCTCGCCGCCTGCCTGGGCGGCAAGTTTTCTCAGAATGTCGTTCGTATCGGACATGAAGATCGCTCCTTCCAAAGGTTCTCCTTATAATGTATGCGCAGGGCACGGAAAAGTTCCCTGCGGCGCGGGGCGTGCCGGGACGGACAGCGGGAGATTTCATCAAAAATTCCTGTGAATTTTTGATTTGTGCTTTACAACGACCGTCTCGCGGTGTAAAATAACGCTATATGTGCCGCGGAGCGAAAGGAAGGAAAGTACGTGAAGGTTCTGGTTTTTTCAGACTCGCATGGGTATAACATGTCGATGGCTTACGCCATCGAGCGCGAAAAGCCGGACGCCGTGCTCCATCTCGGTGATCATACCGATGACGCGGATGACATCCGCCGCGCTTTTCCGGCGCTTACCATCTATCATGTGCGCGGCAACAACGACTTTGATATGGATGTTCCGCTGTTCGCGGTCGTGACGGTCGGCGGCGTGCGCATGTACCTGACCCACGGCCACCGGGAGCGCGTGTCCATGCTGCACAGCGGTCTTGTGCCCGCAAGGGCGAGGGAAGAGGGCTGCTCGTTTGCGTTTTTCGGCCATACGCACCGCATGATGGCCGAGAGAGAACAGGGCGTTTTCGTGTGCAATCCCGGCAGCATCAGCCTGCCGCGCGGCGGCCCGGCGAGCTATGCGCGGCTCGACATCGAGGGCGGCATGGTCCGCACGCTCGAGCTGGTCGATGAGGACGGCGCGCTGCTGCGGAAAGAGAGTTTTGTAAGGAAGTAAGGGGAAAGATCAATGCTTTTGGCGATAGACGTAGGCAACACCAACATGGTGTTCGGCATTTACGATAAGGAGAAGCTCTGCGGCTCGTTCCGCATCTCCACCAACGCGGAGCGTACATCGGATGAACTCGGTATGCAGATCGCGCAGTATTACCATTTTCACGGTCTCGACCGTCATCAGACCGACGCGGTCATCATTGCGAGCGTGGTTCCGCCCGTGATGTACACGCTCGTCAACGCGATCCGCAAGTATCTGCATGTGCAGCCGCTCATCGCGGGCCGCGATGTGGACATCGGTGTGCGCAACTGCTACGCCAATCCGCGCGAGGTCGGCGTGGACCGCCTGATCAATGCGGTCTCCGCGATGGAGCGCTACGGCAGGCCGCTCATCATCGTCGACATCGGCACGGCGACCACGTTCGACGCCATCGACGCAGAGGGCGCGTATCAGGGCGGCGCGATCTTCCCCGGACTCAAGGTCGCGATGGAGGCGCTGTTCCTCAAGGCGTCCAAGCTGCCGCGCGTCGATATTGAGATGCCCGAGCACGCCATCGGCAAGACGACCGTCCGCTCGATGCAGTCGGGCGCGGTGCGCGGCTATGTCGGCGCGCTGACCGGCATCATCACCGACATCCAGAAGGAGCTCGGCGGCAGCGCGCGCGTTGTCGCGACCGGCGGCATGGGCCGCATGATGGCGGAATACTGTCCGCTGATAGACGAGGTGGACCCGAATCTGACGCTCGAGGGTCTGCGTCTGATCTATGAAAACAATAAGGATGCCTTCCGCGGCAGGAGACTTGCTGACAACATCGGCAACATCGAAGTGACTGAGGAAGGCTGATACTGCACAAAAACCGGGAGCTTTCTCGGTTTTTGTCTTAGAAAGAGGAATGAGCCATGACAAAGAAGGAACGCATGCAGGCGGTGACGGAGCGGCTGAAGCAGGTCTATCCCGAAGCGGTCTGCGCACTGCACTATACGCACGACTACGAGCTGCTGTTCGCGACGCGGCTCTCCGCGCAGTGTACGGACGCGCGCGTGAACATCGTGACGGAAAAGCTGTTTTCTGATTTTCCGACGCTCGAGAGCTTCGCGGAGGCGAGCGAGGAGGAGATCGCGGAGGATATCCGCAGCTGCGGCCTGTTCCGCACCAAGGCGCGCGACCTGCACGCCTGCGCGGTGATGCTGCTCGCGGAGTACGGCGGCAGGGTGCCCGACACGATGGAGGAGCTGCTGCGGCTGCCGGGCGTCGGACGCAAGACCGCAAACCTCATCCTCGGCGATATTTTCGGCAAGCCGGCCATCGTGTGCGACACGCACTGCATCCGGCTGTCCAACCGTCTCGGCTTTGTTCGGGACGAGAAGGACCCGGTCAAGGTGGAAAAGGCGCTGCGGGGACTCGTCACGCCCGCAGAGTCGAGCGACTTCTGTCACCGCCTCGTGCTGTTCGGCCGGGAGCACTGCACCGCCCGTGCGCCGCGCTGCACGGACTGCCCGCTCGCGGACATCTGTCCGTCGTTCGGAAAAATGCGGTGAAAAATATACAGATTAAACAACATTCACAGAAAGTTTTCTGTGAACCTTGCAATTTACTATCTCTTTCACTATGGAAAGAATGAGGAAATTGTGGTTTAATAGTTATAATAATATTTCCCTTGCAAATGGAGGATGAAACATGGTACGCGAGGCAATGGAGTTCGTAAAGGCATATGACCCGGAACTGGGCAATATGATCGAGGCAGAATATAAGCGCCAGCAGCGCAATATCGAGCTGATCGCATCCGAGAATATCGTAAGCGAGGCAGTCATGGCGGCGATGGGCTCGGTTCTGACCAACAAGTACGCAGAGGGCTATCCGGGCAAGCGCTATTACGGCGGCTGCGAATGCGTTGATGAGGTGGAGCGTCTGGCAATCAGCCGCGTCTGCGAGGTATTCGGCGCAAAGTTCGCAAACGTTCAGCCGCACTCGGGCGCGCAGGCCAATATGGCGGTCTATCAGGCGCTCTGCAAGCCGGGCGACACCGTTATGGGCATGAGCCTGGACAACGGCGGCCACCTGACCCACGGCTCTCCGGTCAACCAGTCCGGTCTGCTCTACCACATTGTTTCCTACGGCGTAGACGACAACGGCTACATCGACTATGACGCAGTCCGCGACATGGCGAAGAAGGAGCAGCCGAAGATGATCATCGCCGGCGCTTCCGCTTATCCGCGTGCCATTGATTTTGAAAAGTTCGCTGAGATCGCACATGAGGTCGGCGCATACCTGTTCGTCGATATGGCGCATATCGCAGGTCTGGTCGCAGCCGGTCTGCATCAGAGCCCGGTTCCGTATGCGGACGTCGTGACCACCACCACCCACAAGACCCTGCGCGGTCCGCGCGGCGGCGTTATCCTCACCAATAACGAGGAGCTTGCCAAGAAGTTCAACAAGGCGATCTTCCCGGGCACCCAGGGCGGTCCGCTCGAGCACGTTATCGCGGCGAAGGCTGTCTGCTTCGGCGAGGCGCTCAAGCCGGAGTTCAAGGCTTATCAGCAGCGCGTCGTTGACAACGCAAAGGCACTGGCGGCAGCCCTCCAGAATCAGGGCTTCAATCTGGTTTCCGGCGGCACGGACAACCACCTCATGCTGATCGACCTGCGCGGCACCGGCGTTACCGGCAAGGAGCTGCAGCGCCGTCTGGATGAGGTCTACATCACCGCGAACAAAAACGCCATCCCGAACGATCCGGAAAGCCCGTTCGTCACCTCCGGCCAGCGCATCGGCACCCCGGCCGTTACCACCCGCGGCTTCGGCAAGCCGGAAATGCTGCATATCGCTGAGTTTATCTGGCAGGCAGCGACCGATTTCGACAACAAGGCTGACGAGATCCGCCGCAACGTATGCGAGATCTGCTCCCGTTTCCCGATCTACTAAGAAAAAAACGGATATTTTTCTCCCTGTTTTTGCAACAAATTATCGCATCAAGGACCGCTTTTTCATATGAAAAGCGGTCTTTGTTTATTTTTACGAAAAAAACGGTGTGGTAAAAATATTGCAAAATCCGTGTGAAAATTGAAATGTTTTGTAGAAAATGAACAAAACACTTGCCTTTCTTCTCAAATATGGTATACTATTGGTAAAGGGTTACAGTGAGAGAGACGCTTTGACCCGGGTTTGAGAGGTTAAATTAAGGGGAAATGCAAGAATGTCTATGGAACTGAAGATGAGCGGCCTCTGGCGGTATGTGCAGGATGACGAAATTCACGACGCAGAGCCGCTCGTAAAGGTCGCGCAGGATACACTCGAAAGCTGCAAGGGCGCGGGCAATGATTTTCTCGGCTGGCTGGATCTGCCGGAAAATTACGACAGGGAGGAATTTGCGCGCATCAAGCAGGCGGCGGAAAAGATCCGCAGAACGGCGGACGTACTTATCGTGATCGGTATCGGCGGCTCGTATCTGGGCGCGCGTGCGGCGATCGAATTTGTGAACGGTCAGATGTACAATCAGATCCGCCCGGAGGGCACGCCCGAGGTCTACTTTGCCGGCAACAATATTTCCTCCAGCTATCTGAACGATCTGGTCAAGATTGTCGGAGACCGGGACTTCTGCATCAATGTTATCTCCAAATCGGGTACGACGACCGAACCGGCCATTGCGTTTCGTATCTTCAAGGAGCTTTGCGAGAAGAAATACGGCCGCGAGGGCGCGAAGGAGCGCATCTTTGCGACCACGGACAAGGAGCGCGGCGCGCTCAAGCAGCTTGCGGACGATGAGGGATACGAGACCTTCGTCGTGCCGGACGATATCGGCGGACGCTTTTCCGTGCTGACGCCTGTCGGTCTGCTGCCGATGGCGGCGGCGGGCGTCAACATCGACGAGGTCATGAAGGGCGCGGCGCAGGCACGTATCGAGAACCGCCATACCACCGACCATCTCGCTGCAAAATACGCGGCGCTTCGCAGCATCCTGCACCGCAAGGGCAAGTCGATGGAGATCCTCGTCAACTACGATCCGGCGCTCGTCATGTTCGGCGAATGGTACAAGCAGCTGTTCAACGAGTCCGAGGGCAAGGACCACAAGGGGATCTTCGCCACGAGCGCGAACTTCTCGACCGACCTGCATTCTATCGGTCAGTTTATTCAGGACGGCACGCGCATGATGTTCGAGACCGTGCTCTGGGTGCGCGAGCCGCGCTCGGAGAGCATCATCAAGGAGGAAAAGGACGATATCGACGGCCTGAACTACCTCGCAGGCAAGAGCGTTCAGTTCGTCAACTCCAAGGCATATCAGGGCACGCTGCTCGCGCACGTTGACGGCGGCACGCCGAATATCGTGTTCGAGATCGACCGCGCGGATGCATGGCACTTCGGCTACCTCGTTTATTTCTTCGAGAAGGCCTGCGGCATCTCCGGCTATCTGCTCGGCGTAAATCCCTTCGATCAGCCGGGCGTCGAGGCATACAAGAAGAATATGTTCGCTCTGCTCGGCAAAAAAGGCTATGAGCAGCGCAAAAAGTATCTGGAAGGCAGAATGTAAAATACTGTTGAAAAACTCTTTCAAAAATCAGCAGACGCGCGGAAGCGCGCATAAAATGAAAATCGCGCAGCGATTTTATAAAAACCGGGGACATGTGCCTCGGTTTTTATGCTTTAAGAGGGAGAAAGTTTCCGGATGGGAACTTTCGGACGACTCGTGTTCTGCGCAGTCAGAACACATGATGTCGGAAAAACGAAGTTTTTCGACAGACTGGAGCAGGGAGTTTTCTCTGCTCCGTTTTTTTATGTAAAGTCTTGCGTTATGACAGAAATAGGGGTATAATAAACTGAAAAAGTTTTGAAGGAGGTCTGCATATGCTCATCACCGTGCTCGCGGAAAACAGTCATATCCGTGCGGTCGGCTTCGAGGGAGAGGAAATTCGCTTCCATGCTTCCGTACAGACTGAGCCGCGGCAGACCTCGGACTACTATATCCTCATGCTGACACAGCTGTTCACACTCTACGGCGTGTCCGGCGAGCGTATCACCGGCGTGGTGCTCGCGTCGGTCGTGCCGCAGCTGACGCCGACGCTCATCGACGCGCTCGCGCGCATCGCGGGCAGCCGCCACAAGCTGCTCAGCCTGTCGAGCGGCATCAAGACCGGCCTCAATATCCGCTCGGACCAGCCGCAGCAGGTGGGTGCGGACCGCGTAGCGGCGGCCGTCGCCGCCAAGGCGCGCGGCAGTCTGCCGTGCGTGGTCGTGGACTGCGGATGCGCAACAACCTTCACCGTGCTCGATGAAAACGGCGCGCTCGTCGCGTCGGCCATCACCGCGGGCGTCGAGCTTTCGCTCGAAGCGCTTCGTGCACAGACCGCGCAGCTGCCGACCGTGGCGCTCGTGCGCGGCGCAAGATATGACGTTATGGCGCGGAACACCGCGGACGCGATGCGTGTCGGCGCGGTCATGGGCGCGGCTGCCATGGTCGACGGTCTCATCGGCCGTTATGCCGCTGTCCTCGGCAAAACGCCTCGGGTCTGGCTCACGGGCGACTGCTGCCAGCTGATCGCGCCGCATCTCTCGATCGGCTGGGATCGCGCGGATGACCTTATTTTCGAGGGGCTGCGGCTCGTCTGGAGCAAAAACCGCGGCTGAGATGCTTTTCTTTGTTAAAATTTTGCCCTGTACTCGGCGGAAGGAATGCTGAGACGGGAGCGGGAGGAATAAAAATGAATAACAACAAAACCAACGTGCGCTTTCTCGCACAGCTCGGTCTGCTTGCGGCGATCGAGATCGTGATGAAGCTGATCGGCCTTGGCAGCGTTCCGGTCGGACCGCTGTATATGTCGTTCCTGACCGTGCCGATCGCGGTCGGCGCGATGACGATGGGCCCGGCGGCCGGCGCCATTCTCGGCGCGGTATTCGGTCTCGTCAGCTTCAAGGACGCGCTTTCCGGTGTGGGCATGACCGGCATGTTCTTCCAGATCAGTCCGCTGAATACCTTTGTGCTGTGCGTTGTCATGCGCGTGCTCATGGGCTTCTGCGTCGGTCTGATCTTCAAGGCGCTGCGCTTTATCGACCGCAGAGGCGGCTGGAGCTACTTTATCGGTGCGCTGAGTGCGCCGCTGCTCAATACGCTGTTCTTCATGGGATATATCGTTCTGGTGTTCTATCATACCGAATTTATCCAGAGCAAGGTCGCAGACCTCGGCGCGGTCAATCCGCTGATGTTCGTGGTACTGCTCGTCGGCGTGCAGGGTCTGATCGAGGCGATCGTATGCTGCGCGGCAGGCGGCGTGATCACCCGTGCGGTCTCGTCCTTCCTCGGCACACGCGCACCGGCCAAGACATCCAAAACGGAAGATTAACAACGGCATCCCCGGCAGGTCTATTCAGGCGGCGCCGGGGATGTGTCATCTAAAAGGAGAGAAAAATGGGAAAACAAAGCTGGAAGCCGGGCAATATGCTCAATCCTGTCCCGGCGGTCATGGTGAGCTGCGCGGACAGGGAGGGAAAGCCGAATATCATCACGATCGCGTGGGCGGGCACGGTGTGCACCAATCCGCCGATGGTGTCGATCTCGGTGCGTCCGACGCGCTATTCCTATGATATGATCCGCGAGACGGGCGAGTTCGTCATCAATCTCGTGACCGAGCCGCTGACGCGCGCGTGCGACTACTGCGGCGTTGTGAGCGGCAGGGATGTCGACAAGTTCGCGAAGACCGGTCTCACGCCCATCCCGGTCGAGGGCGTGTCCGTTCCCGGCATCGCGGAAAGTCCGGTCAGCATCGCGTGCCGCGTGGTCGAGGAGCGCGCCCTCGGCAGTCATACCATGTTCCTTGCAGAGGTCGTGGGCGTGACGGCGGATGACCGCTATCTCGACGAGACCGGTCGCTTCGATATCAACGGAACCGGCCTTATCATGTACTCGCACGGCGAATATTTCGGCCTCGGCCGAAAGCTCGGAAAGTTCGGATACAGCGTGCAGAAAAAGCCGAAACGCCGAAGAAAATAATGTGAGACGCGCGGAAGGAGAGGGCAGAATGCAGCAGGGACCTAATATCTATCAGATCAAATTCGAGCCGGACCTTCCGGAGGACGTACTGATCGCGGCGGATGTCGACGGCATGGAGCAGCGCATCTGCGGTGAGGACATCTACCCGTACTGGGAATATATTTACGAGAACGAGGGCGGCTTTGTCGAGACCGACGGGCGCTATATCCTGTGCGTGCTGCACACGGCGGGCATGCAGGGCGGCGTGGTGATGTTCTGGGACACGGCGGAGGAGGAGCTTGTGCATGTGTCGGACGGGGCGTACTGCGTCGCGGCAGTGCTGTACGAGGGCGAGGTGTACACGCTTCAGCTCGTCGAGCATTTTATGACCGAGCCGCATTTTGCGGTCTCGAAAGTGCCGTTCGGCACGATGGACTGCTTCGCGGAGACCGACCCGGTGGAGTGGGATATTCCGGTGGACATGGAAACCTTCTCGGGGCAGACGGATGACATCAAGCTGTATGTTTCCGGGGAACGCATCGCGGCGTTCATCGACGGCTGTCTGTTTGTCCGCGAGGAATGCGGCGGCTGATGCTGTAATTGAAGCAGGGAAAAACAAAAGCACGGAATGCGCGATGCATTCCGTGCTTTTTGCCGTTCTGAAAGACGACGGTCCGGTGGAGGGCGTCAGTACAGGATAACGACATGATTTTTCTGCATCCAGTTCAGCTTAGTCTGAGCGAGCATCCGAACAGCGGAGTTCGGATGATGGAAGCGGGCGGTGTACTGCGTCTGAAGGTCGACAAGATCATTGTAGGTGAGGTAGGGGTAATCTGCGCCGCCGCCGACACCGGCCGGAGAAAGACTGTAATGCAGATTGCCGTCCGGGCGGACCCACAGGGAGACTGTCTGCTCGATTCCTTTTACCATGCGGTCCGCGACAAGGGCATAGCCGTCGTCTCCCACGGCGCGGGAAAGACGATAGAGAAAGACCGCCTCGACGGAATGATGGTTGAGCGAGGTGTGTGTCGGCAGGCCCTCGCCGTTCGGGTGCCAGTAGTCCTGCACGAGCAGCGCGTCTCCGGTCGTGATGGAGGAATGATGCTCCTGTGCGTACTGCACGAGAAAATCGGCGTATTTCCGCGCCTGCGGCAGCCATTCGGTCACACCGTAGTTTTCGGCCGCATTCACCACAGCGAGCCAGAGGTCGGTGTTGAAGCGCGTGTCATAATATCCCGGCTCGATGCCGTAATCGTTTTTCAGCCATGTGCTGCCGGCGGTCGAGGGGATAAAACCGAGCTCGTTCTGCTGCTGCCGCATGACGTCCAGCATGGCGATGCCGAGCATCCGGCAGGCGCCGTCCTCCGCGTTGCGCACCATCTTGCAGGTGATGTAAGCGCCGGGAAGTGCATGGAAGTAGTTTTCGCCGTTCGGGTAATATTCGGGAGGCGCGGTGTAGTAATAGCCGCTCCAGCACCAGCGGTTGTCGTCGGTGAAGCGGTAGTTCTGCCAGTGGGTCAGTGTGTCCCCGTCGTTCCAGTCGAACAGCTGTCTGCGCGAGGTCAGGGCGAGAGAGTCGCTGAACGCGCCGGCAGGCACTGAGCCGCTCTGCACCGAGAGGGAAAAGCCGTCTGCGGTCTTTGTGACCTTGAGTGTTCCGTCGCTCGACGGCAGATATTCGATCATGCCGGTTCCGCGGTCGCGGTAGGCGAGGGGCGTGACGATGATGCTGTCGCCGCCGTCCGCGCGGATGAAGTACATGCCCTTGGGGAAGGTGCCGGCGCGGAGCGGCGCTTCGCTCCAGCGGTTCGCCTTGACGTCGTAGGTGCGCATCGTGCCCGTGCCCTTGACAGAGAGGACCGAACTTTCGTGCGTCTGCGTTCCCGACACAGGCGCAAAGCGGTCGCTGCGCACGGCGGTGTTTTCGGCATCTGTCCAGGTTCGAATGTGCTGTGTGAAGGAGGAATTGCTCGTCTCGAATTCCCGCCGCGTCACGTCGCCTGCGGTAGTATGGATCACGGCTGTTTCGACCTGCCTCGGTAGAAGAAAGCCGGAAAACAGCTGCGGAAGCAGAAAGATCGCCGCAAGCGGCACGCAGAAGAATGTCATGCGGAGCCTTCGGAAGAGGGCGGACTTTTTCGGTCGGTTCATGGGAATCACCTCATACACCATATTTTACTACAACGCGCACGCCCGGTCAATGTGCACACGACCGGATCAAAAATGGAGGGACGATAGAGCTGCACGTGAAATGGATTTTTTTGCAAAGTATTTTGTTCGTTGAATGCTTATGTTATAATAACAATATCATAATTTTGCCGGATAACATGAAAGCAGGAGGGATGCTTTATGAAATGATGGCGTTATCTGATCGCGGCGGCGGTGGCCGCAGGCAGTATGGCGGCGGGCGCAGGGGCGGTCGATACGGCGGACCGGGACGCGCTGCTCGAAACGGCGGTGGCAAGGGAGCGACCGGAAACGGCAAGTATGGTCTGATCGACACGACAGGGCAATACGTCAGCAGAAATGATTTCGACCAGATCGAGTGGAGAGACAGCCGCTATATGGGCAAGCGCGGCGGCAGGGAATCGGTAGTCGAATCGCCTTGGAGTACATTGACAATTTATAATAATGAGGGCTTACTTTCTGTAATAATTTCAAATTAGGGGTGATAGGAATGAAAAAACAGTTATACAGCCGTAAAATTGGAATTGCAGCGCTGGTAGGAGCATCGATTTTAATTTTTGTGTTGCTGCATTTTTGCCGGATGTCAATAGGTAAAATCCCAGAGCTTGAATTTTCTGGGTATGTAAATCAGTCTGATATTGTAAACAACTGCAATCTGGATCATGTGAAATTTCCGCCCGAAACAGCCTGCGCGGTTTACAAACTGAAAAAGGTGGATTCAGCGCAGGATCAGAAAAATATCAGAAAGGCACTCGGTTTAGATGAGAATGCGAAATTTGGAACGGTGTCAGACCCAATGCCGGCATCCTCCACCGCGGTGTTGGGATATGATACGGAAAGCGGACGCTGGATATATCAAACCGATCTGGCATATGATACGGGAGAAAATGTGCCGGAAAAACAGAAAGCCATCCAAATTGCCAATGATTTTATATCGAATTTGTATCCGGTCGAAACACTGGGAAATCCCACTGCCATCGCTGATATGAGCGGAGAGGAAAGAAATAAGCCTTCATCTGTTGTTCGATGGAATGTTTTCTATTATCCGACGGTGGAAAATCGGCCTGTTTATGGCGTATTCCGTATCTGTATCGCAGTTGGAGCTGAAGGGAAAATTGTTGGAGTGGAAAAGTTGGCGGGCGAATATGAGAAGATCGCACAGGTTCAGCTGTCAGACCTTCGGACGATAAAAAATAGATTTCTTGCCCAGGACTTTCTGTGTACCAGAGATGAATCACCGCAAAACAGGAAAATGGAACAGGCGGAGCTCGGATTCTATGCTGATGTGGGTGGCGAATACATTCAGCCGGTATATGTTGTTTCAAGCAATGACGGGATGACCGAAATCCTGATTGATGCGCAAAACCGTGGCGAAAGCAACGAAAATGCAGTTAGCAGGTCACGGTAAGAGACTTTTGTCGGGAAGCTGGGCGTATTAAGACTCGCCAGACTGTCATTTTGGTGAATCTGCCCAAAAAACGATCGGAATTTTCTGCACATGCTGTGAATAAATGCGTTTGACTATATGTCCTGCAAAATGTATAGTAGAAGTAGAAATATGTATTTTTTCTGTATTTTTCATACATGGACAGACCCACGGCAAGGGAGGCGATACCCGTGGAAGGAAATCCACATCAGGGGCATCGCCGGCGCATGCTTGATAAATTCGGCAGGTTCGGTGTCGATGCATTCGCAGACCATGAGCTGCTGGAGGTTCTGCTGTATTATACCATCCGGCAGGGGGACACCAACCCGGTTGCCCATGCTCTGATGCAGCATTTCGGCTCGCTCCATGCCGTCCTCGAGGCGACGGCCGATCAGCTGTGCGAGGTGGAGGGTGTCGGTCCGCGCACGGCCGAATATCTGTCGCTCATCAGCGCGAGCATGCGCCGCTATCAGACCGACCGCAACCGGGCACGGAACAGCGTGGTCCGGCTGAACGACCCGGATAAGATCGGAGCGTTCTTCGTTCCGCGCTTTGCCGCGCTGCATACGGAATCGCTTTGCGTTGCCTACGTCGACAGCAGCTGCCGGCTGATCCGCTGCGACGATCAAAGCCGCGGCAGCACCTCAAAGGTGCTTCTCGATCCGGTAGCCATCCCGCGCAGCGCCGTTATGTGCAACGCTGCCGGGGTTGTGCTCGCGCATAACCATCCGAACGGTGAGGCTCGTCCTTCGCGCGAGGACATTAGCGCTACACAGATGCTTGTCGCGCGGCTTGCTCCGCTCGACATCGCGCTGGTCGATCACTGCATCGTTGCACAGGACAGCTACTACTCGATGGCGCGCGGCGGCGAGCTCCATCTCATGATGCACGGCCGCCGGGGCTGATTTTTTTAGAATATCCTTTCGAAAAGCGGCAGGCGAGAGCCTGCCGCTTGAGACTGTCGAAAAACTATCGTTTTTCCGACAATCTGTGTTTTGACTTCGCAAAACACGGACGTCCGAAAGTTCCCATACGGAAACTTTCTCCCTCTTAAAGTATGAAAACCGAGGTACACGCCCCCGGTTGCTCTCATTAAATATTTTTGAGGATAGAGGCCTACGGGCTTATGCGTTTGCGCAGCAAACGCTTTTGAATGCGCGCTGCCGCGCGACTGCTGTTTGGCGTGAAAACAGACTTTATCGACAGACTGAGCGGCAGGCGAGAGCCTGCCGCTTTTCAATTTGTTGTTAAGGCTCATTGCCGCGGTGCCGGCGCTGACGCACGGAATAGCACTCGGAGAGAGAAGAACTTTCGGTCTCCCTGCGTTCTGCATTCGTCAGCACGCAGACTGCCGGGTTCACCGAAGGTCAGGCGACGCTTTCGGCTTCCCTGAGCATATCATCGATGCAGATCGCGTAGCCGCTTGCCGGGTCATCTACCAGAACGTGCGTCACCGCGCCGATCAGCCTGCCGTTCTGAACGACAGGTGAGCCGGACATACCCTGAAGTATGCCGCCGGTCTGCGCGAGCAGCGTCTTGTCGGTCACGCGCAGCATCATGCCGCGGCCGTATTCGTCATTTTCGGGATAGAGCCGCACGATCTGCACAGAATAACGCTGTACCTTGTCGCCGTCGATGTTCGCGATGATTTCTGCGTCGCCGGTCTGGATTTCATCGCGCGCCGCCACAGGAAGAGCGCCCTGTCCGCTCAGAAGCGAGAGGTCGGAGAGCGTACCGAAAATGCCGTGCACCGTGTTTTTTGTTACCGTGCCGATGGGACGCGCGTCGGAAAAGTCGCCCTGGAGCGCACCCGGAGCGCCGGATTTTCCGCGTGTCACAGTCTCGACCGTCGAATAGATCAGATCGCCCTCGCTGAGCGGAAGCAGGACGCCGGTTTCTGCGTCGCAGATGCCGTGGCCGAGCGAGCCGAACACGCCGGTCTGCGGATCTGCGAACGTCAGCGTGCCGATGCCGGCCATGCTGTCGCGTGCGAGAATGCCGAGACGGTATACGCCTGTCTGGTCCGTGCAGGCCGTGATCTGCACGGAGTGCGTTTCATCACCCCGCTTGATGCTGAGCTCGACCGCGCCGCCCTGAGCCGCTTTGAGCGCGGACTGAAGCTCGGCATTCGATGATACCTCTGTGCCGCCCGCGGAAACGATGATGTCGCCCTCACGCACACCGGCGTCACGCGCCGGGCAGCGTTCGCCGTCCGCTGTCTGCACCGTATCGAGCCGCACCACGAGCACGCCCTCGCTTTTCATCCGGATGCCGGCCGTGTGCCCGATCGGGACGACCTCGCGCACGGCCGCCGCCTGTACAGGGAACAGGAAAACGAGCGCCAGAAATACCGCCAGCCGTTTGATTTTTGAATGCCCCACTGCTGTCACCTCCGCTGTTAGCTTGCCGCGGCGGGCGGGCGAAAACACATGTGAAGTTTTGCTTGCCCCGGCATGAAACGGGAAATGGAAGGAAAACCCTGATTGCACGAAATAAGGGAAGAAACGACGGATATTGCGATAATATGCAGAAAAGTGTCAACGAAAACACGAAAAAAGTTGCTGAAATGAATTGAATAACGTCAGAGAGTATGGTAAAATCTTGAACATAGAAAAATAAAGGCAAAACGGTATTGTCTAAAAATATTCTGTGTGAAAGTGGTTGATAACATGGATAACATGGTTGGAAAAATTCGTATTCTTCTGGCGGACAGCGATGGAGATTTCTGCGCGGAGATGGCGGCGCTGTGTGAGAACGCAGAGGATATGGAGCTGGTAGGCATTGCGGAGAGCGGCGAGAAGGCGCTCGCCGCAGTTGGGGAGCTGCGGCCCGATCTGCTCATCACGGAGCTGTCCCTGCCCGGAATGGACGGCGTGCTGCTGCTCGAACAGCTGCGCGCGGCAGGGAACATGCCGGCGGTGTTTGTGCTTTCGGCATTCAGCAGTACGCAGGTCTGCGCAGAGTGCGCGAGCCTGGGCGTGGATGTGTTCCTGCGCAAGCCGATCGCGGCGGAAAAGGTCTGTGAGCGCATTCGGCTGTGGCGCTCGGGCAGAAAACGCATGGCGCGCGAGGAGAATGCGGTCGCACTGGAGGTGCGTGTGACCGAGGTGATCCATCAGGTCGGCGTCCCGGCACATATCAAGGGGTATCAGTATCTGCGGGAGGCGATCATGATGGCGGTCGAAGATATCGAGTCGGTCAGCGCGATCACCAAGGTATTGTACCCGTCGATCGCAAAGAAATTCCATACGACCTCGTCGCGCGTTGAGCGCGCCATCCGCCACGCGATCGAGGTGGCGTGGGACCGCGGCGACCTCGAAACCCTGCAAAGCTATTTCGGCTACACGGTTTCGGGTGTCAAGGGAAAACCGACAAATAGCGAATTTATCTCGATGATTGCCGACAGACTGCGTTTGCAGATGCGGTTTGGGGCGTAAAGCGCGGCAGGGGATGCGGGCAGGGGAGGTGAAAACTCTGCCCGTAAACCTGTCTCAAAATTTTTTTGAGAAAATCGGAATATTGTGTTGACAAATGCGGAAGACGCTGATATAATAACTCTTGTCGCTGAGAGCGAGGCGACTCGCTGACAATTGGAAATGCGAGTGTGCTGGAACTGGTAGACAGGCACGTTTGAGGGGCGTGTGTCGAACGACGTACGGGTTCAAGTCCCGTCACTCGCACCATTTCCTTTCAGTGCAGAAGTAAATACCACATGCGGATGTGGCGGAATGGCAGACGCGCTAGCTTCAGGTGCTAGTGTTCGCAAGGACGTGGGGGTTCAAGTCCCCCCATCCGCACCAATCAAGGTTCTGACAGAGGTCAGGGCCTTTTTTGTTTTCAATGGCAAATGTAAACCAAAAACAAAATATAGGTTGACAATGGCGCGGAAGTATGGTTTAATAGCTTCAGATAAAAACTGCTCCGGGAGGGGTCAACATGAATCAACCAGAAACGAAAACCGCGCCGAAATCGGCATTTACCGTCAAGGAAACCTGTTATGCAGGACTTTTTGCAGCGGTAATTGCAATCATGGCGCAGATATCCATTCCGATGCCGGGCGGCGTTCCGATGACGATGCAGACGTTCGCGGTCACGCTCGCGGCGATTGTACTGGGCGCGAAGCTCTCGACGGTTTCGACCGTCATCTATCTCATCCTCGGCGCGGCAGGCGTTCCGGTGCTTGCAGGCTTCACCGGAGGACTTGCAAAGTTTGTCGGACCGACAGGCGGCTTTCTGATCTCGTTTCCGCTGATGGCGTTTGTCATCGGCTGGGGCGTGGAGCACCGCAGGGCGTTCCCGGGTGCGTTCGTGGTCGCGCTCGTCGCAGGCACGGTGCTGAACTATGTGGTCGGCGTTGCGATGTTCTGCGCGCTGACGCAGAGCACGCTTGCAGCCGGCATCACGGCCTGTGTGCTGCCGTTCATCCCGACCGCCATTATCAAGGCGATTCTCGCTTCGGTCGTTGGATTTGCAGTAAGAAAACGCCTCAATTAAATACAAGAGCAGCCCTTCCTGCGATTGATGCAGGAAGGGCTGCTTTTTGTCTGCCGGGCTGCTTTAAAGTCGGCTGCACGCGGATTTTCCCGCCGGCACGGCGAAAGGAACGGACCGATTCCGACTGCGGCAGTAAAGTTGGCGACAGGGTTGGATTTTAAGCGCCGCTATGGTATAATAAATTGATAATTTATGGCTCCTGTTGCATCGATACATGGAGCAGAACGGAAGAACGGGGGAAGGACAATGGGGATCGTGACCGAGATGCTGACGACGCTCGGCGCAAATCTGCCGCTCGTGGCAGTCGGCTGCGCAGAGGTGCTCGCGGCGGCGGCGCTGCTCGGCAGGGCAGCCGTCATGCGCACGCAGTCGGGAAAAAACAGGGCATCGCTTGCGCCGGTCGGGATGAACCGCGATATTCAGCGCGTCCTGAGGCTGGAGAGCGGCGAGGTCATGCTCGTGCTCCGGCGCGAGGATATGATGCTGCTCGCCTGCACCGGCGATCCGGAAAAGCTGCTCGGCGTGTCATATGCGGCGCTGCGGGATAATATCGCTAATCTCAATGCCGCTTTTTCTGACAAAAGCAGATGCCGTGCGGTCTGGAAAAAATACATGGCGTGGGACGGCAGAGAAATGTTCGATGAGGCTGTACAGAGCGGCGGCGGACGCTGGATGCGCTTCATCGTCAGCCGCACGCCCGACGGTGAGTACGACCTGCTGTGCTTCCGCGACATCGCTGCACTGCACGACCGCATCGAGGAATGCGAAAAGCGCCTCGCAGGGGCGGAGGAGGAGAGCCGCGCGAAAACAACCTTCCTCTCGCGTATGTCGCACGAGATCAGAACCCCGATGAACGGCATCATCGGCATGATCTCGCTCGCAAAGAGCAGACTGCGTCCCGGAGACGAGGCGATGCAGTATCTGAACAAGGCGGACGAGGTGTCCGCTCATCTGCTCGCGCTCATCAATGACATTCTGGATATGTCGCGCATCGAGGCCGGAAAGGTCGAGCTTGAGCACAAGGTGTTCAGCCTGCGCGGTCTGGGTGATCGTCTGTATGATATGTTCGCCAAGCAGCTTCAGGCACGCGGCATCCGCTACGAGGTCAATCTGGAGGATATGACGGTCGACAGTGTCGTCGGCGACGAGCTGCGCATCAGCCAGATCATCATCAACTTCCTCTCGAACGCTGTCAAGTTCACGAGCGAGGGCGAGATCATCGTCACGTTCCGTCAGATGATGCTTCAGGATAACGTCGCGGACTTCATGTTCCGCGTTCACGATACCGGTATCGGCATGGATCACGCCTTTCTGAACCGTATTTTCCGTCCGTTCGAGCAGGAGAGCATCGAGACGGGCAGAAAATTCGGCGGCACCGGCCTCGGCATGACGATCACCGATCAGCTCGTGCGTCTGATGGGCGGCGAGATCGTCGTGGACAGTGCGCCGGGCAAGGGCTCGGATTTCACCGTGTTCCTGCATCTGCCGGTGGCGGAGCAGGCCGCCGAGACGGCGGAAGTGCCGGGCGAGACGGCAAAACAGCGCTGCGATGACGCCTTCAAGGGCTGCCGCATCCTCATGGCCGAGGACAACGAGATCAATGCGGAGATCGCGATCGAGATTCTGGGCGAAATGGGCGCACAGGTCGAGGGTGTAGAAAACGGCCGTCTTGCGGTCGAGGCGTTCGAGAATCATCCGGAAAACTGGTACGATCTGATCCTGATGGATGTGCAGATGCCGGAGATGGACGGCCGTACCGCCGCGCGCACCATCCGTGCGCTTGACAGGGCGGACGCGAAAACGATACCGATCTTCGCCCTGTCGGCGGACGCGTTCGTCGAGGACGAGCGCCTGTCCATTCAGAGCGGCATGAACGGTCACTTTGCCAAGCCGGTCGATTTCACCATGCTTCAGCAGGCGATCGGCGTCTATCTGGCGAAGCGGAAAAGAAAGGAGTAAAAGGCGTGGGACTGAAGGAGCTTTATACCGCGACGGGCGCGAAGATATTCGGCACAGCGAGCACGGTAAAAACCATCGGCGCGGCTGCGGCTGCATCGGCAGTGATTGCAGGCGCGGCGGCCGGAGTCCATGCCTTCACGAGCGGCCGGGATTTTACGCCGGACGGCGCAGGACGCGCGATACGCACCAATCAGGTGCACTTTGACGGAAGCGAAAATACGATAGGCAGGCAGGACGAGCAGACGAAAAACGGCGAGAGCGAGATATACGAGCGTGATGAAAGCGCCGAGGAGAAGCAAAAGCCGCAGACCGGCGACAGCGCGTCCTATTTGTTCGAGAATGTGAAGCAGCAGGAAAAGCCGAGCGGGCTGCTCGACAGGGACGGCACGGCGGCAGCCATCGCCGGAACGGTTCCGGCCGCCGGTGCGGCGAGCGTGCAGCCGGGGACGGTGCTCGACATTGTGAAAGACCCTGCGGCGGCGGACATCGTGCTGCATCCGAGCGACGTGGCGCAGGTAACGCCCCCGACCGGCGGCGACACGGCAAACAGCGGCGGAGACACTACACCGAACCAGCCTTTCCGGCCGGCAACGCCCGACAGCAGCAGCGGAAGCTCGTCCTCCGGCGGAGAGACCGGCGGCACGGCCACGCCGGATGCCCCTGTGACGCCGGTCACGCCGCCCGCGCCGAGCAAGCCGCAGCAGACGGACGGCAAGCCGCCCGAACAGACCTCGGAGGAAAAGGGGCCGGACATTCCCTGGTTCGACAGCGGCACGCGCTACGACGGCACGGTCACGCTGCCGAGCGACAGCGAGGTCAGGATCGTCGGACGGATCGACAGCACGGATGCCCTGTATGCCGGCCAGATCGTCAATGACGCGGATATCGTCCGCGCGCTCTATGCTTATGTCATGGCCGGCGAAAAGATCTACTACTGGACGTCGAGCGACCTCGGAAAATACATCCGTATCAACCGCGTCAGCTTTGACGGCGGCAAAACCTGGCTCACGGATTTTTCGAATAATATCGAAATCCCAAAAAGCGCCGGGGATCAGTCGATGCAGATCGATATGTCGTATCGCTTCAGTGAAAACAGCGCATGGACGGAATACAGACCGGACGAGGGAAACGCCTATATCGACTGCACGGTCGCGCCGCACCGCATTCTGGTGCTCGGCCGGGAGCTGACCGACAAGGATACGGAAATCCCGCTGGACATCGTGCTGAACAGCGATTATTCCTATAATGAATTCAGCAGAAGGCTCAATCTGTTCGCATTGCAGAGAAGGCTGTATGAGAAGCTGTACGGCTGGGACAGCGGCACATCTTATGACGAGCTTCCGCCCATCGACCGGCTGTTCTCCGGCTGGACGGAGGACGGCAGGCGCGTTTCGTGGGACTATACCTGCGACGGCGGGCGGCATGTGCTCCAGCCGTCGGATTTCGTGAAGGTTCCGGAGAACCTTACGGTTCGTCTGAAAATCAACAAGGGCATGACATATGAGCTGCAAACGCTGACCGGCTTTGACGAGAGCGCGCTGACCGAAGATGAGGGATATGGTACGCTGACGATACCGGAATATGTTCAGGCGGTTGCGCTCGAGACCGACGGCCGGGAAGAAAGCCCCGTCACCTATCTTCCGTATCTGGTGGGCACGATGGAAATTCCGGCGAGCGTTGTCTACATCAAGCCGGACAGCATCTCCTCAGTCCTCGACGCCTACCGTGTCGCGGAGGACAGCGAATACTATGCCTCGACTGAGGACGGCATCCTGACCAGCAGGGACGGCACGGAATACCTCGCGATCCCGGAGAACAACGAGAACGTCACGGTCCCGGAGAACGTTACCTCGGTCAGACTGCCGGAGAGCTACTGCGGAACGGTCACTCTTATGGCGCAGTCGGAAGACCGGATGCCCTCGGTCAATTTCGAGGAGCTGCACGGCTCTGTCATCGTGCAGCCCGAGCTGCTGAACGCATTCGTCACGAAGTACGGCAGACAGCTCGACGGAACCGAAACGACGGTCAGCGTAGACGGCGGCGACGCGAAATATGAGGTTCACGACGGCTACCTGACGCATCAGGAGGACGGCGCGGCCGTGCTCGACCGCGTGGTGACTGATGCAGAGATCTACCGGCTGCCGCAGGGGGTCGACAGGATCGCAGCGAACGCCTTTGCCGGCTCTACGGTCAAAATCCTGATTACGGACGCAAAGACCTCCTATGCGGCGGACAGCTTCAAGGACAGCATGGTCTCGTATGTGACCTGCGAGGACGAAACGCAGAAGGCTGAGATCAATAAAAAGCTCGACGAAGCGGGTGTTGCGGAGGTCGAGTTTGCGGCGTCAGGCACATCGGACGACGGCTGCTTCTACGTGAAATCGGACGGAAAGATCGTCGTAGTCAATGCGCCGGACGGCATCAGCGAGTATTACGGCGAGATCATCATTGACGGCGAGAAAAAAACGGTCGACAGCATCGCGGCGCACGCATTTGACGGCTGCACCACGCTGGAATACGTTTCGCTGCCCGAGACGGTTAAGACCATCGGCGTTTCGGCGTTCAAGAACTGTACCGCGCTCTCCGGCGTGCTGCTCGGGAGCAAGGACAGCGTGACCATCATGGAACACGCGTTCAACAACTGCACGAACCTGCGCTTTATCGCGTCGAACGCGAAAAACATGGAGCTGAAGAACGATTACGATATTCTGAGTGAATCGGGAAGCGAAACACTTTACGGACAGCTGTGGTGTCTGGCAGGCAGCGAAGGCTTCGATGACAGCTGGGGCTGCTACGAGCCGAGGAGTGACTGGCGCGACGAAACGGATATTGCAGAGTTTCGGGTCATCGACTGCAACGGAGCGAATGTCCTGTACGGCTGCAACGCCGAGGTAGAAAGCGAGCTGTGGGAAGGCAGCAGGCTGGACAGCTGGATTGCGCTGCGCGCCGCTGGTCCGCCCGCAGAGGGCGGCACGATCACCCTGCCCGAAACCACGATCGCGATCAATAACTACTGCTTCGCCCAGCTGGACTGCGCGTTCACGATCAACTGGGAGGAGCTGCCGCGTCTGGTCCACATCTATGACAGCGCCTTCGCGCAGTCCGGTCTGACAGGCGTGATTCATCCGGTTCAGTCGACGTATATGATGCTGATCAGGAATGCCGCATTTTATCAGACCAACATTGTGGAGGCAGATTTCAGCGATGTATCTCTG
Organism: Agathobaculum hominis; assembly: GCF_014288055.1. Lineage (NCBI taxonomy): Bacteria > Bacillati > Bacillota > Clostridia > Eubacteriales > Butyricicoccaceae > Agathobaculum > Agathobaculum hominis. Next base: position 195,967 of record NZ_JACOPK010000001.1, read on the forward strand.
GAGGATTACGGTGAGTCGACACTGGCGGACTGCAAACAGCTGCAAAGCGTTTCGTTTGGATGGGTGTGCAGGAAAAGCGACGGTGAATTTATGTCGATTATTCCGACCGGCTCGTTTTACGGCTGCGATGCGCTGACAGATCTCTATTTTACCACCGAGAAGCCGATTGGACTGCTGACATGGTATCCGCACGCCCCGTTCCAGTTTGCGGACGGTATCTATGACAGAAATATCCGCATTCATGTTCCGGAAGGGTGCGAGGAAGCGTATTTCCGGGCGTGGAAGCCTATGTTCATCGGCTACACGGACGAGGAGATCGAGAACGGAACATATTATATCGATATGTCGATGTTTGAGCTCAGCTGGATGGAATGGTATTTCCCGGAGGACAGATGGCCGGAGTTTGTGCAGGCCGTCTGCGACTACCGCGCTATCCACGGCGAAAACAACCTTCGCGCGATGATGGGCATGGAGCTGCTGGAAGAGCCGGAAAATCCGGAGGAGCATAAAGAGGATTACGGCTATGCCGACCCGTTCGGCGGAGACATCGAGCTCGACATTGAAATCCCGGACGAGAACCCGGACATCACGCAGGACGGCCAGACCGCTTCCGATGAAACGATTTCGGATGAAACCGGCGGAGAAAATATCTCCGGCGAAACAGTGACCGGCGAGAGCACGCCGTCTGCCGATGCGCCGGACGGGGAGGACAGCGCGTCCGCCGACACAAACAACACCGAGCCTGCACCGGAGACGACCGATGCGGCAGAGGGAGAAAATACATGATTATCGAACAGTCAAAACAGATTATTTCCGAGATAAACCACGCGTTTATCGGCAAGAATGAGGTCATCGAGAAGGTCCTGATGACGATTTACGCAGGCGGTCACGTTCTGCTCGAGGACTGCCCGGGCGTCGGCAAGACGACGCTCGCGGTCGCGTTCTCGCGCGTGCTCGGTCTTTCGACGCGCCGCATCCAGTTTACGCCCGACACGCTGCCGTCCGACATCACCGGCTTCACCATGTGGAACCGCAAGACGGGCGAATTCGAATACCGTGAGGGCGCGGCGAACTGTCAGCTGCTGCTCGCCGACGAGATCAACCGCACTTCTCCGAAAACGCAGTCCGCGCTGCTCGAGGTCATGGAGGAGCGCACCATCACGGTGGATGGCGAGACGCACGCGCTCCCAGCGCCGTTCATCTGCATCGCGACGCAGAATCCCTTCGGCTTTGCCGGCACGCAGGCGCTCCCGGAGAGCCAGCTCGACCGCTTCATGGTCTCGCTCTCGATCGGCTATCCCTCGATCGAGGATCAGATGAAGATCATCTCGGCGCAGCGTTACGCCAATCCGCTTGACGAGCTGCATCCGGTCACGACCGCACAGAACGTCATCGAGGTGCAGAAGTTCCTCAGCTCGGTCAAGGTCATGGACGATATGCTGCGCTACGCCATTGAGCTGTGTGAAAAGACCCGCATCCATCCGCTGATCGAGCTCGGTATTTCGCCGCGCGGCGTTGCCGCACTCGTGCGCATGGCGCGTGCATCGGCGGTGCTGCATGAACGGAATTACGTCGTCCCCGAGGATATCCAGTCGGTCTTTCTCGACGTCTGCGCGCATCGACTGGTGCTGCGTCCGCAGGCGCGTGTGGACGGCATGAACGCGCGCGACGTTCTGCGCAGCATCCTGAGCGAGATCCGTCCGCCGGTTCTGTCCGCGAGGTAAGCGGATATGTGGAAAAACCGCGCAGGTTATGCGCTTGCGGTCGCGGCGCTCGCCGCACTCGTCTGGCTGTTCGGCAGACCGTTTCTCGTCTGTGCGCTCGTTCTGGCGGCAGGACTGCCGTTCGTGCAGCTCGCGCTGCTGAAGCGCGATGCGGGCGCGGTCTCGGTCTCGCTCTCCGTACGTCCCGGCGGCAGGGAAGGGGAAGCGCTCCTGCTCTGCTTTGAGGTAGAGAACGGGCGTGCGCTGCATGCTGCGCGAAGCATTTATCTCGATCTCGCGATGAACAATCTGCTGCTTGGCGAGGAAACGCACCGCCGGGTGATGCTGACGCTCAGCGACGGCGCGAACCGTTTTTCCTGCCCGATCGTGCCGCCCTGCTGCGGCGAAATCGTGATTTCCTGCCGCGAGACCGGTCTCTGTGATCTGCTGCATCTGTTCTGCGAGCGGGTCGCGCCTTTTGACGAGGTGCGCACGGTCATCTATCCGCGCCCGGTGCAGCTCGAGCTTACGCTGTCGCGCGATGCGGTCGGCGAGACGGGCGACAGCGGTCTGACGCGCAGCCGCAAGGGCACGGATGCGAGCGAAATGTTCGACATTCGAAGCTATGTACCGGGCGACGACATCCGCTCCATTCACTGGAAGCTGTCGGGCAAGACGGACGAGCTGATCGTGCGTCAGGCAAGCGACCGCACACACTACGATCTGGTCATCCTGCCCGATTTCGGAAGAAAGCAGGGCGGCCGCGATATCGCGGCCGGAGAGCTGACGAGGTGTGTCGCTCTCGTGATCGAGCTGAGCCGCCGTCTTGTGCGGCGGGGCGTGCCGCTGTGCGTCGCGCTGCCCGGACCGGGCGGCGGCATGGAGCTGTTCGGCTTCAAAAGCGTGCGCGAGCTCGAGCAGAGCATCCCGCGATGGCTGTCCATCAAGCTCCCCGAGCAGGCCGGACGCATGATGCAGCTGTTCCGCATGGAGCATCTCGAAAACCGCTTCACCCGCATGGTAACGGTGAGCGCAGGTGCGCCCGAGACCGGTCTCCGTGCGCTCGCGAACGACATCGGCGTGCTTTCTCTGACGGTAACGAAGGACGTTTCCGAGCCGCGCGCTGTCCTTCTGAACGGCGTGGAAAACATTGAGATACCGGCGGAGGGCGACGCGAAGATCAAAATTCTCTGCTGAAACGGAGTCCCAGTATGAACGAAATCAGCGTTAAGACGCTTTACCCGGACGGGTCGACAAGTCCATATCGCGCCCTCGCCCTGCCTGCGTTCGCCTCGCTCTGTCTGATGGCCGGCGCGCTGCTCGTGCTCTTCCGGACATGGGATGAGCTGGCGGTTCCGCGCTGGGCGCTCGTGCTCGCGGCGGCGGCAGGCTATGTGTCCGCCTCGGCGGCGCACCGCCTTTCGCGGCGGCACGGCGCGTTTTATCTGCTCGGCCTCGTGCCGTGGGTACCGGCGCTTCTCATGCCGGCCGCATGCGTGCGTGGTCTCGCGGCATGGGTTTCCGGACTCGCCGCACGCTGGAATGTGCTGCACGACGGCAGCGCACAGCTGCTGAACACAGCGCCGGATCTCGTTGACGAAAAAGCGGCGGCCTTTGTCGGCGCGATGCTCATCGCGCAGGCGGCGCACTTCGTCGTGGTGCACCGTCACCGCGTGCTCGGCGCCGTGCTCGGAGGGTTCTGGATTGCGCTCGGTCTGGCGGACGGCTGCTTTTCGCCGCTCGGCGCGGCGCTCATGCTCGCAGGCATGCTGGCGCTCTATGTCTCGGATATCAGTCTGCATCTGACCCGCGCGGCATGGCGCACGCTCGGCATCCTGCTGGCTCTGCTCGCGGCCGCAGCATTCCTGCCGGATATGGATATGCAGGGCATTCGCAGCCTGCGCGAGAAGGCGCAGAGCGGCGTACACGAGCTGCGCTACGGCGCGGACAGTCTGCCGGGCGGCGTGCTCGCGCAGGCGGATACGCTGCACAGCGATCCGCGCGGCATGCTGAGCGTGACGGAAGGGCAGGAGAAAACGCTCTACCTGCGCGGATATATCGCCGGCGCGTATGCGGACGGGGCTTGGAAGCCGCTGCCCGGTCTGATCTACAGCGAGGAGTACGCGGGCATGATGAAGTGGCTGAGCGGGCGCGGCTTTGACCCGGCGCGGCAGCCGGCGGCATACCTTGCGCTGTGCGGCGACAGCGAGGCCGAGCCGAACGACGTGACGGTTGAAACACTTGCGGCAAGCCGCGAATATGTGTACATTCCGGGTACGGCGAATGAGCTTTCGGGCGCGCGCGTCACGGAAAACGAACGCGACAGCACAAGCCGTGCGCGGGGCGTGCTTGGCGCGCGCCGCTACACAGCGTCCGAGCTTTCCGGCTCGCGTCCGGCCGAGCTGACGGTTGCAGAGGACTGGGTCAGAGCACCGCAGACTCCCGGACAGCAGATGCATCTGGAGAGCGAGGCGGTCTACCGCGGCTTCGTTTACGACAGCTATACCGCTGTCAGCGACACAATCGCGCCGATGCTCGACCGGCTGTTCTGGGAGGACTACGACGACTCGAACGACGGCATTTACAGCGCGGTCAGCCGGGTGCGCGAGGTGCTGCGCGACGAAATGACCTATACCGAAACGCCGTCTGAGGCCCCCGGGGGCGAGGACCCGCTCACGTGGTTTCTGACCGGGGGGCGCGAGGGCAATGCGGTGCAGTATGCCTCCGCGGCCGCTATGGCGCTGCGCGCGCACGGCATTCCGGCGCGCTACTGCGAGGGTTATCTGCTGACTGCGGCACAGGTGCAGGCGGCGGAGGGCGGCGCGGTCACGCTGACGGGGGCGAACGCTCATGCGTGGTGTGAAGCATATTTCGACGGCGTGGGCTGGCTGCCCGTAGATGTGACGCCCGGGTTTTACTATGATGCGCTCGCTCTTCAGCAGCTCGTCGCGATGCCGGATTCGATCCGCCGCACAGCTGCGATGGAGGACGCGGGGGACGCAGCCGGCGAGGTGGCACAAACGGATGACAGCGGCGCAGACAGGCCCGACGGACTGCTCGACGGCACGGTCTATCCCCCGGAGCTGCTGCTCGGCGTTCTGGCGCTGCTGCTCATCCTTGCTTCGCTCGCGGCGGCGGCACTGGAAGGCACGCTGCTGCTCTGCCGCGTGCGGGCACTCTCCGGCTTCAAACACGCCTCGCCCGAGCAGCGCGCCCGCCTGCTCGCGTGGTGGGGACAGCACATCCTTGCCGCACGCGGCGTGGAGGCGACGATCGGCTGGCATACGGAGGAGACCGACGCGAAGCTCGCAGAGATGATCGATACGGTCAATCCCGGCGAATACAGGCGTGTATCCGGCCTGCTCGAAAAGGCGATCTACGGCGGCATCGCGCTCAAGGTGTACGAGGAACGCGCAGTATACAGTCTGCTCGACCGGCTGTATCACGCCCCGGCGCCCGATTTCGCGACCAGACGGCGGCTGCATTATCTGCTGCTCGCTCAGCTGGGGTACGCGCGAGCGGAAAAACTGTAATAAAGAGTGCATTGCGGCAGAAAGCGGCAGTGCGCTCTTTTTCTTTGGTGGGAATGTGGAAAAAACGGTTGAAATCCGGATGTGTTTTCGGTAAAATGATAGTAGAGTAAAAGAAACAGCAGCGGCGCTTTAGCCGGCGCCGATAAAAGCCGCCCCGGCGGCACGACGTAGAAAGACAGAAGAGGAAAAAGAAAATGGCAGTTACTTTGGTAGAAATCGCCTCGCTTGCAGGCGTATCGCGCGGCACGGTCGACCGCGCCCTCAACAATCGCGGCCGCGTTGACCCGGAGGTCGCGGACCGTGTGCGCCGCATCGCAGCCGAGCTGGGCTACCGGCCCAACCGTGAGGGGCGTCTGCTCGCGCTCGCGAAAAACCCGATCAAGATCGGCATCATCGTCCAGTCGGTCGAGACCATGTTCATGCACATGGTTTTCGAGGAGGTCATGCGCACGCAGGCGCAGCTGACCACGCCCGGCGCGGAGATCTATGTGCGCCCCATTCAGGGCGTTGACGCAGAGCGCCAGCTGGCTGCGATCGACGAGCTGGTCGAGCTTGGCGTGAACGGACTGGCGCTGTCTCCGGCAGAGGATGCGCGTGTGCGCGCACGGGTGATGGAGCTGTCCTCCAAGGTCCCGGTCGTGACCTTCAACACCGACCTGCCGGAGTCGGGCAGACTGTGCTACGTCGGCCCGGACAACTATGCCTTCGGCCGCGCGAGCGCCGGTCTGATGAATCTCCTGCTCGCGGGAAAGGGAAGCGTGCTCGTGGTCGGCGGTCAGGAAAACAACCTTGCGCACCGCCAGCGCGTCGACGGCTTCCGCGATGAGGCAGAGTCCCAGTTCCCGGGACTCGAGCTGCTCCCGACCGAGAACTGCGGCGACGATCAGAAGCTCGCCCACGACATCGTGTGCCGTGCGCTGCGCGAGCATCCCGACCTCGGCGGTGTGTACATCTCGGTAAACGGCCAGATCGGCGCGTGTGAGGCGCTGACCGAAATGGGTGCGGCAGGCCGCGTCCGCCTCATCTGCCACGACCTTATCCCGGCAAATATCGAGAACGTCCGCCGCGGCGTGATCGACTTCCTGATCGACCAGGACGCACATATGCAGGGCAACCGTCCGACCGAGCTGCTGCTCGACTACCTGCTCTGCGGCGACAATCCGGAGAGCGAGCGCATCCTTGCGCACATCGACATCCGCAACCGGTACAACGTCTGAAAGAGGTAAAAATGTACGAAATATCGCTGCCACACGGCACAATGACCCACTTTCCTGCCGCCGGGGTAAAAAAGAACGCGCTTATCCTCTGCCCGGGCGGCGGCTATGAGCACTGCTCCATCCGCGAGGGTGCTCCGGTGGGCCGCGCCTTCGCCCGCCGCGGTATCGAGACTTTTGTGCTGCGGTATGACTGTGCTCCGGCGCCGCTCGGTACCCGTCCGCTCGCCGCGCTGTCGGCGGCGGTGCAGTGGGTGCGCACGCACGCGGAGCAGTACGGCATTTCGCCGCAGCGTATCGCGGTCGGCGGATTTTCCGCCGGGGCGCATCTTGCAGGCCTTCATGCGGCGGTGTGGAACCGCGCGTCATGGTATCCGCAGGGAACGGATCTCGCACTCCATCAGCCGAATGCCGCCGTGCTGTGTTATCCGGTCGTGTCCGCCGGCGAGTACGCCCATCGCGGCAGCTTTAAACAGCTAGCAGGAGACGATATGGAAAAACAGCAGGCGTTCTCGCTCGAAAATCTGGTGTCTCCCGATATGCCACGCACCTTCCTCTGGCATACGCTGACGGATGAGACTGTGCCGGTCGAGAATTCGCTGTTGCTCGAGAAATCGCTCCGCAGGGCGGGCGTTTCGCACGAGATGCACCTGTTTCCGCACGGCGTGCACGGTCTCGCGCTTGCGGATATGGAGACGTCGGACATCGAAAAGGGCCGCCTGCCCGACCGCCATATCGCCCGGTGGCAGGCGCTCTGCGCGGAATGGCTGAAGGAATAAAAAGGAGAAAATTTTATGTCATTCAACACAGCAAACATGATCGTTTTTGTCCTCATGGTACTGCTGCCGCTCGCGGCAGTGCTTGCACTTGAGGTGTTTTTGTCGCGCCGTCCGAGCTGGTGGCCGGGGCTTGTGCTGCCGTGCTCGGTGACGCTCGGCGCATTCAACATGATCCGTCTGATGGCGCTCAATTTCCTTCTCGCGCAGCCGACGCTCGGCGGCGGCATCCTGCATGCCGGGCTGTTCATTCTGGCGTGCCTCGTACCGAGCGCAGCGCTGTTCACGATCTATTTTCTAAACCGGAAAAAGGTGCAGCAGAAGTGCGCAGAAACCGAAAACAGCAAGCCCAAAAGGTAAAAGAAATCCCACTCGCGGTGCAGTTCAGAAACACCGGAGTGGGATTTTTCATGCGAAAACTCTGTGATACGCGAGGGCGATATAGTCGCCTGCGGCAAGCGTCACTTCCTTCGAGGCGACAGCCTTGTCTGCGAGCGTAACGATCCACGCAATGCGCGAGCGCGGAATGGGCGCGAGGGGGAACATATGCCGCGCGATGGCGTCGCATTCGCGGTCGGACAGGCCGAAAACGCGCTTCGCCCGTGCAGCGGCAATGTGGCCGTGGATGAAGCCGTGCATGTGCGTCAGCCGTCTGAAGCCGGAATAATGGCGCACAAAGCGGCGAAAACGCTCGCTGTGCCAGTCATAGCCGAAGAAATCGTGCAGCAGCGCCGCGCGGACGACCGACGCGGTCTCTTCCTCGGAAAGATGGAGCGCGCACGCAATGCGGTAAGCGGCGCGCGTTACGGCAAGCGAGTGGTCGTAGACCGTGTTCGCAGGTCCGTGGTGCTCAAAGGAGCGCAGCTTCTGAAAGCGCGGATCGTTCAGGATCGCGCCTGCGTATCGTTCGATCTCATTCTGACCCATCGGAAACACCTCCTGAAAAACGGGAACACGGGTCCTTTTCTGACTTTATTATATGCGCGAAACGCTGAAAAATCAAGAGGAAGAATTTGAAGAAATTGTGAAGAATTCACAGTTATTCCGCAGGCGTGTCCGAACTGCGGCGTTCCGCCTCGAGCACCTCGATACGCTCTTCGAGCAGGTCGATGCGCTCTGACTGGCGGAGCAGAAGCGTGACAGGGACGGAGATGACGAGCGAGAAGAACACAATGACAGGCCAGAGTTTTGTAGCAAGCTCAAACACCACCCATCCGCCGCATAACGACGCGCCGAAGCACGCGGCAAGCGTCAAGGCGAAAACCATAAGAAATCTCATAGAACATACTCCTTTCAGCAGCTAAAAGCGCTGCAATCCAAAGCTGAAATGAGGCGCCCCCCTGTCCTGAGGCTCATCGGACAATTCGGACTTCGGCCGGCTGACCGTCTGCGCCGTAAAACGTCACGCTGCCGCTGCTCCGCGGCAGGACGAGCGCGAACGGCTGCGTGCTGTCGAGCTCGATGGTGCGCGTTTCGATTCCGCTGTCAATGACCGCGCGGTCAATTTTCTCCGCGTTCATCGAAATATACGCGGTCTCGGGACGGTCGTTCACCGTAAAGGCCGCGACAAAATCCGAAATCTCAAACAGGCTGCCGCCCATGGTGAAGAACCAGCCGGTAGTGAAAAAGCGGTGTGTATCGCGGTCGATATAGAGCGCAAAAACGTAGTCGCTGTGGTTGGGAGCGTATGCGATCCCGGCGGCGGTCGTGTCACCGGCGCTGGTCTGCACCGTCCAGTCATCCGGAATGTCCTGACTTTCGCGCATGGCCTGCTCAAGCTGGTCGGTCGGGATGCCGATGTCGCGATTGGCGTAGAGCACGCCGACCGTGACGCCGCACACGAGGAGCAGCACGAGCGCGATGCGCAGCAGAATACGAAGCTTGTCTTTCATGGCTTCCGCCTCCCTTACAGGTAAATTCTGTACTTTGATTATACCAAAAAACAGGCGGCAGGTAAAGAAAATCAGCCGCATTTCCGGAGAAACACGGCTGAAAAAGTCAGTCCAGCGGCGGCGTATCGAGGATCATCTGCCGGTACGGCAGACCCTCGAAGCCGAGCATGGTGTAGAGCGCAATGGCGCGCACGTTGCTCTCGGTCACTTCGAGGCGGTAACGCGCAGCGGTGTTGTATTTTTCGTGCACGGCGGCGATCATGCGGCTGCCGATGCCCTTGCCGCGCTGCTCGTCGTCCACCATCAGCTCATCGAGCCAGACGCACAGGCCGCCGGCCTCGTTCGACCAGGTGAGCGCGAGCAGGCAGTACGCGCAGGGTGTGCCGTCGTCGTCCTCAGCGATCAGACAGTCTGCGTAGGGCGTGCCGTGCATGAGCAGCTCAAATGTGCGCTCGGCGTTTTGCTGCGGGATTTCATGGTCGCAGGCCGAGGTGCGGTAGAAGGCGTGGCAGCGGTCGATGAAAAACTCGCGGTCAGCCTTTTCAATAGAGCGAATGCGCATGGGAGGCTCCTCTCAGATCTGGTCGAGCGCCTGCTGAAGGTCTGCGATGATGTCCTCGACGTTCTCCAGACCGACCGAAATGCGGACCATGCCCGGCTCGATGCCTGCGGCAACAAGCTGCTCGTCGGTCAGCTGGCGATGGGTCTCGGAAGCCGGATGCAGCACGCAGGTGCGGATGTCGGCAACGTGAACCTCGTTGCACGCGAGCTTGAGGCTGTCCATGAACTTCATCGCCGGAGCGCGGCCGCCCTTGATGTCGATGGACATGACGCCCGAGGTGCCGAGCGGCAGATACTTCTTCGCGCGCTCGAAGTGCTCGTTGCCCGGCAGGGCAGGGTAGCGCACCGAGGCGATCTTGTCGCTGGCCTCAAGGAATTTTGCGACGGTCAGCGCGTTCTCGCAGTACTGGCGCATGCGGACCGGCAGGGTCTCGAGACCCAGATTGAGCAGGAATGCGGAGTGTGCGGAGGGGTAGCAGCCGAAGTCGCGCATCAGCTGCATGCGGGCCTTGATGATGTAGGCCATCGCGCCGAATTCACGGGTGTAGACAACGCCGTGGTAGCTCTCGTCCGGCTCGGTGAAGTCCGGGAACTTGCCGGAGGCAGCCCAGTCGAATTTGCCGCCGTCGACGATAACGCCGCCGCCCTGTACCGCGTGGCCGTCCATGTATTTGGTGGTGGAGTGGATGACGATGTCTGCGCCCCACTCGAACGGGCGGCAGAGAACCGGCGTTGCGAACGTGTTGTCCACGATGAGCGGAACGTTGTTCCTGTGCGCGATATTCGCCCACTTTTCGATGTCGAATACGGTCAGAGCCGGGTTGGCGAGCGTTTCACCGAAAACAGCCTTGGTGTTCGGCTTGAACAGCTTCTGAATCTCCTCTTCATCCGCTTCCGCGTCTGCCCAGATGCACTCGATGCCGAGCTTTTTGAGGGTGACGCCGAACAGGTTGATCGTGCCGCCGTAGATGGTGGAGACGGCGATGAAGCTGTCGCCTGCGGAGCAGAGGTTGAGGATGGAGAGCAGGGAAGCGGCCTGACCCGAGGTGGTCAGCATGGCGCCGACACCGCCCTCGAGAGCGGCGATCTTCTTTTCCACGGCATCGCAGGTCGGGTTGGCGAAGCGGGAGTAGATGCACTCGGTCGGCATATCAAACAGGGACGCGATCTTTTCGGTCGAGTCGAAGCGATAGGTGGTGGACAGAACGATGGGCATGACGCCTGGGCCGCCGTTTTCCGGCTTGTAGCCTTCATGCAGGCATTTTGTTTCGATTTGCATAATAAACTACCTTTCTTATAGGATTTAAGGTATAATAATCTTCATTTATTGTAACACGGAGGGGGAGGGGGGTCAAGGGCGAAGAGCCCCTTCTATCTTTCCCCTCAGCAGAGGGTATGCCTTTCCGCCGATACAGCGGCTCGCCGCTGGAGGCGGCGTTACGCTCAGAGTGAGCGTGGGCATTGGCCGCCTTCGGCGGCCGGGGGATGCCGGGGTCTCCCGGCAGAGACAAAAGGGGCAGGGACACCAAGGTTTCCCTGCCCCTCTTGACTCCCCAACCTTTCCTTAGGACGCGACTCCCTTCGGTCGCGCGTCTAAACGGGGGTTACGGGGGCTCGGTTCCGGGCGTCGGTTCGCTTATAGGACGCTGTTATGCCCTGAATTTACTTTGCGCGATTTGCCGCGCATAACAGTGCGCGGCCAGACGGTGCAGGGCGCTTGATTTGCGCTGCGAAAAGCTCTGCTTCCATCAAGCGTATGCCCTTGGAGCAGCAAACGCCCCTGTGGGCCCCTCGCATTTAGACGCGCGACCGCAGGGAGTCGCGGCTTAAAGGAAGATGAGGGGGAGTTAAGAGGGGGATAAGAAACCATTTGGTGTCTTATCCCCCTTTTGCCCCCGCCGCCGGGCGGCGGCATTCTCGCCGGTGAACACCGGCTCTCCCGGCCGCCGAAGGCGGCCAATGACCACGCCCTCCGAGGGCGTAAAGTCGCCTCCAGCGGCGCACCGCTGTACCGGCGGAAGGTATACCGTCTGCTGGCGGTCAAAAAGGGGACGGCAAAAACTCCGAATTGACACTTGCTGAAAAGGGTGAGCTATTTTATAATAAGATAAACACATGGGAGGATTTTTTATGACTGACGAAAAGATCGCGCGTATCAACGCGCTTGCAAAAAAATCAAAGACGGAAGGCCTTACCGAGGCGGAAAAGCAGGAGCAGCAGGCGCTTCGCGCGGAATATATCGCGGATTTCCGCAAAAGCCTCAAGAGCCAGCTCGACAACACGGTAGTCATCAGTCCGGATGGCACCTCCTACAGGCTCCGTCAGGACAAGGGTGACAAATGATGCATCTGCCGGGGTATGCGGCGCGCGCGGTCGAGCGTCTGGAACAGGCCGGGTTTGAGACCTGGGCGGTCGGCGGCTGTGTGCGCGACAGCCTGCGCGGCATCCGGCCGCACGACTGGGACTTGTGTACGGCGGCAGCGCCGGAGGAGATGCTGCGCGTTTTCGAGGGAGAACAGGTCATCGAGACCGGTCTCAAACACGGCACACTGACCGTGATACTGGACGGCAGTCCGCTCGAGATCACGACCTACCGCACGGACGGCGGCTATTCGGACGGCCGTCACCCGGACGGCGTGCGCTTTGTGCGCAGCATCCGTGAGGACCTCGCGCGGCGCGATTTCACGGTCGGCGCGATGGCGTGGCATCCCGAACGCGGGCTTTTTGACCCGTTCGAAGGTCGGAATGACCTGAAAAACCGCATTCTGCGCGCGGTCGGCGATCCGGATACGCGCTTTACCGAGGATGCGCTGCGTATTCTGCGCGGCGTGCGCTTTGCGTCCGAGCTTGGCTTTGCGATCGAGGGGAACACCGCTGCGGCGATGCGGCGGCAGCTCGGCCGTCTTTCCTGCGTTGCAGCAGAGCGCGTGCGCGAGGAGCTGACGCGGCTTCTGTGCGGTCGATGGGCGCAGCGCACGCTGCTGAAATATAACGACATCATCGGTGCGGCGCTGCCCGAGCTCGTGCCGATGTTCAGCTGCACACAGGATAATCCGCATCACTGCTACGACGTCTGGGGGCATACCGTTCGTGCGGTCGGGCAGGTTCCGTCTGAGCCCTGTCTGCGGTGGGCGATGCTGCTGCACGACAGCGGAAAACCGGCCTGCAAGACCGTGGATGAGCAGGGAATCGGTCACTTTCGCGGCCACCCGAAGCACAGCCGTGCGCTTGCGGGCACGCTGCTGCCGCGCCTGCGGTTCTCGAAGGAGGACACCGAGCGCATTCTGCTGCTCGTCGAGCAGCATGACCGCCCGCTCGGGGACAGTGAAAAGCTCGTCCGCCGCAGTCTTGCACGCCTGGGAGAGGCACGGTTCCGCGACCTGCTCATGATCAAAAAGGGTGATGCGGTCGGTCAGAACACGCAGCCGTGGGACGTCGGCACGCTGTGCGCGACAGAGAGAATGCTGAACGAGGTGCTGCGGCAGAACGCCTGTCTGTCTCTGCGGCAGCTCGCGGTGAACGGGCACGATATGCAGGCGCTCGGCCTCGGCGGCGCGGCCATCGGGGAGATGCTGCGGTATCTTCTGGACGCGGTGCTTGACGACGAGAGCCGAAACCGGCGGGAGATCCTGCTGCGGCTCGCCCGGACAAAAATGGAGGAAAACTATGGACAACACAGAGAATAAGGAGCTGTTCCTCTCGACCTTTCGCAAGAATGTGCAGCGTCCCGGCGCGGAAAAGCTGCTTGCATGGATGGAGACGACCGACTTTTTCACTGCGCCCGCCTCGACGCGCTTTCATGCGGCATATGAGGGCGGACTGCTCGATCATTCGATGAACGTCTACAATGTGCTCATTTCCAAGCACTTCGATCCGGCGTCCGATGACATCGAGAGCTTTACGATCGTGTCGCTGCTGCACGATCTGTGCAAGGCCGGATTTTACAAGACCGAGCTGCGGAACCGCAAAAATGACCGCGGCGAATGGGAAAAGGTGCCGGTATACACGGTCGACGATCAGTTTCCCTACGGTCACGGCGAGAAAAGCGTGTATCTGATCGAGCGCTTCATGCGCCTGCGTACCGAGGAGGCCATGGCCATCCGGTGGCACATGGGCGGCTTTGACGAGTCGGTCAAGGGCGGCAGCTTCGCCCTTGCGCACGCCTTCGAGAAGTATCCGCTCGCAGTAAAGCTGCATCTTTCCGATCTGGAAGCAACTTATCTGCACGAAAACAGGAGTGAATGAGCATGAAAACCCAGACCTTTACCCTGAAAACCGAACGGCAGGGCTATTATGACATCACGCGGACCGTGCGCGAGGCTGTGCGCGAGTCGGGCATTCAGAGCGGCATTGCGATCGTTTTCTGCCCGCACACGACCGGCGCGATCACGATCAACGAGAACGCCGACCCGGACGTGAAGCATGACCTGACGCTCGGCCTTGACGCGGCGTTCCCTGACCGCGCGGCGTTCCGGCACGCCGAGGGGAACTCGGATGCGCATTTGAAATGCTCGACCGTCGGCGCGAGCGAGACCATTCTCATCGAGGACGGGAAGATGCTGCTCGGTATCTGGCAGGGCGTCTACTTCTGTGAGTTCGACGGCCCGCGCACGCGCAAATATTTTGTGAAAATTATGGAGGACAGGGGATAACGGTTGCATTTATCCCGTCTGTTTGCTATGATAAAGAAAAACAAAGACAATACCGCACGGCTGAGCAGGAGCGTTCTGAGCAGGACGCTGATGCCCGGCCTGTGTGATGCTGCCTGAAACAAGGAGAAAATGTCATGGAAGCACTGGAATGTATCAAAACGCGCCGCAGTGTGCGTAAATTCACCGAAGAAGCAGTAAGCCGCGAGCAGATGGCGGAGGTCGTTGCCGCCGCAGCCTATGCGCCGAGCTGGAAGAACACGCAGACCGCGCGCTATAATTTCGTCACGGACAAGGAGAAGATCGCGCGTCTCGCGTCCGACTGCATGATGGATTTTGCGTACAACCAGAAGACCGCCTCGCACGCACCGGCGCTCGTTATCCTGACGACGATCACCGGCCGCTCCGGCTTTGAGCGCGACGGCAGCTTCTCGACCTCCAAGGGCACGCACTGGCAGTCGTTCGACGCCGGCATTGCCGCTGAGGCGTTCTGCCTTGCGGCGCACGCACATGGTCTCGGCACGGTCATTATGGGCGTTTTCGAGGAGAGCGAGGTTCGCAAGGTGATCGAGCTTCCGGAGGGAGAAGAGGTCGCTGCGATCATCGCCATCGGCCATCCGGCAGAGCAGCCGCAGGCTCCCGCACGCAAGGACGCCGATACCCTGCTGCGCGTGATCGACTAACAATTACATCCCAAAGGAGAGCACGGATTATCATCCGTGCTCTTTTTTTCGCGCCCAAGACCTTCTTGCATCATGCCTGATCATCGCACCATCTCCATGACTAGCTCAACTTCGATCAAGAGAAAACCCGTAGTGCACCAAATGTATCTGGAGGCCCCTCGCGTTTAGCCGCGCAACCGAAGGGCGTCGCGGCTTGAAGGAAAGTTTGGGGGAGTCAAGAGGGGGAAAGGAAACCATCGGTGTCCTTTCCCCCTTTTGCCCCCGCCGCCGGGCGGCGGCATTGCCCACGCCATGTCATGGCGAACATCCCCCGACCCGGGAGGGCCATCCTCGCCTCCAGCGGCGCACCGCTGTATCGGCGGAAGGTATACCCACTGCTGAGGGTAAGGAGAAGGGGGCGGCGTGGCCTGCCGGACAGGCGGTTTCTTACGCTGAAAAAAATCTTTGGAATTTTTTTAAAAAAACGCTTGACTTTATCGTTAGCATATGCTAACTTATATACAGGTTAGCCGAGGCTTACTGATACGCCCGATGACCGGTATCGTTCGCACGGAACCGAACGGTACGGATAAGATTAAACAACTTCCTCTGTATTTTGCGCATTGATCCGAACATAACAGACCATATAAGGACTGCGTGGCCGTATGGCTAACCGCGGCCGCGCTGTTCGGAAAACGCCGGATGAAACAGGCCGGAGATGGACAAGATACGAGTGAGAAGAAAGGGGCGTCAGATACCATGGAAAACCAGCTCGACCGACTGCTTGCCGCGTACTGCTCACCGGCGCTCGCCGGCATCAAGCCTGCGAATCTTGTTTCCTGCGACCGCACGATCTATCCCGATCTGCCGGAGCAGCTCGAGACCTACCGCGAAGCGTTCGCGCCGCGCGGAATGCGCTTTGAGATCGTCTGTGCGTGCCGCGCACGGTATCTGCTTCTCGTGTACAACGAGGCGCAGCTCGAGCGCTATATGCAGGATGAAAGAGTACAGCATGTGCTCCGACGCTTTGGCTATCCGGTCGGCAGTCCGCTTCCCGAACTGCTCGCGGTGCTGAGAAAGCGTATCGCCTGCACGGACGGCTTTCCGCATGAGATCGGACTGTTTCTGGGCTATCCGATCGAGGATGTGGTCGGGTTTATTCGATATTCCGGTCGCGGCTGCAAGCTCAGCGGCTACTGGAAGGTTTACGGTGACGCAGAAGCGGCGTCCCGTCTGTTTGACCGCTTATCGCGGGTATGTCACGCAGTAACAAAACGAGTAGAGCAGGGCGAAACGCTGCTCGAGGTTTTCGCGGCGGCATAAATGCGTACAGCATATATATATTTTCAACTAAAGGAGCTAAACTGACATGAGCAAAGCAGCAGTTATTTTCTGGAGCCAGACCGGCAACACCGAGCAGATGGCAAGCGCAATCGCAGAGGGCATCCGCGAGGGCGGCATGGAGTGCGATCTGCTGAACGTAGCAGATACCAACCCGACCGACGCAGCGGCTTACGCTAAGATCGCTCTTGGCTGCCCGGCAATGGGCGCCGAGGTTCTCGAGGAGACCGAGTTCGATCCGTTCTTCACCGATCTGGAGAGCAAGCTGTCCGGCCGCAAGGTCGCTCTGTTCGGCTCTTACGGCTGGGGCGATGGCCAGTGGATGCGCGACTGGGTACAGCGTACCAACGACGCAAACGCTGTCATCTACACCGATGAGGGCCTGATCATTAACGAGACCCCCGACGAGGACGGTCTGGCAAAGTGCAAGGAGTTCGGCAAGGGCTTCGCAGCTTTCTAAGGCAACCTCCAATCTGCATCTCCATACATATATATCCTTAACCTATCCCATGCGCTGCGCCGAACGCGCGCCAGCGCGCATTCGATAGAACCTGCGCAGCAGGTTCATAAAAACCGGGAGCATGTATCACGGTTTTTATACAAGAGGTTAAATTTGTGTGCCGCGCAGCGACGCGCAAATTTAATCACAGGTTCAATCCGCATTCATGCGGTTGAACCTACTCGTTGCAAACTGTAGTTTGCAACGAAGTTCACTCCGGTCATACCTGCCGCGACGGCGGCGGTTATGATACAAATATCCTTTCTTGTCCCGGGGGAAACCCCAAACCTGGTACGCTGCCCGGCGTACCCGTAACAGAGCCCGCAGCTGTCCGGAACAACGGCTGCGGGCTTCCTCCTGTCCGGAGATATTTTCCCGGAAATGACGGATGGAAACGGACATCCTGCAATTATGCCGTTCTGTCCTTTTGCGAGAACATACAATTAGCACAGACGAACTCATAGCAGCGTTGTATAGATTAGCCAAAGTTAACTGAATGAGGTTGACAAGAGAGGTTAGTGGTGGTAAACTGCATATGTTAAAGGGGTTAGTATCTACTAACCCAAACCGAAGAGACATAGATCACAGCAAAGGAGAGGGTCACTATCATGCCGCTTACACTGATGGATATCGGCGTCGAAACGACGGTAAAAGCCATCCGGGGAAAGGATCAAACACGCAAGTTTCTGCAAAATCTGGGTTTTGTGGAGGGCGCAAAGGTGATCGTTGTGTCGTCTCTCGCCGGAAATGTGATCGTGTCGGTAAAGGACGCGCGCGTTGCGATTTCCGAGCAGATGGCGTCGCGTATCATGGTCTGAACAGGGGGTAAACAACAATGAGCAATCTGAGAAACACGCCGGTCGGCTCCACCGTTACCGTGCGCAAGATCGAGGGTGAGGGCGCGACCCGCCGCCGTATCATGGATATGGGCATCACGCGCGGCGCGGAGATCTACGTCCGCAAGGTAGCACCGCTGGGCGATCCGGTCGAGATCACCGTGCGCGGCTACGAGCTTTCTCTGCGCAAGGCTGACGCGGAAATGATCCTCGTCGACTGAGTTCCGTCATTTCTGTGAGTTGCTCTTAGACAACTCTAAAGTGCGGAAAACAGCAAAATCAGTTAAAAATTTTTTTTAGATATGGGTTAGCGTGTACTAATTGAGTTAGCACACGCTGACGAGAAAGGGGAACAAACATGTCAATTCGTTTGGCACTTGCCGGCAACCCGAACTGCGGCAAGACGACCATGTTCAACGATCTGACCGGTGCGACGCAGTATGTCGGCAACTGGCCGGGCGTTACGGTCGAGAAGAAGGAAGGCAAGTTCAAGGGCGACAGGGAAGTTACGATCACTGACCTGCCGGGTATTTACTCGCTGTCTCCGTATACGCTCGAGGAGGTCGTAGCACGCGATTATCTCGTAAACGAGAAGCCGGACGCTATCATGAACCTCGTTGATGCGTCCAACATCGAGCGCAACCTGTACCTGTCCACCCAGCTGCTTGAAATGGGCATCCCGGTCGTTATCGCGCTGAACATGATGGATATCGTCAAGAAGCGCGGCGACGTGATCGACGTCAAGAAGCTCTCCAGGGAGCTTGGCGTTCCGGTCGTTGAGACCGCAGCCATCAAGGGCGAGGGCACCAAGGAGCTCGTCGAGGCGGCAAAGAAGGCCGCTGCGGCGAAGAACGCTCCGGCAAAGCATGCGTTCTCCGAGACCATCGAGAACGCGCTGACCGAGATCGAAAAGCTGATCGCGGACGTGACCGAGCCCGCGCAGCGCCGCTGGTTCGCTGTCAAGCTGTTCGAGCGCGACAGCAAGGTGCTTGCCCGCTTCGCGTTCGGCAAGGACGTTCTGGAGAAGCTGGAAAAGCTCATCACCGCTGTCGAGGAAGAGCTTGACGATGACGCAGAGTCCATCATCACCGACGCGCGCTATCAGTACATCGGCGGTCTGGTCAAGGACTGCGTCAAGAAGAAAAAGACCGGTCTTTCCACCTCGGACAAGATCGACCACATCGTTACCAACCGAATCCTCGCTCTGCCGATCTTCGCACTGGTCATGTGGCTGGTTTACTACGTTTCTGTAACCACCGCAGGCGGTATCTTCACCGACTGGGCAAACGACGGCGTGTTCGGCGATGGCTGGCATCTGTTCACCATCGGCGCTGCCGACTATGAGGAAGCAACCGCCGAGTACGACGACCAGATCACCCGCCGCGATGCATGGCTCGAGGCTGCCGACGAGGCCGGCATCGACACCTCGGCTCTGACCGAGGCTCTTGAGGCCGAGGAGGCGGACGAAACCGCTATCGCTGACGCAGCTGCTGCCATCGAGGCAGACCCGGCTGCTGCATCGGTTGTCGGCACTGCCGAGTTCGAGGACGAGGACTCCGGTGAAGTCACCACCGAGGACGTTGACCTCGCAACCTTCGAGGAAACCATGACCGCTGCGGAGCCGGATCCGGCTGACTTCGGCGTATGGGTTCCGGGTATCCCGGTACTGCTGGAGAAGCTGTTCGCCTCCATGGGCGTCAATGAGGACGGCTGGGTCTACAGCCTGGTAATGGACGGTATCGTTGCCGGTGTCGGCGCGGTTCTGGGCTTCGTTCCGCAGATGCTCATCCTGTTCTTCTTCCTCGCTATCCTTGAGGACTGCGGCTACATGGCGCGTGTTGCGTTCATCATGGACCGTATCTTCCGTAAGTTCGGTCTTTCGGGCAAGTCCTTTATCCCGATGCTGATCGGCTCCGGCTGCGGCGTACCGGCTGTCATGGCTTCCCGTACCATCGAGCAGGAGCGCGACCGCCGTATGACCATCATGACCACCTGCTTCGTACCGTGCGGCGCTAAGCTGCCGATCATCGCAATGTTCGCAGGCGCGTTCTTTGGCGGCTCCGGCACCATCGCATTCTCTGCTTATGTTCTGGGCGTTCTGTCCATCATCATCTCGGGCATCATGCTCAAGAAGTTCAAGATCTTCACCGGCGACCCGGCTCCGTTCGTCATGGAGCTGCCGGCTTACCATGTACCGACCGCAGGCAATGTGTTCCGCTCTATGTGGGAGCGCGGCTCCTCCTTCATCAAGAAGGCAGGCACCGTTATCCTGCTGTCCACCATCTTCATGTGGTTCACCCTCGGCTACGGCTGGGAAGGCGGCGCGTTCTGCGCGGTATCCGATATCGACAACTCCATCATGGCGCGTATCGGCTCTGTTATCGCTCCGATCTTCACGCTGCCGGGCTTCGGCACATGGAAATCCGCCGTTGCCACCATCTCCGGTCTGGTTGCGAAGGAGAACGTTGTCGCTATCTTCGGTCAGCTTTACCACTTTGTCGGCGAGGTTGCAGAAGACGGCTCCGAGATCTGGAGCGAGCTGGCGGCTGACTTCACGCAGGTCGGCGCATATGCCTTCATGGCGTTCAACCTGCTGTGCGCACCGTGCTTCGCGGCAATGGGCGCCATCAAGCGTGAGATGAACAACGGCAAGTGGACTGCACTGGCGATCGGCTATATGTGTGCTTACGCTTACGTTGTATCCACGATCATTTATCAGATCGGCGGCCTGATCACCGGCGAGCTGACCTTCGGCGTCGGCACTGTTGTTGCGATTGCATTCATCGCGCTGATCATCTTCCTGCTGTTCCGCAAGCCGGCTAAGGCTGACTCCACCGAGGGCCTGCGCCGCATGAGCGTAGACGCAAACTAACTGTTGACTTTAGAAAGAGGCATATATCATGGGTGATATTATTCTTGCTGTTATCGTAGCAGTGATCGTGTTCTTCGCGGCACGCTCGGTGTTCGTCAAGAAGTCGGGCGGCTGCGGCGGCGACTGTGCGCACTGCGGCGGCTGCGGCGCTCACAATCAGACGCCTCACAAAAAGTAAATCAAATGAAAAGAGCGGGCAGTTCGAACGAGCTGCCTGCTCTTTTTGCATTTGCAGGGCAAATGCTGTTTCTGTGTGAAAACGCGCTTTTTGGTCTGTGACGCACGGCTGACCTGCGGCATAGCCTGTAAGGAAAGGTGCGTGAAGAGATGGAAATTCATGTTGTTCAGCCGGGAGAGAGCCTTTACCGTATTGCGCAGCATTACGGCGTGCCTCTGGCGGCTGTGCTGCGGCAGAACGAGCTGCGCGACCCGAACCGTCTGACGCCCGGGGAGTGCATTCTCGTCCCGGTCGGCGGTCGGCAGTATACCGTGCGGCGCGGAGATACGCTCGCCTCGATTGCGGAGGCACAGGGCACGACCGTGCGGCAGCTCTGGCGCGATAATCCGTTTTTCATGGGACAGGATAGGGTTTCGCCCGGACAGACGCTCTATCTTGCGGAGAGCAGCGCATATCCGCGAAAAATCGTTCTGGGCGGCGTGCGGCAGGGCACGGACGCAAGGATGCTGCGCCGTGTGCTGCCGCAGCTGGATTACTTAGCGGTCGCCTCGTTCGGCTTTGACCGCACGGGCCGCATCCCCGGCATACACGCGGAAATTCCGGTACGGCTCGCACGGCGGTACGGCGTCAGACCGGTGTTCGTGCTGACGATGCAGGACGAGAACGGCCGGTTTTCGGGCGAACGCGCCCGTCAGGTGCTGCGCGATCCGGCTGCACGCGCGAATCTGATCCGCAGCGCCGCGCAGAATGCAGCGGCAGGGGAGTGGGCGGGGATCATGCTCGATTTCGAGTATCTGATGCCGGAGGACAGGGATGCTTTCTCGGACTTTGTACGAGCGCTGAAGGCACAGCTTGCATCGGAAAAGCTGGTGCTGCTGCTTGCCCTGCCGCCGAAAACCTGTCGGGGGCAGACCGGACTGCTCTGCGAGGCGCATGATTTCCGGGCGCTCGGCAGGAACGCAGATCTTTGCGTGCTGAAAAATGCTTCGGTCGCGCTTGGTGCGCCGTCTGCGCTCGCGGACATCGGCAGGATGAATGAGGCGGTACGGTATGCGGTCAGCGAAATCCCGGCGAAAAAGCTGCTGTGCAGCCTGCCGGCAGGCGGTCTCCAGTGGGCGCTTCCGTGGCATCAGGGACAGCGTGCCCGTCCGCTCGCCGGGGCGCAGGCCGCAGAGCAGGCAGTGCAGGTCGGCGCGCCTATCCGTTATGATGATGCGGCACAGGCGCCGCACTATAATTTCTGGCGAGGCGGCACGGAGCAGGAGGTCTGGTTTGAGGATGCGCGGTCGTACCGCGCGAAATGTGCGCTGGCAGCGGAATACCGTCTTGGGGGTGTTGCCGTACCGGAGGCAGCACAGTGGTATTCACAGCTGTGGGGCATCCTTTGAAAAATTTTACCGTCTGCTGACGGTATACCTTCCCGGGACGGGGGCAAAAGGGGCAGGGAAGCCTTTGTTCCCCCCTCACAGGGGTAACAAGTGATTCCTTGGATACCCCGGCAGGCCATCGTGTTTACGATGCCTGCCGGGGTTCCGCTGTGTCCTGGGTTTGCGGTGCTTCCAGTGCTTCTTCCACATCCTGCTGTCCGCTGCCGACATAGCCAATGCCGTTGTAGTCAATCTCCACGGTCTGGGGCGCGTGTTCTTACGGACTCTCTGTACCACGTCCCAGACCTCCCGCGTAATGAGGGTGGGATGGGTATTCTTAAACACCAAGCATTCTTCTCTGGAATGTTCCACCCCTCCGTTTGTCCTTGTAGGACTTCGTACTCTACTTCATGTTGACGGTGTTTCCCAGATAGATTTCGTTCTCCAGCATATCCGCCACGGTATCCCCAGACCAGTGATACGGTCGTTGTGTATCCAGCCCCACGTACGTGATGCCGAATCTGGTGTAGGCGTACATGGTGGGTGTCAGGATCTGCTCTTTCTTGAGAATGCGGGCAATCTGACTGGGACCGCTGCCGCCGGCGCACATGGCGAAGATCCTGCGGACGATGGATGCCGCTTCCTCATCCACTTCCAGCTTTTTTGTCTCTGAGTTTTTTCGGTAGCCATAGGGCGCTCTGGTCCCCAGCCGTTCGCCCCGTTCTGCCTTGGCCTTCAGCACCGCACGGATCTTCCGGCTGGTGTCCCGAATAAACCACTCGTTGAACAAATTCTTGAACGGCATGAGGTCGTTGTTCTCGCTGCTGTCGGTGTCCACATTGTCATTGATAGCGATGTAGCGGACGCCGAACATGGGGAAGCGTTCCTCGATGTACAGGCCCGTGTGGAGCTGATTTCTACCGAGGCGACTGAGATCTTTGGTCACAATGATCCCGATCCCGCCGTTTTCCATGTCTGAGATCATCTGCTGGAACGCCGGTCTTTGGAAGTTTCCTCCCGAAAAACCGTCATCCACATAAAAGCAGGGGCTGGGGAAGTGGTGATCTTCCGCAAGATGGCTTTTTGAGACGAGATTTGTCAAGGTGATTTTCTGCATTAAACTCAAAATTCAGAATACAGAGAGCAAGAATAGTATTTTACAGCAAAAGCATCCCAAACAGTGCGTCTGGGATGCTTTTTGTATGCCCGGTGACATTCAGATCAGTAGCTTACAGAGTCGAGTTCGTATGCCATCATGCTTCAAGTTCTTTGATAGGCAATGGCTTGAGGGATATTTCTCAAATTTCCGAACTTAGAATCATATCCACTATTGGAGTAATGATTTGCGCAGCCTTAGAGGAGGCGTTACCAGTTGTATCCCTAAAGGGATAGCAAAAAGTTTGAAACTGCAGCACACTTATAGGCTATCATTCGCTTTACATAGGACAATGATATAAACATAAGAATCACAGGATGGACATGAACCACTCCACGGTCTTGGGGTCATAGTGGGAGAAGAACAGGCTCTCGCCGCCGTCCAGCGCTTCGATGGCGGCCATATCGTCAGCCGTCAGGGTGAAGTCAAAGAGGTCGAAGTTCTGCTGCATCCGCTCCTTATGGATGGACTTGGGGATGATGACCACGTCACTCTGCATCAGGAAACGAAGGGCAGTCTGTGCGGCGGTCTTGCCGTACTTCTTGCCGATCTCCGTCAGGACGGGGTTGATGAACATATCCTTGCGACCCTCGGCGAAGGGACCCCAGGATTCAATCTGGCAGTTGTACTTCTTCAGATATTCTCTGGCCAACTTCTGCTGCTGGAACACATGGGTTTCGATCTGGTTGACGGCAGGCTTGACCTCGGAGAAATGCTGAATGTCCAGATACCGGTCGGGGCCGAAGTTGGACACGCCGATGGCACGGAGCTTTCCGGCCTTATAAAATTCCTCCATCGCCCGGTAAGTGCCATAATAATCGCCAAACGGCTGATGGATGAGCAGCAGGTCGAGATAATCGGTACGCAGCTTTTCCATGGATGCCTCAATGGACGCTTTGGCCTTCTCATAGCCGGCGTTGGTGATCCATACCTTGGTGGTCAGGAAGAACTCCTCCCGGGGCAGACCACTCTCGGCAATCGCCGCACCTACGCCCTCCTCGTTGCCGTAGGCCTGTGCCGTGTCGATGCTGCGGTAGCCCACATCAATGGCATCCAGCACGCAGCGCTGGGTGTCCTCCGGCGGAGTCTGATACACGCCGTAGCCCAGCTTCGGCATCTTGATGCCGTTGTTCAAAGTAACGTATTCCATAATGATACCTCCAATTTCCTGAAAAGCAGGATTTTTTATGATTCCTACTTTACAACACTTTTTCGATATTGTACACTATTGATATCGCAATCTGCTTTTCATAATATGAAAAGCATTTCGAGAGGTGAGACTATGATTGATCTGAATGAGTTAAGCCAGCTTGTGGCTTTTGCCGACCTGGGTACGCTCAGCCGCGTAGCGGAGGAATTCCACATCTCCACGCCGTCTATTACCCGTTCCATGCAGCATCTGGAGGAGGCTTTCGGCGTACCGCTCTTCCTTCGTGGGAAGAACAAAATCGAACTGAACGAAACCGGAAAAATGGCCGTGGCAGCTGCCCGAACGCTCTTACGGGAGGCAGAGACCACCGTCCGTCAGGTGCAGGAATTTGACGCACGGCAGCACACGATTATCATCAAGTCCTGTGCGCCTGCGCCTCTGTGGGAATTGCAAAAGGACGTGAACACGCAACAGCCGGAAATGATGGTTTCCTCTGCGATCTGCCAGAATAGAGAGGTGCTTTCCGCATGGCAGGACGGCTCCTGCGATATGGCCATTCTGCCATTTCCCATTGAAGGCGCCCAGCCGTTTCTGAAAGAGAATCTATTTGTCTGCGTGCCGCCGGACCATGAGCTTGCAAAATACGAAGCGCTGACCTTTGCGGACATCAACGGCTTCAACTTCCTGCTGCGGACAGAGCTGGGCTTCTGGGACACCCTCTGCCGGGAGAAGATGCCTGCCTCCAAATTTCTGGTACAGCCGGATGCTATGGTGTTTGAAGAATTGGTGAACGCCTCGTCGCTGCCCTGTTTTACCACGGATTATGTTCGGCTTCGAGACTATCCGAATCGAGTCAATATTCCGCTTTCTGATGAGGAATCCCATGTAACGTTCTATCTGGCAAAAAGGTAAAGGAGAATAGAATGAACAAACAGGAAAATCCCATGGTCATTCAAGTTCGGAATGCCCATGTACACAACCTAAAACATATTGATGTGGATATTCCGCTGAATAAGATCGTAGGCATTGCAGGGGTGTCCGGTTCCGGCAAATCCTCCCTTGCCCTTGGCGTACTGTATGCGGAAGGCTCTCGTCGGTACTTGGATGCACTTTCCACCTATACCCGGCGCAGAATGACGCAGGCACCACGGGCGCAGGTGGATGAGGTGCTGCACATTCCTGCGGCACTGGCACTGCATCAGCGTCCGGGCGTTCCGGGTATCCGAAGCACCTTCGGCACCGGGTCGGAGCTGCTGAGCAGCCTGCGGCTGATGTTCTCGCGCCTTGCAAGCCACCGCTGCCCCAACGGGCACTATCTGCCGCCGACCCTTGCTGTGGCAGCAGGGCAGGCACTGACCTGCCCGGTCTGCGGAGAACGGTTTTATGCGCCGTCGGCGGAGGAGTTGGCCTTCAACTCGCAGGGGGCCTGCCCGACCTGCGGCGGCACAGGACTTGTGCGCACGGTGGACGAATCGACGCTGATCCCGGATGACTCCCTGACCATTGATGAGGGCGCTGTTCTGCCCTGGAAAACGCTGATGTGGTCGCTGATGTCGGACGTCTGCCGGGAAATGGGCGTCCGCACGGATGTGCCGTTCCGGGACCTGACTGACCGGGAAAAGGAAATCGTCTATCACGGCCCGGCAGAGAAAAAGCATATCTTTTATAAGGCAAAGGGAACGAATCAATCCGGTGAACTGGACTTCACCTATTTTAATGCAGTCTACACTGTGGAAAACGCCCTGTCCAAGGTCAAGGACGAGAAGGGTATGAAACGGATGGAGCGCTTTTTGAAGGAGAGCGTCTGCCCGGACTGTGGCGGAAGCAGGCTGTCCCAGCGGGCAAGACAGCCAAAGCTCTGCGGCATCACGCTGGCGGAGGCGTGCGAAAAGCCGCTGTCCCAGCTGGTGAAATGGGTCGATCATGTCCCCGACGCGCTGCCGGAGGAAATGCGCCCCATGGCGGAGAGCATCTGCGAATCCTTCCGGACAGTGGCAAAGCGGCTGATGGACTTGGGACTGGGGTATCTGTCGCTGGACCGGGCGTCTGCCACCCTTTCTACCGGCGAGCGCCAACGGATGCAGCTGGCTCGTGCCGTCCGCAACCGTACCACAGGCGTTTTGTATGTGCTGGATGAGCCGTCCATCGGTCTGCACCCGTCCAATATTGTGGGACTGACCGATGTGATGCACGATCTGATTGCCGACGGCAATTCGGTCATATTGGTAGATCACGACACGCAGATCCTGTCCGAAGCGGATTGGGTGGTGGAGATGGGGCCGGAGGCCGGAGTAGACGGCGGGCAAATCATCGCACAGGGTACTATCCCGCAGATCGCAGCCGACTCCCATTCCAAAATCGGCCCTTTTCTGAGAGGGAAAACGCCGCCCCTTCGGAAGAAAGCGGCGGCGCAGGAGATGTTTGAGCTGGGGCACATCCATCTCTCCACGGATGCCGTCCACACCGTGAAGCCCTTGGAAGCGGATATTCCCAAGGGGCGGCTGACGGTGGTGACCGGCGTATCCGGTTCCGGCAAGACCACGCTGATTCTGGAAAGCCTGATTCCCGCGCTGGAAGCCCTGACAAACGGAACGGCGCAGCCGGCTCATGTAAAGAAAATCTGTGCAGAAGGCATCCGGCAGGTCAAGCTGATCGACGCCGCACCCATCGGCATCAATGTCCGCTCTACCGTGGCCACCTATGCCAATGTTCACGACGAGCTGCGCAAGGCCTATGCAAGACTGCCGGAGGCCAAAGCACTGGGCTATAAGGCAGGAGATTTCTCCTACAATACCGGAAAGCTCCGCTGCCCGACCTGCGACGGAACAGGCTCCATCAGTCTGGATGTGTAGTTTCTGCCGGATGTGGAAATTCCCTGCCCGGATTGCCGGGGCAGCCGGTATCGCCGGGAAGCGGAACAGGTTCAGCGGAAAAATAAGGCCGGAGAAGCGCATTCTCTGCCGGAGGTCATGGATATGGACGTCAAGCAGGCGCTCTCCGCCTGTGGGGATATGAAAACTGTTTCTGCCCGTTTGCAAGTTTTGCAGGACTTGGGACTTGGGTATCTGACTCTTGGAGAAGCCACGCCAAGTCTTTCGGGTGGCGAAGCCCAGCGGCTGAAGCTGGCATCCGAGATGGGGCGGCAGCAGGACACCTCTATATTTATCTTTGACGAGCCGACCATCGGTCTGCACCCGTTGGATGTGCAGACGCTTTTGCTGGTCTTTGACCGACTGGTAGAAAGCGGTGCAACTGTTATTGTCATCGAGCATGATCTGGACGTAATTCGCAATGCGGACTATATCATCGACATGGGTCCCGGCGGCGGAGAGCAGGGCGGGCGCATTGTCGCTGCCGGGACGCCGGAGGAAATTGCGCAGAATACGGAAAACGTCACCGGAAGGCATCTGTGATTTGTTCGCTATCATCCTGAATAGGCAAACCCCTCTGCCGACACCCTGACTGAGTGTCGGCAGAGGGGTTATCCGTGTCCGGAGCGTTATTACAGTGTGTACCGCAGCCAGACTGCGCCATCTTTATAGGGCTGCACACTTGTAAGCTTTAGGTTGACAGGCTCTGTGCCCATGGGCAGACCGTCAAAGGTGGAGGTCATGCCTTTTCGTCCATCGATTCCGGGGCCGAGCAGAATGCTGACCTCATCCAGCAGTCCCGCATGGAGGAAGGCTGCATTGATCGTGCCGCTGCCAACGATCGCCATGCGTTCCACGCCAAACTCAGAGTACAGGATTTCCGCAGCTCTGCGCAGGTCGATTCGCGTTTTGCCGCAGACGATCCGCGAAATATGAAGCGAATCGAGATAGGCAAGATACTCCGTTGTGACGGCTTCCGATAGAATGACGACCAACGGCGTTCCGCTGTTGCTGTCGTCACGCCAAAGGAGCGTCCCCTTTGTATCTACAACGACTTGATAGCCCGCTGCATCCCTCTTCTTTGAGAAGCCCTCTTTTCCGAACGCTGCTGCCGCATTTGTGGGTTCAAATACGCCGGAGTCTGACATTTCAAGCTGTGCAGTCACTCTGCCGATCAGCGTTGTGGGAACGTTCAAAGCATTCAGCGTTTCGTAATATTCATTGGACCCGGCAATTTTTACTGTCATGCCGCAGTCGATCCTTCCGTCTATCGACATCATCATGTGGCAGATCATATATGGTTTTTTCATGTGATACTCCTTCTTTTACTTGAGATTTTCCTGAAAAAACGCATTCAGCTTTTCAAATGGAATGAGGCTCATCCGGTCATAGAGATCGGTATGGCTGGCACCGGGGATGATGCGCAGCTCCTTATTGTCGCCGGTGAGCTTTTTATAGACACTCTCGCTGAAATAACGGGAGTGTGCCTTCTCGCCATGCACCAGCAGAACGGCGGAACGAATCTCCGAGGCATACTGCAAAATCGGCAGATTCATAAAGGGCAGTGAGGAGGTTACATTCCATCCATTGCTTGAATTCAGGGAACGTGGATGATAGCCGCGCGGCGTCTTATAGTATGCGTAATAGTCCTTCACAAACTGCGGCGCATCGTCCGGCAGCGGATCGACCACGCCTCCGGCAAGGGCATAACTGCTGTTTTTGTAGTCCTCGGTGCGCTGGGCGTTCATGGCTTGTTTCTTTTCAAAACGCACCTGCTCAGAATCTTCTGCATCAAAATAGCCGTTGGCAGTGACACGGGTCATATCGTACATATTCATGGCAGCGGTTGCCTTGATGCGGGTGTCCTGCGCGGCGGCGTTGACAGCCATACCGCCCCAGCCGCAGATGCCGATGATGCCGATACGCTCCGGGTCTACATTCTCCTGCACGGACAGAAAATCCACGGCGGCGCAGAAATCCTCGGTGTTGATGTCGGGTGAGGCCACATACCGGGGCAGTCCGCCGCTCTCGCCGGTATAGGACGGATCGAAGGCAATGGTGAGATAGCCATACTCCGCCATCTTCTGCGCGTACAGTCCGGAGGACTGCTCCTTCACTGCACCGAATGGGCCGCTGACGGCAATGGCGGGCAGCTCGCCCACTGCATTCTTCGGCGTGTACAGATCTGCCGCCAGCGTGATGCCGTAGCGATTGTGAAAGGTCACTTTTTGTGGTCAACCTTGTCGCTTTTTGGGAACACCTTGTCCCATTCCTGTGTTAAATTCAGCCTTTCATCTGTCATTTTCGTTGCGCTCCTTATTCGTAGTTGCTTTGATATAATCTGCATCGCTTACGGCCTCCAGCCACTCGTTGGATGTTTCAACTCCCGGTACCTCTACGGCGAGATGGGAGAACCAGCTGTCCGGTGCTGCGCCGTGCCAATGCTTGACACCGGCCGGAATGTTTACCACATCGCCCGGCAGCATCTCCACAGCGGCCTTGCCCCATTCCTGATAAAAGCCGCGTCCGGCAACGCAGATCAGGAGTTGCCCGCCGCCGGTTTTTGCGTGATGGATATGCCAGTTATTCCGACAGCCCGGCTCAAAGGTCACGTTGAAAACGCCTACCTGCTCCTTGGAGACAGGCGCCAGATAGCTTTTCCCGCTGAAATACTGTGCAAAGCCCTCGTTGGGCGCGCCGATGGGAAAGACCATGGATGCAGCGTGCTCTGCCATAGCATTCTCGCCGGTGTCCTCGCCCCACACTTCCTTTGCCATACGGAACGCCGCCCACGCCTTGGGCCATCCGGCATAGAAGGCGGCGTGGGTCAGAATCTCAGCAATTTCCTCCTTGGTGATGCCGTTTTTCTTTGCGCTTTCCAGATGATACCGGAAGGACGAATCGGTGAGTCCCTGTGCCATGAGCGCCGTCACCGTCACAAGAGAGCGGTCTCGCAGGGAAAGCTGATCCTCCCGGCTCCATACCTCGCCGAACAGCACATCGTCGTTCAGCTCCGCGAACTTTGGCGCGAAATTGCCCAAAGCATCCCTACCGGCTGTTTGTTTGATTGCCATTTTTACGTTACCTCCATTTATTTCGGCGCACGCTCTTGCGCTGCGCTTTCGTTTCTGCTATAATAATGATAGCACCTAAACCTAACTTTAGGTCAAGAGATTTGAAGAATATATTTGTGAATTTTTTTGTGGAGGTTTCTATGTACTCGATTGGACAGGTTTCGGAGATGTTCGGCTTGCCGATCTCCACACTTCGTTATTATGATAAGCAGGGTCTTTTTCCCGGAATAGAGCGCAGGTCCGGCATACGAAAATTCGGCGAGAATGAGCTTGAAGCCCTGCGGGTGATCGAATGTCTCAAAATGTCGGGGCTTGAGATCAAGGACATCAAGCAGTTTATGGACTGGTGCGTGGAGGGTGCATCCACATACCCTTTGCGCCGGGAATTGCTGGAAAAGCAGAGGAAAACCGTCGAGGCGGAAATTGCACACATGAATAAAGTTCTGGATATGCTCCGATTCAAATGCTGGTATTATGATCAGGCGATTCAGGACGGCAGCGAGGATCGGATCAAGAGCCTGCTTCCAGACCATCTGCCGGATGATATTCAGCCCCTCTATGACCATGCGCATCAATAAAAAGAACGTCTCAGCCAATGTTCAGACAGACATCGGCTGAGACGCTTGTTATAAGGCAATACCGCATAATTGGACAAGAGCGATTTGCGAGTAAATTTTGCGTACTGACGAGGCGCGGTTTTGCGGTAATACTTGACGTATTACCGCGAAATCGCAACAAAGTCAGGGCACGAAATTTCCGCAAAGCGCCGCAGCTTTAATTGTGCGGTGTTGCCTTAAAAGATTACTCAAATTTCCGATCATACAGCAGAGCTGCAATCAGCACGACGAAGCACGATCCGGCGTTATGTACCAGCGCCCCGGTGGTGGGATTCAGCAATCCGAGAACAGAGAGCGTGACCGCAAGAAAGTTGATGCACATGGAAAGCGTAATGCTGAGCTTGATGGTTTTCACTGTTGCACCCGAAAGCCGTTTCAGATACGGGATTTTGGAAATATCATCACTCATCAGTGCAATGTCAGCCGCTTCCACAGCAATATCGCTGCCCATACTGCCCATGGCAACACCGACGCTTGCGGTTTTCAGTGCGGGTGCATCATTGACGCCGTCCCCAATCATGCACACATTTCTGCCATGCTTCTGCAATGCGGCGATGTTGCCGACTTTATCCTCCGGCAGCAGATCGGCGTAGACTTCGCGGATGCCGACCTGCGCCGCAAAATAGTCGGCGGTCTTTTGGTTGTCGCCGGTCAGCAGCACTGTGTTTGTCTGCATGGCGGTCAGCTTCTGCACCATTGCCGAAGCTTCCGAACGCAGAACATCCGACAGCGCAATTACACCGACGCATTGACCGTTCACCGCAACGAGAATGGATGCCTTGCCTTGCAGCCGGAGCTTTTCCAGTGTACCGGCTGCGTTCGCTGTCACGGAAACGCCGCACTCGTGCAGATACTTTTCGTTGCCGCAAAGGAGCTGACAGCCGTCCACCTCGGCAGAAATGCCTTTGCCGGAGGTCATTTGGAACGCCGCAGATTCGCTAAGAGGTAAATCACGCTTTTTCGCATACGCCACGATTGCTTTCCCTAACGGATGCTCACTTTTTGCCTCGGCAGAAGCCGCAAGATACAGGAGCTTTTCTTCGTCCAAATCAGGAGCAAAGGACAGAACATCACTGACTTCCAGCTTTCCATAGGTCAGCGTACCGGTTTTATCAAAGGCGATGGTATCGACCTTGCCCATCTTCTCCAACGCTTCGCCGGATTTGATAATTACGCCGTGTTTGGTAGCCTGCCCGATGGCAGCCATAATCGCCGTGGGGGTTGCCAGCACCAGCGCACAGGGGCAGAATACCACAAGCACCGTTACCGCACGGACAATGTCCTGCGTTGCAATACCGGCAATGGCTGCAACCAACATCGCCACAGGGACAAGCCAGCTTGCGACCCGGTCGGCAATTCGTGCCATGGGCGCTTTTTTGTCCTCCGCTTCCTGCACCATGCGAATGAGCTTTTGCAAGGAGCTGTCCTCGCCAACCTTTGTTGCACGGATGTCGATTGCGCCGAAACGATTGATGGTCCCGCAGAACACCGTGTCTCCGGCTGCCTTATCTACTGGCAGAGATTCACCGGTCATAATCGACTGGTCAACGGAGGTTTCACCGCTTACAATGACACCGTCCACCGGAACGGTTTCTCCGGGCAGGATTCGGAGCATATCGCCCTTGACGATCTTCTCAGCAGGAATCATTTCTTCCTTTCCGTCCCGAATGCGCCGTCCCTGCGTCGGAGCGAGACTGATGAGCTTTTTCAGTCCCTTCTTTGCCCGGTTCGTGGTGGCGTCCTCCAAAAGCGCACCGATTGCCATGATGAAAGCGACTTCACCGGCGGCGAACAGGTCGCCAATGGCAATGGCAGCAAACATGGCAATGGTAATCAAAAGAGCAGATGAGATTTTGCTGATTCCGGGATTATAAATGATCCGCCACACCGCAAGATACAAAAGCGGAATCCCGGAGATTACAACCGTTCCCCATGCCGGGTCAACCGGGAGATTGACGCCCGTCCTCGGCAGGGCAAAGCTGAATACAAGCAGAACGCCTCCGATGATGGTCATCGGGAGTCCTGCCAGAAAATCATTGATTCGTTTTAACATTTCGGACACCTCTTTCTTCTTGACACTGCAAGCCTTTTCCTGTATCATTTATTCGATACAGAACACTTTATTCTGTTCTGAACTTATTGTATCGAGAAAGAAGTAAGGAAGCAAGAAGCAGATTTTGCGGAACATTCGGTTCGGAACAGATTTTGCGAATTGTTCGGGAGGCAGATATGGACAGACGGCAGAAGAAAACAAGAGATGCGATTTTCTCCGCGTTTGCGGAGCTGCTTTCTCAGAAGCATTACAATCAGATCTCCGTGCAGGAGATTATTGATGCAGCCAATGTGGGAAGAACGACCTTTTATGCCCATTTTGAAACGAAGGACTATCTGCTGAAATCCCTGTGTGAAGAATTGTTCGGGCATATCATCGACACGGCTATGGGCTTGCCCCACGGACATTATCATTATTCCTGCGGCAACAAAACGGACTCTGTGTTTCTGCATCTGGTACGACACTTGCAGGAAAATGACCGGAATATTCTGGAGCTGCTGTCCTCAGAAAATAATGAGATTTTTATGAAATACTTCAAAACCAACCTGCGGACGCTGATTGTGACCCAGTACGCCGAAAAGGGACTTCTGAAAAGTGCTACGCTGCCGGAGGACTATCTGGTAAACCACATTGCGTCTTCTTTCGTTGAAACGATTGACTGGTGGGTGTCCCGTGGGATGAAAGAAACGCCGGAGACGATAACGGAGTACTTTTTGAGTGTGATTGAGCCGGTTTTACGGAGTGAGGAATAGCAAATGCGCCTGCGCATCCTGTGCAAGCGCATTAATAGAACCTGTTACCGGTCAAGGCAAGGGCAAATATAGGTTCGTATTGCCCAGAGAATAAGAGAACGCCCGTTATCGGCCATGTTGCCAATAACGGGCATTTGTCATTCATATACAAGCTCGGTCAAAACGATTTCCCCCGTGCGGTTTCGGATACTGTTCATGCGGTGTACCCATTCCATCTGGTCGGCGGCTTTGAGCGATTCGGTCACACCTTCTTGCTTCGCCATAGCAGAAACGACGATTTCCATTCGTTCATTGCAGGCTTGGTCAATCTCGGCAAGGTGCCGATGTAGCGTCCCAGATGTGAGAAAGTTCGCGTAGAGAACAGGCCGATGAGCTTTCAGATAACTGCGGCGCATACGTCCATACTTGCCGATCTGATATTCTGGCTCATCTGGCAGGGTAAGGTTTGGGATAAGGTAATCGCCCTCCTGATGATAAGTGCCGCCCATTTGCTTAAATAACGATTTCATAAAAATCAGCTCCTTTGTGTGTTGATTTCCAGCGGTTATAAGGTGTTTTGACTCCTTTCCTACAACTGCTGTTCCATTCACCACAAATGAGCCGCAGTCATATGTATTAGGTGGGAGAAACCACCCTTTACATATTAACTCTTGATTTTGGATGGAGTTGGAATCGCCCTCTATCCCATCGTCCTGGCTGAGACGGCAGTAAAGAGCGGTTTTCTGTTTTTTCTGATACCCCCTCACTACCCCTCCCGAAAAAACAGCGTGGTGAATACCCCGGAATCAAAAACTCCTGCAAAAGATTTAAGGTCAAGGGTGTGCAATAGACACCCTCGCTGTCCAACCTTGGGTGTCTTATTGACACCCAAAGCGAAAAAATCGGCAGACAGGCTCTTGTAAAGTCTGTCTGCCGATGGTAACATACCGCAAATCTAGGCCATTTCGCCCAAAAACAGACTTGAAAAGTGATAAATTCTTTCATAACAATTAGGCAGACTACTACCACACCGGGGTTGGTTATCAATGGCACCGAAGAAAATCCGGTAAAGATCAAAAACAACTCTGCCGATGGTTGGGAAGACCAATCGGTTGGCGGCGGAATCCTGTTGGCAAATCTGAATGATGCGGCCAAGGTACAGATTAAGAACGCGTTTGTATAGCAGTGATCTCACAGCAAATCACCTTGCGGTGACCAATACTGTTATGAGTACCAACAGCGCTGCAAAAGGCGGCGGTATTTGCCTGTTGAACGACACAAAGCGCGGTCTGATGGAGACAAACTTCTCGAACACCATCATCACGGAAAACACTGCAACGGAACGGTTCATGTTCATAGGTACACAATGTGACCTATGGGGCAGATCGGACGGTACAGGGCACGAAAAATAAGTCGAGGGAATTTTCCTCGACTTATTTTTTGTTAGTTTCGGCAGCTATCGGCTATGCCGTTGACTGCCCCCATACACTTGGATTGAACAGGTTAAGACTAGGCTGACCCGTAGCGCCGGTCTTGGATTCTTTGTCCGCAAGGGTGTATTCATTGTCCGCTACATTCTGCTGATAATGCTCCACGGTATAGGAGATACCGCCCTGCACTGTCCACTTGGCATAGAGAGTGATATCAGAACTATCCCTGGGGCCAAAGACCGGATGTGTGATTTTCCGAATCCTTTCGAGAATGGTGGCGGCTTGATCCTTTTCTTCTTCACCGGCCCAAAGATGTACTGCAGCGCTTGATATGAATGAGCCTTCTCCTTGCGTTAAAGCCAGATACATGTGCGCAACATTGTTGGCAACTACAGGACTACTAGAAATGACATAGGAGGCAAATTCCCACATTCCAAGCGCTGAACTGGTATCAATCCGTTCGAGCTGCTTTTCAAGTATTTCTAGGGTGTGCTTTGCACTATATTGTATAGGTCTGCGTAATGCCCTCATTTTCCCCAATCTGAACTGTAACCGTAGAGGCCCTAGCAATCAGGGCCCGTTGCACAAAGGGCGTGGGAGCGGCGGTTGTCCCGTTTGATCTGCCTTGTCCACTTTTTCCGACGTTTTCCGATTCGCCGCTCAAACTCCTCCAGCTCTTTCTCCTTGTAAGCGTCCAGCCGTTCCCAGTAGACCGCCGGGCACTTCGGTAATCTCAGCGAGTTCCTCCGACGCGCGGGAGGCGTTGGCCCTCACATGGGTCGAGTCCGTGCCGACCACACGCCCGCTGACAAGGCCCTTTTCAATGCACTGGCGCACGACTTCTTCAAATAATTGCCGAAATACCCTGCGGAAGGACGGTTTCCGGCGGCGCAGCTGCGAGATGGTGCTGTGATCCGGCACCCGGTCGAAGAGGTCGAGGCCCAGGTACCAGCGCAGGGCGATGTCGGTCTGGATACGCCGCTCGATCTGCCTCTCCGACGGGATGCCGTACAGGAACCCCACCAGCAGGTACTTCACGATGACCACCGGGTCGATGGCCGGACAGCCGTATTTTGCTGTAAAGCGGGGCTGTTTCCTCGTACACAAACGACAAATCCAGCGCCGTCTCCAGCTTTCGGAGGAGGTGCTCCTGCGGCATTAAGTCCTCGATCGTTACCATGTGCATCGCCAGCTGCATCCCATCACCTCAGGTTGTTTTCCTCATTATAGCATTCCGCGAGGGCTGTTGCGAGACTTTTTCAACAGCGCCATATTGTATCGACTTTTCCGGTCGAATCCCGTCTAATAAGTAAAAGACACAGTGGGAGATGTGTTGCCATGAAAAAGATGGGTGAGGAAACGCGCGGCGGCCGCGGCCGGCGTCATTTTTGGGGGTGCGGTGATGCTGATGGGGGCGTTTTGCGTTCTGCTGTCCGGCAATCCGCCGGTTTCGGCGGTGCCGCTGGAAACGCCGCAGGTCCCGGTGCGGGAAGCGCCGGTGACGGCGTAGGTGCTGGAGCCGCTGCTTCCGGTGGACACGGGGCCGGAGAAGTCCCATCCGCCGACCCGGGAGCCTGCTTGTCCCCGGGAGGAATCCTTATTGCAGTATATAACGCACTTTTGGAGGAACCGGCGGCTGAAAAGGAGTGCTTGTATTTGAATGTGGCGGAGGCCGTGACCGTGAAGAACGATTGCCTGCGAAAAGAACTGATCTCCGACGGCATCCATCTCCATACCGCGGAATGCGTGGAGTGGCGGGAATATCTGAAAGCGCATCCGGTGGAAAAGGGCCTCTGACAAGAGACTCTTTATTGACTTTTTCGACAGATTTTGGAGACGTAGTTCGTGCACAATTGCTGAAAACAAGGCGGTGGCCTGACAATTTCTTGACAAGTGAATCGAAAAAAGATATAATGCGATTGTATGAGAAGTACAGTTCCCCCTAGAGGGGAATTTACTTCGCCCTCGTTTTGGAACAATATTCCGCCATGCGGAATATCTGAAAAAACGGGTGGAGACATGGGAGAAAAAGAATAAAAACGAGGAGGAAAAAGCCCATGATCATGAAGTTCCTGAAAAAAATCCCCGCCGGTATGATGGTCGTGCCTATGCTGTTGGGCGCGTTCATCAATACTTTCTTCCCGCAGGTCACTGGCATCGGTTCCTTTACCACCGCAATCTTCACCAGCGCCGGTGCCAACGCGGCGATCGGTATTCAGCTGTTCTGCCTGGGTACGACCCTGCGGTTCCGCGAGATCGGCGGCGTCGTCAAGCGCGGCGGCGTGCTGCTGATTGCCAAGTTCATCATCGGTGCCGCCATCGGTATCGGCGTGGGCAAGCTCTGCGGTCCCGAGGGCCTGCTGGGTCTGAGCGCGCTGGCCATCATCTCCGCTGTCACCAACTCCAATGGTTCTGTGTACCTGGCCCTGATGAACAGCTACGGCGATACGGTTGACCAGGCCGCCATGCCTCTGCTGGCCATCAACGACGGCCCCATGCTCACCATGATCGCTATGGGCGCAGGCGGCCTTGCCGACATCCCGTTCATGGCTCTGGTTGCCGCCATCGGCCCCATCCTGGTGGGTATGATCCTGGGCAACATTGACAAGGACCTCTCTGACTTCCTGGCTCCCGCCGGCAGCATCCTGCTTCCCTTCGTGGGCTTCTGCTTGGGCTCCGGCATGAACCTGACCAACATCGCCAAGGGCGGTGTCCAGGGCATTTTGCTGGGCCTTATCACCTGCCTGATCGGCGGCGCCTTCATCATGCTGTGCGACAAATTTATCAGCCGCCGTCCCGGCTATGCCGGCTGGGCCGTTGCTACTACCGCAGGCAACGCCGTGGCTGTTCCCGCTGTCATTGCTGCCGCAGACGCCACCTGGGCTCCCTGGGCGGACATTGCGACCTCTCAGGTGGCCGCTTCCGCCATCCTGACCGCCATTCTGGTTCCCATCATCACTTCCTGGTGGGCCAAGAAGTATGGTTGTCCCAAGTTCCCCAAGGACGAGGCGCAGGCTGCTCTGTTTGCCAAGGACTGATTTTTAAAGAAGGCACTTGCTGAAAAGAAGGAAGATCGAAAGGAGATCAATAACAATGCTGAATGCTATGATCGTTGAAGCGGCGAAGGACAACGTGATCGTTGCCATTGAGCCCATCGCCAAGGGTGATACCGTTACTTATAACTGCGCCGGCCAGGAAAAGAGCCTGACCGCTCTGGAGGATATCACCATTTATCACAAGCTGGCTGCCTGCGACATTGCCAAGGGCCAGCCCATCGTCAAGTACGGCGAGCATATCGGCTTGGCCGCCCGCGATATCAAGGCCGGCGAGCATGTTCACTGCCACAATCTGGAAGAGCACCGGGAAAACCTGGATGCCAAAGGCTGAGAAAAGGAGGATTTCAATATGAATTTCTATGGTTATAAGCGTCCTGACGGCCGCGTTGGCGTGCGCAACAAGGTTCTGATTCTGCCTGCCAGCGTCTGCGCCTCCGATACCACTCGCATCATCTCTCAGCAGGTGGTGGGCAGCGTGACCTTCAACAACCAGCTGGGTTGCTCTCAGGTGGCTTCCGACCAGCAGTTCACCATGGATGTCATGGCCGGCTATGCCGCTAACCCCAATGTCTACGGCACGGTGGTTGTGTCCCTGGGCTGCGAAAACTGCCAGATGGATCTGGTGGTGGAGGCCATTAGGGAACGCACCAACAAGCCCTTGAAGCAGGTCATCATCCAGGAGGCCGGCGGCACCCTGAAGGCCATTGATATGGCCGTCCGCTACGCCAAGGAAATGGTGGAAGAGGCGTCCTTGCTGCAAAGGGAAGAATTCCCCATGTCCGAGCTTATCATCGGCACGGAGTGCGGCGGCTCTGACCCCACCAGCGGCCTTGCCTCTAACCCCCTGATCGGACAGCTCAGCGATCTGATCGTCAAGGAGGGCGGCACCTCCATCCTGTCCGAGACCACTGAGTTCATCGGCGCCGAGCACATCCTGGCCCGCCGAGCCGCCACGCCCGAGGTCCATGACCGGATTTATGAGATCGTGCACCGCTACGAAAAGGCGTTGCAGCTGGTAGGCGAGGAAGTCCGCGAGGGCAACCCCTCTCCTGGCAACAAGGCTGGCGGCCTGACCTGCCTGGAGGAGAAGTCCCTGGGCTGCATCCACAAGGGCGGTCACAGCCCCGTCAATGCCGTTTATGACTACGGCAAGCAGGTGGAGGCCAAGCAGGGCCTGGTCATCATGGACACCCCGGGTAATGACCCCTCTTCCGTTGCCGGCATGGTGGCTGGCGGCGCACAGATCGTGGTGTTCTCCACCGGCCGCGGTACTCCCACCGGCAATCCTTTGGCTCCCGTCATCAAGATTACCGGCAATAAGCTGACCTATGCCAACATGGTGGACAACATTGACGTGGACGCTTCTCCCATCATCTATGGTACCAAGACTCTGGAAAGCCTGGGTGACGAGCTGCTGAAGCTGACCCAGGAGGTGGCCTGCGGCAAGCAGACCAAGGCCGAGTCCCTGGGCTATACGGAGATGGCCATTGCCCGCGTGTGCAACTTCGTGTAAGTTTTTTCAATGCCCCTCTGACCGGGCCCGCAGTGCGGGCCCGGTTTTTTTTGCGTGTTTCGGAAAAACCCCTTGACAAATGGAGGGAAAAGACTATACTATATTTGTGATGTTAATGGCATAGTTTTGTGTAAAGTTAATTTGGAATATGATTCCGTTATACGGAATCAAAAAACGGCAGAACATTTTTGCCGGCAGACAAGAAAGGAAGTTCTATCATGAACGCAGCATATCTGACGCCTGCAATCACGCTCTTTCACGAAGACGGCACCCTGGATTTTGAAAGCCAGGAGCACCTGTTCAACAATCTGATTGAAAACGGTGTTGACGGCATTTTGGTGGAGGGCAGCTCCAGCGAATTTTTTGCCATGCCCATGGACCAGCGCCGGGAGATGGCCAAGTTTGCCATTGAGACGGTGAACCACCGGGTTAAGCTCATTATCGGCACCAGCCACATGGTGGCGGACGAGATTGTAAATTTTTCTAATTTCTGCCTGGATGCCGGGGCCGATGCCGTCATGATTCTGCCGCCCTATTACTTTCACTTCGGCACTGAGGCGTTGCTGCAATACTACGACCGCCTGGCAGCTCAAATTCATGGCAATATCTACATTTATAATTTCCCCGACAACACCGGCTATACCATCCCGCCTCAAACGGTGCTGGCGCTGGCCAAGATCCATTCCAACATCGTGGGCATGAAGGATACTATTTCCGGTATGGATCACACCCGGGAGCTGATCAAGGTCGTCAAGTCACAGATCCCCTCCTTTGAGATTTATTCCGGCTTTGATGACAACTTTGCCCACAACGTGCTGGCTGGAGGCAACGGTTGCATCGGCGCTTTGAGCAACGTGGTGCCTGAGGTCTGCTCCGCCTGGGTACGGGCGTTCCGGGAAAATGATCTGGACGGGATCGCCAGGGGACAGCAGACCATTGACCGCCTGATGGATCTCTATGCGGTCCGCAGCCCCTTCCTGCCGGTCATTAAAGAAGCCTGCAAGCTGCGCGGCGTGGCCGCCAGCAGCACCGGCACTTTCCCCATGCCCAACGCGACAGTGGAAGATGACGCCAAGATCCTGGAGCTGCTGCGCCGGGAGGGTGTTGAGTAAATTTCCCCTGCAAAAAGCAAAAAAGCGGCCCGCTGTATTCAGACAGCGGGCCGCTTTTGAATATGGAAAGCCCAGGGAATCCGGGAGAGAAAGAGGCCCTCAGCGCATGGTGATGGTGCCCCCTGTTTCCGCCGCCAGATCGCCGGCGGTGTAGACGGCGCATTTGCAGGTGGCAATGGCCTTTTCCGCCCGCTCGCTGAGCAGCTCTACATGGATTTCCAGTGTATCTCCAGGGAGAATTTTTTTGCCGTTGGCCGCCCACGCATCCACCTTTTCCGCTATGGTGGAAGAAGGCGTAATGGGGAAAATGCTGGCCACTTCGGTAAAGGCGTAAGAGATATAGGCTGCTGCGGTATCTCCGTCCATGACAACGCTTTTTTGCTCATGTTTCATTTCCTTTCTGAGTCCTTATTTTCAGCCGCTGTCTGAGCTGTATAGGCAAGGGAGAAGGGAGAGACTCAAAAAGTTCCATAGTACGGACTTTAATTCCGGAATATAAGATGAAAAAGATTCACAAGCAGCCTCTCTTGTGGTATACTATTATCATAGGATTTTTCCGTTTATTTGCCAAGCATCTTAAAAAAATGAGCATTTTGCGCGAAAGGAAGAGAAATATATGGCGAAAGTGCAAGTGTCCAGTATCCTCCGCGCCTTACAGATCCTGGAGTGTTTCATGGACAGAGAGACCGAATGGACGCTGAAGGAGCTGGTGGACCATCTGGATCTGCCCTCTACCACGGTGTTCCGCCAGGTGTCCACGTTGGCGGAGCGGCAGTATTTGGTGCAGGACCCTGTCCGCAAGAGCTATCGGGTGGGACCGCGGCTGATGCTGCTGGCCAGTGCGATTCTGGGTCAATCGGACCTTCGGCGGGTGGCCAGGCCGGAGCTGGAGCACCTGAGCGACACTGTGCATGAGACCATTAATCTCAGCGTGTTGCTGGAGCACGATATTTTTTATCTGGATAAAGTGGAGACCCACCGCTCCATTGTCTGCAACACACAGATTGGCGGCCGGGCGCCGGCCTATGCCACCAGCAGCGGCAAGGCGATGCTTTCCTGCCAGAACGAGGCATACATCGACGATTACTGCCAGTGGATGAACCGCAAGGCTTATCCGCTGACCAGCAACACCATCACCGATTCCGACCAGCTGCGTTCCCAGCTGGTCCAGGCCCGGCTCAACGGATATGCCATGGATGACGGTGAGATTGAAGCGGGGCTGATCTGCGTGGCGGCGCCGGTCTATGATATGAACCGCAAGGTGGTGGCGGCTGTGAGCATTTCCGGCCCAGATTACCGAATGCGGGAGGATCAGGAGGTCATGATCCGGGAGGCGCGGCAGACGGCGCATAACATCTCGCGGCTGCTTGGCTATCGGCTGTAAAACGAAATATAGGGATGAGTAAAATTTCAATTTGTTCATGAGACTATACAATAAATAGTGCCATCCGGCTTGCTTAAAACCTATATATTGGTGACTCGACTTTGCAAAACTCGCGTTTTGCTCAA
The DNA here is from genome assembly GCF_014288055.1 of Agathobaculum hominis. NCBI lineage: Bacteria > Bacillati > Bacillota > Clostridia > Eubacteriales > Butyricicoccaceae > Agathobaculum > Agathobaculum hominis. The sequence continues at coordinate 238,321 of NZ_JACOPK010000001.1, forward strand.
CCCTATCAGATAGATTTCAGCACGGATTTCATTTTTTACAACAAAGCCGCTTGTTCGGACATTTCAAACATCGACGGATCAGCGCGCAAGCGACATGGAGTAACGGCGACTGATTCAGTTAAGGAAACGATTGTCCTGGTCATGTTATGCCGCTAAGAAAATTATCTGGATGTGTAATGACTGAAAAGCCTTCCTTAATCTGATGCTCTGGTCCGAGAACCTACCCGATGTCTGCAAGAAAGCACCCTGACAAAATGCCGGAAGCCACTCTCTGGTGGCTGTCGGCATTTTAGTTATTTATCGCTTACATCGCGCCTATCAGGGCAAATAAGGGCGTCAGCCTGTATCATGCAAAGCGAGGCCACCGGGTGATTTCCGGTGGCCTCATGCTCTGCTCATGAACGGTATTTGGTTGATGCCCCTGTGCAGGGAAGCCTTGGCGTCCCTGCCCCTTTTGTCTCTGCCGGGAGATCCCGGCCCTCACATTTGAAGGAATTCTTCCTCACTGATTATTTGTATCGGAATGCCCTTCTCAATATATTCCTCGGCCTTGCGGACCTTTCCACTCTTCTTCTCCCTGGGCGAACCGCCGCCGACAATGAGAAGATCGGTCTTTTTTGTCACATTATCGGCGTTTTTACCGCCGCAGTCTGCGATGCGCTGCATGGCTTCGCGGTCGCTCAGCTTCAGCAGCTCGCCCGTCAGCACGCAGGTCTTGTCGAACAGCGGATGCGCTGGATCGAACAGATCGGTCGCCGGGACGATGTCCTTTGCCTTTGGGCGCGACTGAAAATGCGCAAGCTGCGATGCGGTAACGCGCGGACGCGGCGCAGACGGAGCCGTTTTGCGCGGGCGCGGCGGCCGTGCCCATTGAACTGCCGCAGGATAATCCTCAGCAAGCCTTTCGAACACGCGGTATGTCGTTTCGCAGTCGCCGAGCGCACGGTGCGCCGTGCTCTGCTCCGCGCCGAGCGCCGCTGCCAGTGCTTCGAGCCTGTAGCTCGACAGCGTGAGGCAGCGCCGTGCAGTGAGCAGGGTATCGCAGCACCGGTTCCGGAGCGGGGAAATGCTCTGCTCCTCACAGATGCGGTTGATGATCGGCAGATCAAAATCCAGCAGATTTTGACCGACGAGCGGCGTATCTCCGATAAATGCGACAAATGCCGAAAGCGCTTCGCGAATTTCAGGCTGTCCGGCAAGCATATCGTCCGTGATGCCCGTCAGTCTGGCGCAGACCGGAGGAACGGGCGCAGAAGCCTGCACGAGCATGGAAAACTGTGCTGACGGCGTTCCGTTCTCAATGCGCAGCGCGCCGAACTCAATGATCTCAGCGGTCTGACGGTCGAGACCGGTCGTTTCGATGTCGATGACCGTGTAGACCGGGCAATCCGGTTCGGTCTCTGTACGTCTGGTGCGCGAGCCGGACTGCATATCGGCAAGACAGTCGATATGGATGGTGTGCAGAACGCCGCCGATATCAATGATGGCGTAGCGTTCGCCCTCGCAGCCGACGAGCTGACACGGCTCGCTCGTGCCGTTCAGCAGATCACGGTAAACAAGCGGCTTGGGTTCGACGGCTTTCTTCGGGGTGAGCCCGAGCTTCTTTGAGAGCGCAAGCAATTCCTCCGCGTTCTCTGCACGATGCCAGGGACGGGAAGGGGGGATCAGCATGATGTTTCATCTCCTTAAAACCGAAAAAGATGTGTATGTGTGTGCATTTCGGTGCAAAAATTTTCCCACTATCATTATGACGCATCGAACAGGCAATTGCAAATGTTTTTTAGAATGCTGTAAAACGAATGAAACGTTTTCGGAAACGGCATAAACTGGCTTGGATAGCCGGTATTTCCATTGCGGAACGGTTGCAAAACATGGTATACTTGCCGCAGAGCGGACGTAGAGCCGCCGTTTTACAGGAGGAAATAACATGAGCAGGATAAAGAAAATTGTTTTCGCCGCGCTGGCGGCCGCAGCGCTTACAGGAGCCGCCGGCGCAGTTCATCTGGACCGGCCGGTACAGGGGAGCAGCAGTGTGAGCGCAGGCATCCAGAGCAGCAGCGCCGCGAGCGAGGTCGTTCGTCTGACGAACAGCGCACGCAGTCAGAACGGCTATGCCGCGCTCGTCGAGGACGGTGCGCTCAGCGATGCGGCAGCGGTGCGCGCACGCGAGATCGCGCACAGCTTTTCGCATACACGCCCGTCGGGTGCGTCATTCAGTTCGGCGCTCAGCGAGAGCGGTGTGAGCTATCTCCGGGCGGGGGAGAACATCGCCTACGGCCAGAAAAGCGCATCCGAGGTCGTGAATGCGTGGATGAATTCGCCGGACCACCGCGCGAACATTCTGAACAGCAGTTACTCGCGCATCGGCTCTGCGAGCGTCAATATCGACGGCACGCTTTACTGGGTGCAGCTTTTCGCGGACTGACGGGCGCAGACAGGCACAGCCTTCCTGCTGCGCTGAATGCGAGACCGCGTGCGGACTGCATAAATCGCAGCGATTCTGCCATCTGCACGGACTTTTTCCGCCACCGTGCCGGAGATTTTCTGCCACCTTACCGGAGCACCTTGCCACTAAAAGTTCAGCCAGTGCAAGCACTGGCTGAGCAGGTGTCAATTTTCTAATACTGGTCCACATTCGTGCAATGTTTCTTCACAACATGCAAAACGCAATAACAATCCTCGAATTTCAGTCTTCGCCGCTACCTTTCTGCGCAGAAGCCTTTAATCCTTTACGTTCGCGCATCGAGATGCGTCCCTCAACCATAATCTCATACGAATTATGGATAATACGATCCATAATCGCTTCAGAGACTGGGCTGTCGGACTCTGGATTCGGGTCAATTCGGGTATACCAGCCTTCGGGCTGGTACTGAGTGCAAAAGAGCATTGAACGTTTACAGCGAGCTTCTACGATTTCCAGCAGATCATATGCTTCCTGCGGGCTCAGCGGACGAATCAGCCATTCATCCAGAATCAGCAAATCCACTTTCTTGTAGGCAGCCAGCAGCTTCTTCAGTTCGCCGCTGCTGCGTGCAATGGTGATTTCGTCTAATAATTCAGGCATACGAATGTAAGCGACTTTCTTAAACCGGCGGCAGGCTGCATTTCCAAGAGCGCAGGCGATATAAGTTTTGCCATTACCGGAGGCACCTTCCAAAATTACATGATGCCCTTCGTCGACATACTTGCAGGTAGACAGCCTCAGCATCTGAGACTTGTCCAGCCTACGGTCCTCGTAGTACTCAATGCCCTCCATCGTTGCGGAGGGGGCACTGAAATGCGCTTTTTTAATCAAACGTTCTACCTTGTTCGTCTGCCGCCTGTTCCATTCTGCCGTTACCGCCATACTGAAGCGTTCTTCAAAACTGAGTGCACGAAAAGAAGGCTCCTGGAGCTGAGCTGTAAACTCCGCAGCCATGGCGCTCAATTTCATATCTGTAAGCATATCCACCGTCTGCTGGTTCATTCGTGGTCACCGCCTTTCTTGAAGTAGGCCGCGCCGCGTGTAATTCCATAGCGATTCGAGTTTTGAAGAGATTCCTTAACAGCAGAATCCTTAGGCTTGATATCCAGCCTGCTTTTCAGGATACTGTTGATATTCCGAATCGAGGGCGTAGTTCCGTATGCGAGAATACGCATGCATGCCATTTCCAGACGTTCTTTGCTGTAGCGTTCGCCCAGCTTCATGAGGCTGGCACAGGCCTTATAGCCTTGCTCAGGAGCTTTGCCCGATTCGAGGAAGAATGTCACGACACGCTCCGCCATCGGCCCAGCAGACATAGCTCAAACACTAAAGTCATCTTCATTGCAGGTCATATATTTCTGATGCGATTCCGGCATATGCTCCAGCTTTACCAGAGGATCGTGCTGCAGCGTCTGTAAACGGCGGTGACTTGCAACGCGGCTGCCATGATAATAAACTTCCACCAGGTTTTTTGTAACGCGTATATCAACCTTTTCACCAATCAGATTATAGGGCACGGAGTATTTGTTTTTGCCATCAGAAATCAGGTAGTCGTTCGGAACCTTTGCCATAGACCAGACAGCGGCTTCAAACGGTACGGCGGGCAGCGGCAGCATATACGCCTGTTCTTCCTCCAGATAGGCGCTGCGGCGTGTACCGGGGCGCTGCTTGAACTCGCGGCTATTCAATTCTTCGAGCTTTTCAGCAACCGCTTCGTTGACTTCATTCAAGGAGAAAAATTTACGATCTCGCAGTGCGGCAATAATCCAGGTTTCAGCGAAACGGACAGAAGCCTCTGCCGAACTCTTGTCCTTTGGACGACGTACTCGTGCAGGAACAATAGCTGTGTTGTAATAGTCCGCAAGTTCCTGATAACTGCGGTTCAGCACCGTTTCATATCGAGTGTTAGACATAGTTGCGGTCTTGCAGTTATCCGGAATGAGCAGCCTGGCCACGCCGCCGAAATAATTGAAAGCGTGAACATGGCAGTTCAGCCAGTTCTCGGTTTTCATGTTATCGCAGGCTTCTGCATAGACATAACAGCTGCACGGGAGCACCGCTACGAACAGATAAGCCGCGCCCTGTTCTCCAGTAACCGAATCGTATACCGGGACAGTATCTCCGGCCCAGTCAACCTGGATTGCATCTCCCGGCTTATGCTGAATGCGCATGGTTGCCTTGGTAATGCGAGCCCATCTGCGGTATTTATCGCCAAACTGTGTACTCATGTACGGCGTGCGGCCGCTTTCATAACATTTGCGGCAGTATTCTTCCCAAAGAAGAGTCAGTGTAACGCCGGGCTTGGCCAGTTCGCGGTGGATGTACGGATAATCGGGTTCAACATACAGACAAACATTTTTGTATTTGTCCGGAAAGAACATCCGCTCCAGATCTGCATTCGTAATATCATCATCGATAGGCCAGCAGATGCCTAGCCGGTCTGCAGCTTCAAATACCGCCTTGCTTGTTTCGCGAGATGCAACCTTATTGCGTTCCATTTCGCGTTGACTGCATTTCCTACTTCGAAGCATAAGAATTTTCCTATAGTCCGTCATTTTTTGAAGGACCTCCTTGAAAGTAGTCACGACTTTTCAGCTCGCGCTTCTTTCATTATTAGGGAAAATCATCAAAGTGGCAAGCTGCTCCGGCGCAGTGGCGGAAAAAGTCCGGCAAGCTGGCAGGAAAAGTCCGTGTCAGTGGCAAAGTCGATCCGATTTATGCATGCGGACGGAGAAAGGCTGTGCTGTTTGTCTGTCCCGGCATGTTTCGGGTATGGATACAGACGCAAAAATGCGGCTCACTCTGATCAGTGAACCGCATTTCTGTTACTGCGTATCTTTTGTGCCGGAAACCGCTGGTTTTACTGGCTTTTCGCCGTTCTCTCAGCATATTCCAGCGCGGATATACAGACTTTCTTACTTGTTGAAGTAACGCTTCAGCAGGCCCTCGAAAGCCTTGCCGTGACGAGCCTCGTCGCGAGCCATCTCATGAACAGTGTCGTGGATAGCGTCGAGGTTGAGAGCCTTGGCGCGCTTAGCCAGATCGAACTTGCCGGCGGTTGCGCCGTTCTCAGCGTCAACACGCATCTGGAGGTTCTTCTCGGTGGAGTCGGTTACGACCTCGCCGAGCAGCTCAGCAAACTTTGCAGCGTGCTCAGCCTCCTCGTAAGCAGCCTTCTCCCAGTACAGACCGATTTCCGGGTAGCCTTCGCGGTGTGCGACGCGGGCCATTGCCAGATACATGCCGACCTCGGAGCACTCGCCCTCGAAGTTAGCGCGCAGATCAGCCATGATGTCCTCCGGAGCGCCCTGTGCAACGCCTACAACGTGCTCAGCTGCCCAGGTCTTGTCAGCGGACTGCTCCTTGAACTTCTCTGCCGGTGCGTGGCAGATCGGGCACTCTGCCGGAGCTGCTTCGCCTTCGTAAACATAACCGCAAACGGTGCATACAAACTTTTTCATGATGATTTCCTCCTGTTTCTTGTCCTGAATAGGTAGTTGGAATTTATTTGTTCTGTAAAAGCTTAGCCGGAAGGAAGCGATCCATCGTTATCGCAAAGAGCTGACCGCGCAGAGACCGGTTGATCTCCGAGAACACGCGGTGAAAGTCGCATTCATTCTGACTTCCCACATGGGTGCACTGAAATTCATTGGCGAGGCAATGGTTGATTGCGATCGGGCCATCGATACATTCAATGATTTCACCCAGACTGATTTCGGAAGGGGAGCGGTTGAGTTCATAGCCTCCGGCGACGCCCTTGTAGGACTTGGTGATACCGGACTGCGTGAGCTTGCGGAGGATCTTGAGAGCGAAACGGAGGGTGACTCCTGTCAGCTCGGAAATATCCTTGGCGCACTGCTTGCCGCCGGTAAGTGCCAGACAATAGGTTACGCGAATCGCGTAATCTGCCTCGTGTGTAATTCTCAACTTGTTCCTTCCTTTCTCTCTTGGAACAACTATAGTATAGCTCTGTTCCGCACAAATGTCAATAGGTTTTTATCAAAATAAATAAATAATTTTATTTGATAATAATTATCAATAATGATAAGAGATAGCATAGGTTGTTAACTATACTATTTAAGAATAGTATACCATAGAAGAGGGAGAAAGTCTATTTGTTTTGTATGAAAAACGGCTGTTTCTGCTTTAGGTAAAGCGGCGTGCCGCTGGAGGGGGATTTATGCTCAGGGTGAGCGTGCGCAGTGGCCGCCTTCGGCGGGCGGGGGAGCCGGTGTTCACCGGCGGGAATGCCGCCGTCTGGCGGCGGAGACAAAAGGGGCAAGGACACCAAATGGTTTCCTTGCCCCTCTTGACACCCCGAACCTTCCTTTGCGCTGACACATCGGAGATGTGCGGCGAAACGGGGGTTACGGGGGCTCGGTTCCGTGCGTCGATGCGCTTATGTGACGCTTTTATGCCCTGAATTCACTTTGCGTGATTTGCCGCGCATGACAGTGCGCGGCCAGACAGTGCAGGGCGGCGGCGTTCCGCTGCGAAAAGCTCCGCTTCCATCAAGCGTATGCCCTTGGAGCAGCAAACGCCCCTGTGGGCCCCTCGCATTTAGACGCGCGACCGCAGGGAGTCGCGGCTTAAAGGAAGATGAGGGGGAGTTAAGAGGGGGATAAGAAACCATTCGGTGTCTTATCCCCCTCTTGCCCCCGCCGCCGGGCGGCGGCAATGCACACGCCATGTCATGGCGAATATCCCCCGTCCCGGGAGGGCCTTCCTCGCCTCCACCGGCTGCGCCGCTGTATCGGCGGAAGGCCTGCCGTCTGCTTCGGGTGAAGCAGAAAAAAGCTTCGCCTCCGGCGGCAGGAATAATAAGGGCTTAGCCCTTATACGTCTCGCGGAAGTCGAGGAACTCGTCGTAGGTGCATTCCTTGTCGAGTACGCCCTTCTCGCGGATTTCAATGATACGGGTCGCGATCGTCTGAACGAACTCATGGTCGTGCGACGCGAACAGAACCGTGCCCTTGAAGTCGCGCACGCCGTTATTGACCGCCGTGATGGACTCCAGATCGAGATGGTTGGTCGGCTGATCGACGACCAGCACGTTCGAACCGAACAGCATCATGCGCGCGAGCATCAGGCGGACCTTCTCGCCGCCCGACAGCACGCGGACCGGCTTGTAAACATCGTCGCCCGAGAACAGCATGCGGCCGAGGAAGCCGCGCAGCGTGGACTCCAGCGTATCGGTCTGGGAGTACGGCGCGATCCAGTCGAGCATGTTCTCCTCGTGGCCGTCGAAGAACTCGTTGTTGTCCTTCGGGAAATAGCTCTGCGAGGTGGTAACGCCCCACTTGAAGCTGCCCTCGTCCGGCTTCATCTCGCCCATGAGGATCTGGAACAGCGTGGTCATTGCAAGCTCGTTGTCCGAGATGAACGCGATCTTGTCGCCGCGGCGCACGATGAACGAAACGTTGTCGAGCACCTTCTCGCCGTCGATGGTCTTGGAGATGCCGCGCACCTCGAGAATATCCTTGCCGGCCTCGCGGTCCTGCTGGAATGCGACCCACGGATAGCGGCGAGAGGACGCCGGCATTTCCTCGACGGTCAGCTTGTCGATCAGCTTGCGGCGGCTCGTCGCCTGACGGGACTTGGACTTGTTCGCTGCAAAGCGCTGGATAAAGTTCTGCAGCTCCTTGATCTTCTCCTCGTTCTTGCGGTTCTGATCCTTGATCATGCGCTGAACGAGCTGAGAGGACTCGTACCAGAACTCGTAGTTGCCGACATACAGCTTGATCTTGCCGTAGTCGATGTCGACGATGTGGGTACATACGTTGTTGAGGAAGTGACGGTCATGCGATACAACGAGGACGGTGCCCTCGAAGTCCGCAAGAAAATCCTCGAGCCAGCGGATCGCCTGAATATCCAGATGGTTGGTCGGCTCGTCGAGCAGCAGGATGTCCGGCTTGCCGAACAGCGCGCGGGCGAGCAGGACTTTGACCTTCTCGACGTCGCCGAGGTTCTTCATCTCGGTGTACAGAATGGCGTCCGCGTCCAGACCAAGGCCGTTGAGCAGCTGGCTGGTCTCGGTCTCAGCGTCCCAGCCGCCCATCTCGGCGAACTCGGCCTCGAGCTCGGCGGCCTTGTTGCCGTCCTCCTCGGTGAACGGGTCCTTCATGTAAAGTGCGTCCTTCTCGCGCATGACAGCGAGCAGACGCTCGTTGCCGCCGAGCACTGTGTTGAGAACGGTCTCGTCGTTGAAGGCAAAGTGGTCCTGCTTGAGCACGCTCATGCGCGTCTTGGGCGCGATGGATACCGTGCCGGTGGACGGGTCGAGGTCGCCCGACAGAATGCGCAGGAAGGTGGACTTGCCGGCGCCGTTCGCGCCGATGACGCCGTAGCAGTTGCCCTGCGTGAATTTAAGGTTTACGTCCTTGAACAGCGGCTCACCGCTGAAGTTCAGGCTCAGTTCGCTGATATTGATCATGTAGAAGCTTCCTCCATATGACGTGGCTTTCGTGCCTTTGTCTCCAATTATATAATCCTAATCAGTATAGCACAAAACAACGTGATTTTACAGAGTTTTTCTGCGTTTCTCTGTATTTTTGTTCATATTGTCTTGAAAACGCGCCCGGAAAGCGTTATACTGTATTCATCGTACAAAAACACGCAGACGCATGCCGGAGGAGGACTTCCTCCGGTCGTGAAACAGGAGGTCATTTCCATGTCTGAGCTTATGAACATCATCAAATCCCGCCGTTCCACCCGTGCCTTCAAGCCCGAGCTTCCGCCGGTCGAGCAGATCCGCCGGATCGTTGAAGCGGCTGAGTGGGCGCCGTCCGGCATGGGCAGATACAACTGGCATTTTTCGGTCGTTTACAACCCGGAAAAGACGCTGAAGCTCGCACGCGCTATCGCTGAGGCGGACAACCGCGGCCCCGAGTACAATTTCTACGGCGCGCCGGTCATCATCAACATCTCCTGCGAGCGCGACGACCGCAACGCCCTGCTCAACGGCGCGGCCGCTATCGAAAATCTGATGCTCGCGGCGACCGAGCTCGGCCTCGGCTCCTGCTGGATTAATCAGGTGCGCGACCAGTGCGACGTACCGGCTGTCCGCGCCCTGCTGACCGAGTACGGCACGCCGGAGGACCACATCGTAACCTGCTCCGCCGCTATCGGCTACATTGCAAAGGAGACCCAGCCGCACGAGCGCAGGGAAGGCGTCTGCAACATCGTCAAGTAAAAACGGGAAGGAAAGAAGGAATTTTCTATGACTTCTGAAATCGCAAAGCTCAAGGAATGGGTCGACGGCTGCGACAACATCGTCTTTTTCGGCGGCGCAGGCGTTTCGACCGAGAGCGGCATTCCGGATTTCCGTTCGGTAGACGGTCTGTACAATCAGCAGTACAAGTATCCGCCGGAGACCATTCTCAGCCACACGTTTTTCCTCAGCGAGACCGCAGAATTCTACCGGTTCTACCGCGCGAAAATGCTCGCGCTCGACGCGCAGCCGAACGCTGCGCACCTCAAGCTCGCAGAATGGGAGCGCGAGGGAAAATGCCGCGCTGTCGTCACGCAGAACATCGACGGACTGCACCAGAAGGCCGGCTCGAAGGAGGTGCTCGAGCTGCATGGCTCGGTGCTCCGCAACTACTGCATGCGCTGCCGCAGGCCGTATCCGGTCGAGAAGATCGCCTCCGGCACCGGCATCCCGAAGTGCGACTGCGGCGGCACGATCAAGCCGGATGTCGTTCTGTATGAGGAGGGACTCGACAGCTATACCATCAACAAGAGCGTTGAATACATTTCCAGAGCGGATATGCTGATCATCGGCGGCACGTCGCTCGCGGTTTACCCGGCGGCCGGTCTGATCGACTATTATCGCGGAAACAAGCTCGTTCTCGTCAACAAGTCTCCTACTCCGGCAGACCGCAGAGCCGATCTGGTCATTCACGCGCCGATCGGCGAGGTATTCTCGCAGCTTTAGTTTCAAAGTGCACAAAAGGAGAGCGCATCGTTCAAGACTGCGCTCTCCTTTTTCTGTTTGCGGAAATGAAAAGGGACAGGAGCCATGCGGCATCCTGTCCCTTTTGCTCTGCCCCGGAGGGAGACTTGATTTTTAGTTGAATGCCTGCTCAAGGTCAGCCAGAATATCGTTGATATTCTCGGTGCCGATGGAGAGGCGGATGGTGCCCTGATGGATACCCTGATCCTCGAGCTCCTCAGCGGTCAGCTGAGAGTGCGTGGTGGTAGCCGGGTGGATGACCAGGCTCTTGACGTCTGCAACGTTCGCGAGCAGAGAGAAGATCTGGAGCTTGTCGATGAACTTGAACGCTGCGTCCTTGCCGCCCTTGATGTCGAAGGTGAAGATGGAAGCGCCGCCGTTCGGGAAGTACTTCTCGTACAGAGCGTGGTCCGGGTGCTCCGGCAGAGACGGATGATTAACGTGCTCGACCTGCGGATGGTTCTTGAGGAATTCAACGACCTTTTTGGTGTTCTCGACATGGCGCTCGATGCGCAGAGACAGCGTCTCGGTGCCCTGCAGGAGCAGGAAAGCGTTGAACGGAGAGATGGCAGCGCCGGTGTCGCGGAGAAGGATTGCGCGGATATAGGTTACGAAAGCAGCCGGGCCGACAGCGTCCGCGAAGGAGATGCCGTGGTAACTCGGGTTCGGGTCAGCGATCGGAGCGTACTTGCCGGAAGCCTTCCAGTCGAACTTGCCGGAATCGACGATAACGCCGCCGAGGGTTGTGCCGTGACCGCCGATGAACTTGGTTGCGGAATGTACAACGATGTCAGCACCGTACTCGATCGGACGGATGAGGTACGGAGTGCCGAAGGTGTTGTCGATGACAAGCGGCAGGCCGTGCTTGTGCGCGATCTTAGCGATCTCCTCGATGTCCGGAATGTCGGAGTTCGGGTTGCCGAGGGTCTCGATGTAGACAGCCTTGGTGTTGTCCTTGATCGCGCCCTCGAGCTCTGCGAGGTTGTGCGCGTCAACGAAGGTGGTCTCGACGCCGAACTGGGGCAGGGTGTGCGCGAGCAGGTTGTAGCTGCCGCCGTAGATGGTCTTCTGCGCTACGATGTGGTCGCCTGCCTGAGCGAGCGCCTGAATGGTGTAGCTGATCGCTGCTGCACCGGAGGCGGTTGCCAGAGCTGCGACGCCGCCTTCGAGAGCTGCAATGCGCTTCTCGAAAACGTCCTGCGTAGAGTTGGTCAGACGGCCGTAGATGTTGCCTGCGTCGGCAAGACCGAAACGGTCGGCTGCGTGCTGGCTGTTATGGAAAACGTAAGAGGTGGTCTGATAAATCGGAACTGCGCGGGAGTCGGTTACCGGGTCCGCCTGCTCCTGACCGATGTGAAGCTGCTTGGTTTCAAATGCCCAATTTGCGGTGTTCTTGATCTCTGCCATGATAATGTTCTCCTTTTTGTTTCAGTAAGTGTTTTCTTTTTGTTTTACTGTCCTGTGCACGAGCCGCCCGGGGCCGTGGGCTCACAAGAAAGGATCACATTCGTCCGCAACGGAAATTGGCACGCAGCAGCTTTTCGAAGTAGTATCGCATGACCGCGTCTCCTTAAATCATATTATTTCACTGGGAATGCTATGATTATACCCGACCGTGCGGCTTCTGTCAACCCCTTTTCGCAAACTTTTTCAAAAACCTTGCGGATTAGTATGATTATAGCAAAAGAAGGGCATATGCCCTTCACTCTTTCCCCTCAGCAGAGGGTAAGCGGTTCCGCCGATACAGCGGCTCGCCGCTGGAGGCGAGATTTACGCTCAAAGTGAGCGTGCACAATGGCCGCCTTCGGCGGCCGGGAGTGCCGGTGTTCACCGGCGGGAATGCCGCCGTCTGGCGGCGGAGACAAAAGGGGGCAAGGGCACCAAATGGTTCCCTTGCCCCCTCTTGACTCCCCCAAACCCTCCTTTGCGCCGCGACGCCCTTCGGTTGCGCGGCGAAACGGGGGTTACGGGAGCTCGGTTCCGTGCGTTTTTCAGATTATATGTGGCTGTAATGCCCTGAATTTACTTTGCGTGATTTGCCGCGCATGATAGTGCGCGGCCAGACGGTGCAGGGCGTTCGCCTTGTTCTGCGAAAAGCTCCGCTTCGATCATGGGTGTGCCCTTGAAGCACTAGACGTCTCTGTGGGCCCCTCGCATGTAGACGCGCGACCGAAGGGAGTCGCGTCCTAAGGAAAGGTCGGGGAGTCAAGAGGGGCAGGGAAACCTTGGTGTCCCTGCCCCTTTTGTCTCTGCCGGGAGACCCCGGCATCCCCGGCCGCCGAAGGCGGCCATTGTGCACGCTCACCTTGAGCGTAAAGTCGCCTCCAGCGGCGCACCGCTGTATCGGCGGAATCGCTTACCCTCTGCTGAGGGTAAAGAAAGAAGGGCGCTCGTCGCCTCCGACGGCGAAAATCAAGCCTTTTTCGCCTGCTTCCGCTCCACAGCGGATTTCACGATCAGTATGCCGATCAGACACACAACACCCATCAGCACAATGGTTCCGCCGGGCTTCAGTCCGCCGTAGTATGCAATGACGAGTCCGGAAATAGTGAACAGCTCGGCAAAGCCGATGGAGGCCCAGACCGTGCCGCGGTAGCTCCTCGCAAGCTGCATCGCGCACGCAACGGGAAGAACCATCATGCTCGATACGATGAGCGCACCGACCGTTCGCGCGGCGATCGCGACCGTGACGGCGGTGAGCATGGTAAAAATCGTGGAGACGACATTAACCGGCACGCCTGAGAGCCGTGCGGCGCGCTCGTCGAGCGCAATGGAGAACAGCTCCTTATAGAGCAGCACGCTCGCAAGCAGCACGAGCAGGCTGACCGCCGCGACGCTGTACAGCTCCGCATCGCTGATCGCGACGATCGAGCCGAACAGGAAGCTGTTGAAGTTCGCGGCGTTCTTCGTGAAGCCGGACAGCACGCCGGCGAGACCGACGCCCGCCGACAGCATGACCGAGATGGAAAGCTCGGCGTAGCGGGGGAACCTGCGGCGGATGCCTTCAATGCCGAACGCCGCGCCGACGCAGAAGACCGACGCGCCGAACACCGGGTTGACATTCAGCAGCAGACCGGCCGCGACGCCGGCGAGCGAGGTGTGGCTGAGCGCATCACCGAGCATGGACAGGCGGCGCAGTACGACCGTCACGCCGATGAGCGGTATAATGAGCGCGAGCAGCACGCCGACGATAAACGCGCGCTGCATGAACGCATATTCAAACATTTCCATGGCTGCCTCCTGTGTGGGTGTGATGGTGCGCGAGCTCGTCGAGGATCTCGTCGGGCGTGAGCGCGTCGACCGTGCCGTCCTCCAGACGGAGCACGCCGGTCACGTCGTGCGCGACGGCGCGGATGTCGTGGGTGACGAGCAGGACGGTGATGCCGGTCTCGCGGTTGAGCCGGTGCAGCAGCTCGCGGAATGCGGCGGCGTTCTGTGCGTCTACGCCGGTCATCGGCTCGTCAAGAATGAGCAGCGACGGCTGTCCGGCGAGCGCACGCGCGAGCAGCACGCGCTGTCTCTGACCGCCCGACAGGTCGCCGATGGGGCGCTTTTCAAAGCCGTCCATGCCGACGAGCGAGAGCGCGCGGGCGATCTCCTTTCGATGGGAGGCGTTCGCGAAGCGGAACAGACCGATCTTCTTGTACAGGCCGGCGCTCACGACCTCGCTGACCGAGGCGGGGAAGTCGGCGTAACCGGCCTGCGTGCCCTGCGGCACATAGCCGATGCGCGGCCAGTCGCGGAACGAGCGGATCGGCTGGCCGAGCAGAGAAAGAGAGCCGGACGTCGGCGTCAGCTCGCCGAGCAGCAGCTTGAGCAGGGTGGATTTGCCGGCGCCGTTCGCGCCGATCAGAGCGGTATACGAGCCTTCCGGAACGGAAAAGCTGACGTTTTCGAGCACGGGGAGCGTGCCGTAGGAGAAGGAGAGATTGTGCGACTCGATCGCGGTTCTGGTTTCCATTTTAGTTCAGCGCCTCCATCAGTGCGGCAAGGTTGTCGTGCATGACCGAAAAATAATCGGCTCCGGCAGCGGCCTGCTCATCGGAAAGCCCCTCGAGCGGACTGAGCATCTTTGCCTGTGCGCCGGTCTCGGACGCGATGGCCTCGGCGACCTTGGGCGAGACCAGCTCCTCGAAGAAGATGGTCGAGATGCTGTGTTCACGGACGAAGTCGATGACCTCCGCCATGCGGCCGGGGTCCGGCTCGGAGTCGGGGGACAGGCCCTCGATGCCGACCTGCGTCAGACCGTAGGCATCGCAGAGATAGCCGAACGCCTCGTGAGCAACGACGATGGTGCGGTTCGGCAGGGGCGCGAGCTTTTCGCGGAATTCTGCGTCGAGTGCGTCGAGCTCCGCGGCGTATTTTTCATAATTTGACTGAAAAACGGTGGAGTTTTCCGGATCTGCCGCGCAGAGCGCGTCCCGGATCGCCTCCATCTCGATCTTGGCGTTCTCGGGGTCGAGCCAGACGTGCGGGTCGAAATCACCGTGATGATGGTCGGCGTCCTCGTGCTCGTGGGCGTGCTCATGCTCGCCGTCGGTCGTCCGCAGCTCAACGTTCTCGGACGCCTCGACCACACGGAGCGTGTCGCTGCGGCTGACGAGCAGATCGTCCGCCCACGGCTCCATATCCGCGCCGTTATAGATGAAAACGTCGGCCTTTTCGAGGTTTTTGAGGTCGTTGGTGGACGGCTCCCAGTCGTGCGGCTCGGTGCCGGAGGGGACCATGTTAGTGACGTCGATGCAGTCGCCGCCGATCTTGCAGGCAAAGTCGTACATGGGGTAGAAGCTCGTCAGCACGCGCAGACGGCCGTCGCCCGCGGCGGTGTCCGCAGGCTGCGTACCGCAGCCGGTGAGCAGAGAAAGCGAAAGTGTGCACGCGCACACGAGAGCGGAAAGACGATTAATGTTCATGGCAGCAGCCTCCTTTGCAGCTGTGTTCACTGTGCTCGATGCCGCCGGCGCATTTGGCGCACAGGCCGTACAGCACGGTGCGCGAGGGCTCGATGCGGAAGCCGTGCGCGCCTTCGAGGTGCTGCGACAGCTCGTCGAGCATATGGCATTCGAGCGGGCGGGTTGCGCCGCACTGAAGGCAGACGAGCTTGCCGTGCGCGGCGGTCTCGGGGCGGCCGACATAGCAGTAGCGCGCGCTCGAGCGGTCCACGGAGGGGACCTTGGAGACGACGCCGTCCGCGACAAGGCGCTCTACGGTGCGGTAAACGGTGGACTGGCCGACCGAAATGCCGTCCTGCGTCAGCCGCAGGCGGATCTCATCAACGGTCAGAAACTGCTCCTCCTGCTCCTGGAGCAGGGCGAGGATGCTGTCCTTTTGTCTGGTATGGT
Organism: Agathobaculum hominis; assembly: GCF_014288055.1. NCBI lineage: Bacteria > Bacillati > Bacillota > Clostridia > Eubacteriales > Butyricicoccaceae > Agathobaculum > Agathobaculum hominis. The sequence continues at coordinate 254,081 of NZ_JACOPK010000001.1, forward strand.
ACTGCATATATCGTATCCTCCGAAAAGAATAAAATTGAAACTGATTTTCATTTTGATTTATATCATACGCTTTACAAAGCGTTTTGTCAAGGGGGAGAAATACAGCATTTTCGTCAAAAACGTATAAATACCCGCGATTCACTTGCCTGCAAGGGGGAGGGTGTGGTATACTATAGGATAATTGGGCTTTGCGGTGCGAAACGGGCATCCGCTCGCCGCGCCGTGCTGCAAGGAGGAGAAGCTGCACTATGATAATTACCTGTCCGCATTGTCAGGCCGAGCATGACTATAAGGTCATCGACCATATCAATATCGACCGAAATCCCGAGCTGCGGGCAAAGGTGCAGGATCTTTCCTGCTTCCGGATCAAATGCCCAAACTGTGGGGAGACCGCGCTCGCGGTGCATCCCTGTCTGTATCATGACATGTCGAACCAGTTCATGGTCTGGCTGTGGCCGGAGCAGGACAAGGCGCCGAAGGCGGAGTTCGACCCGCTCGCAGGCTACAGACTGCGCATCGTGGACAGCCTCAACGGCTTCCGCGAGAAGATATCCATCCTCGAGCACGGTCTGGACGACCGCACCATCGAGATCATGAAGCTGCTGCTGTTCTCGCAGCTTAACCGCGATCTGGATGTGGTCGAGCTGCTGTTCCACGAATACGACGAGCGCACGGGCGATTTCCGCTTTGTCGCGGTCCTGTCGGACGGCGCGGAGCAGTATGCCGCCATGCCCGGCGCGGCGTACCAGCGTCTGCATGAGGATGTGGACGCATACCTGTATACGCCCGGCGGCGAGTTTGCGCGCATTGACATGCAGTGGGCGCAGCAGGCGCTGGAGCTGCTGCACGAGCTGGGGTAAGACTGCCGCGTGACTGCCGTGCGGCAGTCTTGCCGCATAAAGACAGAGCGTTATCGGCAAAAAAATAAACCGGCGTTTGCCGGTTTATCCGAAGAGCAGCTGTGTGACGGTACCGCCGACGGCGGCGAGGATGAAGGTCGCCAGAATGACCGGCGCGGCTCTGCGGCGGCCCTGCTTTTCGCCGAGGAGCACGATATAGCCGAAGCCTGCGCCGGTCGACAGACCGGCGACCAGCGCGCCGAAGCTGATCGTGCCGCTGACATAAAGCTCGCTCAAAAGCACGCTCATCGCGCAGCTCGGCACCAGCCCGAGCACTGCGCACAGCAGCGGCTGAAAAATGCTGCCGCCGAGCAGAACAGAGGCGAGCCTGTCCTCGCCGACTGCGAGCAGCACGAGATCCAGCGCGAGCAGCACCGCGAACAGAAAGAGCGAGGTCTTGAGCGTATGGCCGAGGATGTTCGGCAGCGGCTCACCGCAGCCGCAGGCGTTCAGCTCGATCTCGAGCGGCTCGTCGAGCTTTACCTCGCGCCTGCGGAACACGGTACAGCGCAGCAGATAGCCGCCGAGTGCGGCAAGAACGAACTTGACGACGAGCAGCGCGAGGATGCTTTTCGCGGACGCGCCGCCTGCCAGCATCACGGGCACGGCCTCGTCCGAGGTCGCGAGGAATACTGCGACGAGCGTTGCCGGGGCGAGATAGCCGGCGGAAAACAGTGCGCTCGCAGCGGCGGAAAAGCCGCACTGCGGAATGCTGCCGGCCAGAGCGCCGACCGCCGGTCCGAACTGCGCCGTGCGCGAGAGCAGGGCGGGCGTGTCGGTCAGCCGGTTTTCGATATAATAGAGCAGTGCGTAGACGAGAAGCAGCAGGGGAACGGTTTTCAGCACATCGAAAAACGCATCCTGCGCGGTCGAAAGTACAGCAGTCATGTCATTTTTACCTCTTCATTCAGATTGCCGTCTCTGCGGCGGCAGAACTCAGTATACCACATCCCTGCCGTTTTCTGCAATCGGGATTTGCAGCGTGCGGCCGGATTTTCAAGAAGGAAACGATATATTTTTATGAAATTCAAAGAACTGAAACTGAACAAGAATATCCTCAAGGCGCTTGCGGAGGCCGGCTATGAACAGCCGACTCCCATCCAGGAGCAGTCTATCCCGTCTGTTCTCGAGGGGCGCGATCTGCTCGGCTGCGCACAGACCGGCACGGGCAAGACCTGCGCGTTCTCTGTGCCGATCATCCAGCGTCTGGACGAGGACGCAGGCCGCGGCATCCGTGCGCTCATCCTCACCCCGACGCGCGAGCTTGCGCTCCAGATCTACGAGAACGTCTGCCAGTATGCGCGCTATATGCCGGTGACGGCGGCGGTCATCTTCGGCGGTGTGTCGCAGGTGCCGCAGGTCGAGGCGATCGAGCGCGGCGCGGACATCCTCATCGCGACGCCGGGCCGTCTGTGGGACCTCATGGGTCAGAAGATCGTCAAGCTGAACAAGGTCGAGACCTTCGTCCTCGACGAGGCCGACCGCATGCTCGACATGGGCTTTTTCCCGGACGTCAAGCGCATCGTAAAGCAGCTCCCGGCCAAGCGCCAGACGCTGCTGTTCTCCGCGACGATCCCGAATGAGATCGCCGACCTTGCGGAGAGCATGCTCAAAAATCCGGTCAAGATCTCGGTCACGCCGTCCGCGCGTCCGGTCGAGAAGATCGAGCAGCAGATCTATTTCGTCGAGAAGGCAGAGAAGCGCACGCTGCTGCCCGAGATCATCCGCAGGGCGAACGTGCATCAGACGCTCGTCTTTACCCGCACCAAGCACGGCGCGGACCGCGTTGCGCGCGACCTTAACCGCGCGGGTATCCTGACGCGCTCCATTCACGGCGACAAGTCACAGAACCAGCGTCAGCGTGCGCTTTCCGACTTCAAGGAATGCAAGATCGCGGTGCTCGTGGCGACCGACATCGCCGCGCGCGGCATCGACATCAGCGAGCTGCCGCTCGTCATCAACTTCGATCTGCCGAACATCCCGGAGACCTATGTGCACCGCATCGGCCGCACCGGCCGCGCCGGTCAGGAGGGTACGGCGATCTCGTTCTGCGACAGGTCGGAGCGCCCGTACCTCGCGGATATCGAAAAGCTGACCGGCATCCGCATTCCGGTCGCGGGCGAAATTCCGCACGACGAGAGCAAAGATAAGGAAAAGCTCGAGAAGCAGCGCCGCGCATCCCGCGCAGCGGGCCGCCGCCGCGATACGACGAGCGAAAATGCGTCTGCGGAAGCGGTAGCCGAGGAGGCCGAGCGCGAGAAGCAGGCAAAGCGCAAGGCGCGCACGGCGCGCGCAGCGGCATCCGGCAAAAAGCCGCGCCGCGAAAAGGAGCAGGTGAAAAAGCAGGAGCAGCAGGCGAAGTCGGCCGCGCCCCGTGCGTCCCGCTCCTCGCACCGCCGCCGCGACCCGTACGCACGCTTCGAGAAGAACGAGCCGCGCTTTGACGCGCACACGCCCTCGCGCGCTTATGCGCTGAGCGACGAGGCCTCCGAGCGCATCCGCCGCAAGGTCGAGGCCGCACTCGCCGCGCGCAGTGAGCGCCTGCTGAACGGCGATAAGGCCGAGGACAAGCCGAAGAAGAGCGCAAGAGGCGGCCGCAGCGGCAGAAACAGCCGCGGTGCGCACAGCAAGCACCCGGCACAGGAGGCGCAGGCAAAGACGGCGGATGCAAAGCCTGCCGCGCCGCGCCGCCACCACCGCCGCCGCACGCCGAAAAAGCCGCAGCAGCAGAAGTAAGGGGACTTCGCAGCTGAGAAAAACAGAGGAAACGGCCGCCGGGAGGGAGAGAACCGGCGGCATCGGTAGAGATAAATACGAAAGGGACGATTTGGGACCATGAACGGCGCAAAACACCGCTTTTCCCTGATTTTGACCTGTCTGCTGCTGACGGGTCTGACCGTCGTCTATCCATTTCTGCTGTATACGGACAATGCCTTCGTGACCAAGTGGCGCGAATGGTACATTGAGACGGCAATGGGTACGATGACCCACCAGTGGCTCGCCACGAGCTTTATTCCGCACGACATGATCGAAAAGGTCATGGCCAAGCGCTATCTGATGAACCAGAAGCAGGCCGGCGCGGAGAGCTTCTGGGACTTCACGCTTGACACGGACGGCGAGGAGCAGGCCATCAGTCCGAAGGCCAGATTCTATAAGCTGTACAGCGAGCTGGACGAGACCGAGTTCGAGAGCTTCCTCGACGAAAATCCGGACATCAAGGAACAGGGCTACGAGGGCTTTGAGTTCGATTTCATCGATGACGCGACCACGAAGGGCTACGACACCGGCCTCAAGACCCGGCAGGGCGACCCGGTGCTGGCGCTCGATGTAAAGCATGGCATCCTTATCGTCGAACAGACGGGCGAGGACGCGCTCGGACTGGAATATGCAGGCAAGCTCGCGCTCTGCAAAAAGCCGGAAAACGTCTATGTCGGCACCTGCGAGGGCCTCGGCGACTACGGCTCGTACGTTTCGGAGATCGTCAGCCGCTATGACGCCGTGCTCGGCATCAACGCCTCCGGCTTTGCGGACTACGAGGGCAACGGCACGGGCGGTCTGCCATACGGCTTCCTCAAGAGCGAGGGCACCGAGATACAGGGCGCGGTCGGCAACGGCTGGAAGATCATCGGCTTCGATGAGAGCAATCATCTTCAGGTCGGTGAGTTCTCGGACACGAGCGGGCTGCGCGACGCGGTCGAGTTCCATCCGGCGCTCATCATCAACGGCCAGAACCTTGTGGCCGGTACGGGTCTGAACGATCAGCAGCCGCGCACCGCCATCGGTCAGGCCAAGGACGGCACGGTGCTCATGCTCGTCATCGACGGCCGTCAGTTCCACTCGTTCGGCATTTCCATCGAGCGCTGCGGCGAGATCATGGGCGAGTACGGCGCGTATCAGGCGTCCATGCTGGACGGCGGCTCGTCCTCGGTCATGGTCTACAAGGGCCGCGAGATCACGAGTCCGACCACGCTCTCGCAGAATGAAGAGGGCAGAACCCTGCCGGACGCATTCCTCGTCAAGTGAGGGTAAAAAGAGAGAGGAAAACGGCTCCCGGTGAGATTCTTCACCGGGAGCCGTTTGTGTTATTGATGCAGTTTATTGTACAGACGCTCCATCGTAACGAGCGCCTGCTCGCCGGTATAGCCGCCGGCAGGATGGAAGGCGTTGTTCTCCTCGCCCTTCATGATGCCGATCTCGCGCATCGCGTAAATGCTGTCGCGCGACCACGCGCCGAACTGCGCGTCATCCGCATACCGTTCGCGGCTCTCCTCGGTCTGTGTGCCGCCGAGGATTTTGTAAAGACGGTTCAGCATGGCCGCCGCCTCCTCGCGCGTGATGGTCGCACAGGGGCGGAACGTGCCGTCCTCGTAGCCGGTGACGATACCGAGCGCGGCGGCAAGCCGGACGTTTTCATCGTCGCAGTCGCTGTACGGCGTTTCGTCCGGTGCGGCCTGTCCGTCCGGCGTGAGCACGCGGTACAGCTGCACCGCCTGTGCGGCGAAGTCCACGCGCGTGATGTCCAGACGCGGATAGTGATAGTTTACAAGGGACAGACCGTGTTCAGCGGCGCTGTCCACCTCGGCGGTCGTCCATGCGCTGTACTGGTCCAGGTTTTTCGGCAGGGCGGTCTCGCCGCCGTCGGGCGCGATCAGATAGAACTTGTTGCCGCGTTTGCCGATGATGCGCGTGTAGTTCCACTGGATGCCGTCAAAATCGTTCGCGCTGACGAATTTGCCGGTTGTATCGATCAGACCATATTTGCCGTTGCCGTATGCGCCGTACTTGATCGAGCCGTCCCACAGCGTGCTGCCGGTCTGAACAGCCATCAGGCCGTCATGGAATGTCGGAGGCGTGACCATGATGCCGCCGTCCAGATCGCCGCGCACGACGTTCATGTCGCTGTCGAGCAGTCTGTACTGGAGCACATCGTACTGCGTAACGGTAGGCTCTTCATAGAAGATCACGTCGCGGACCGGCTTTTTCTCGTAGGACGCGAGAATGTACATTCCCTCACCGGCGGAGCAGATCATGGAGCCAGGAAGACCTGACGCCGCCACAGTGAGGTTTCCCTCGGTGTCGGAGAACCAGCAGTCGAGCGTGTTCGGCTCCTGTCCGCTTTTTGTCAGGAGAAAGGAATCGTTTTCCAGCCGTTCGACCGTATCGTATTCGGGCGGTACGATGACCTTTCCGGTCTGCATGTTGATGATTCCGTGGTTATGGCGTGAAACGTCTATCGAAAAAAACAGCTCATACAGGTTTTTCTCCGGCATAAGTGAATAAATCGACGCATAATAGTCATCGGTTTTGTCATAAGCGGAAGTATTGCCCGTCTGCCACTGCTGCTGAAGATGCGTCACGGCCGCTTCGAGCAGCGCGTCCCGGTCTGCGGTATCCGCTGCGCCCGCGCATACGGCCATGCTTCCGGCGACCAGCGCCGCCGCGAGAAAATAACGAAGTCTGCTCATAAGTTTTCCTCCTTTTATTGTACGGTTTCTGCCTACAGTATACCATAGAAAAGAGAAAACAGCGGCAGAAATATGAAAATGAGGCTGTCGGAAAAGCATAGCCTTCCGACAGCCTCAATACATTCTGGAGCAAGGTACGGGAATCGAACCCGCCTCTGTGGCTTGGGAAGCGACCGTTCTACCGATGAACTAACCTTGCATTTGCTGTCCGAGCACTCGGACAGCAGTATTATTATACCGTTTTTTCCCGTCCCTGTCAAGAATATACGCAGCAGTTCGGAACGGCGAACCGGGAATTATCGAGATGACACCGCTTTCTCAGCCGGCCAGGATCTTCGGAGTGCTGCGCAGGAGATTAAAAAGTTGGCGAGCCAGCCGGCCGGTACAGCGAGCCAGACAAATGCAATGCCGAAACGCGGCGCGCAGATCAGGGCAACGGACAGACGGATCGCGAGATTCACCATGTTTGCAGCGAGAAACGGGCGCATGATTCCGAGTCCGCGAAGAACGCCGTCGGTCGCCATCTTGATGCCCATAAAGATAAAGAAGCAGCCGAGCCATCTCATGTAATCCCCGGACACCTGATAGGCCAGCGCTGTCCCGTCTTTCCCGAGGAACAGCGAGGAAATCTGCGTGTGCAGCGCCTCGATGACGATAAAGGCAAGGACTGCGAAGCATACATCCAGCACCAGTGCGGCATGATAGCCTTGCTTGATGCGCTGTTTTTTTCCGGCGCCAAGGTTCTGCGAAACATACGGCGAGACCGCATTGCCGATGGATACGAAAATCAGAGAAAACACATTCTCCACCCGCATCGTCGCCGCATAGCCCGCGAGGGCCTGTGTGCCGAAGGGGTTGACGACCGCCTGCACGATCATCATGCCGATGGACACGGTAGACTGCTGAAGGACCGACGGGACAGCGATTTGAAGCATGGAACACAGCTCCTGCCCGTCAAACCGGTGAAAAGCGCTCTTGTAGCGCCGCATTCGCTGAAGGAAGATCAAGAGCGACAGCACAGCGGAAATGCCCTGCGCGATCAGTGTCGCAAGCGCCGCGCCGAACACGCCGAGACCGAGACCGGCTACCATCCAGAGATCCATGAGGATATTGAGGACGGACGAGAAGATCAGCAGTCCGAGCGGGATTTTTGATTCGCCGATGGAGGTGAACATCGTTGAGAGAATGTTGTACATGAACAGGAACGGAAAGCCTGCGAAATAGACCCTCAGATACAGCACCGCCTCCTTCAGTATATCGGCAGGAGTTTGCAGTCCGCTCATCATCGCGTGGGAAAAGCCAAAGCCAAAGACTCCGAGAACGATGCTCAGAACAAAAAAGCTGAGCAGGGAGGTTGATACGATGGTTTTCATTTTGCCGTATTCTCTGGCGCCGAAATAGCGGCTTACGAGCACACCGGCGCCGACACCGGCTCCCAGCGCCACGCAGATGAAAACGTTGGTCAGGGCAGCGCAGGCGCCGACCGCTGCAAGAGCAGAGGAGCCGACAAACTGACCGACGATGATGGAGTCAGCCATATTGTACACCTGCTGAAAAAAGCTGCCGAGGATCATCGGCATTGCAAAAACTGTAAGCGCCTTGAGAGGCGCATCTGTGATCAAATATTCATCTTTCGACATTATCCTTTTCCTCCCCCGGAGTTTCGTTCTCTATTCTATCATATTTCGACTGCATATTCCATCCCGGAAGAGCGCAATAATTGAAAGCAGCGCAGAAAAAGCGATGCCGCGCGGCAGCCGGAACGGGCGGCTGTATGCAGCGGCCAAAACGGCACTGCCACCGCGGTTCAGCAGGGGATATACGCGTGAAAAGCCCGGAGAGCACAAAAAAGCCGTCCTCTCGGACGGCTTTATGTGGCGGAGAAGGTGGGATTCGAATTCTGGTTTGAAATTAAATTGTGTACAAATATGTTTATTACATGATATATCATATGTTTTTTGTAACTATTTATACCACTTAGTCTACATGAAATGTGCTTCGTAATTTCTGCTTGGGGTATAAATGGGGTACGCGAGCGAATCCTTCCTCTTCTGTATTCTTTTGCAGACGATACCTCAACCTTTTGCAAAAGGAGGCAATTATGGTAATCAGTTTATGCTGCGGAAAAGGCGGCACGGGAAAGACCACCAGCACCTGCAACATCGGTGCGGCGCTGGCAGAGCACGGCAAGCGCGTCCTGCTCATTGACAATGACCAGCAGGGCAGCTTAACGCTCTCGCTCGGCTACGAACCATCGGCTCTGCCAAGTACGCTGGCGAACCTGATGTTTCAGGCAATCGATATGCCGGAACTGCTGAACGAGACCATCGAACGCAATATTCAGCAGGCATCGGACAATCTGCACCTCATTCCGGCGAATAAAAAGCTGGCCGGTATCCTGTCGCGGCTCGTCAGTATGCAGAACACCCGCTCCATGTTCCCGAATGATAACGATGGCATAGCACCGGAAAAAGTGCTGTCCACTATTGTGGAACGGCTTAAAACCCGTTATGACTACATTCTGATTGATTGCAGCCCGCATCTGGACTTGCAGATGATCAACGCCCTTACCGCTTCGGACCGTGTCATTATTCCCACGCAGGCGCATTTTCTCGATACGGCCGGTCTGAATGACACCATCGAAATCATTCATAAGGTGCAGCAGTCGCTCAACCCGTCACTGAAACAGGTAGATATCCTACTGACGATGTTCATGCCGCGCACCATTCTCAATCAGATTTCGCGGCAGAATATACAGGAGCGTTATGGCGAGCAGATGCACGTTTTCGAGCAGCCGATAGACTATTCCATCAAGGTCGCGGAACACCCGGCTATCGGTGTCAGCCTGCTGGAGTACGCTCCGCAGAATACGGCGGCGATTTCTTATCGCGCGGTTGCTGAGGAGGTCATGCAGCATGGCTAAATCAGCACTTGCCAACGCACTGAAAGAGCGCAGCGCGAAATCTGCCACCCAATCAGCCGATGTCAATGATTCGGTCGATGAAGCATTTGAAGCCTTGTTCGGTGCAGCCGCACCACCGGCAAAGAAGAAGCGCGTGACGATGGAGCTTCCTATTGAGCAGCTTCACCCGTTCCGCACCTCTCACATCGGCTTCAAGCCGTACAGTCAGGAGAATTTGAAGATGCTTGCCGATGATATTGCAGAGAACGGACTGATCGAAAACATCAAGGTTCGGCCGTCCGAACACGGCTATGAAATTCTCAGCGGGCATAACCGCGTTGCCGCCTGCAAAATGCTGGGGCGCAAGGAAATCACCGCAGATATTGAATTCGTTGACAATGCCAGAGCCGTTGTGATTGCTACTGTTACGAATTTGCAGCGGCGGCAGAGCCTGCTCCCCAGTGAGCGCGGCTGGGCATACCGTGCGCTGCTCGATGCTTACCGCAGCCAGGGAAAGCGGAACGATCTGGTCAGTGCTACTTCCGGCGAATTTCACCCGAGGTTGAGTGCGCGCGAACGGGTCGCCTGTTTTTTCGGCGTCGGCGTAAGCGATGTGCGCTATTCCGTTCGTTTGACCTATCTCATTCAAAAGCTGCTTGACGAAATAGACGCGCGAAAGCTGAACATGATGTGCGGAGTCGCGCTTTCATATTATGATTCCACAACACAGGGTCGCTTCTATCACCTGTTAAAGGCAGAGCATCGCCGTTTGTCGGTAGATGTGATGAAGAAAATCAAACAGAGCTGCCCTCCGCCGTCTATTTCAGCCGAAGAACTGGACAAGGCATGGAAAACTGCCGCAGAGCAGCTTTCAGAGCAGAAAACCGACAGCATCCGCTTTTCACGCAAACGGTTTGAGCCGTATCTGCACCGGATACCGCCAGATATCAATATCGAGGATTTGTTCCTTGAGTTTCTGCAAAACCGCTTTGCAGATGGAGAACAGCCATGAAAAACAGACAAAAATTATCACGCGCACCACCATGGAGGGAGAAAAATGAACCTACAGGCACTTGTACTCTGCTGTATCGCGGCAGGCAACACATTGGCGCAGGCACAGGTCGTGGAAATAAAGAATACCGTACCTTCCACTCCGCCCATCGCAACCGAAGCACCGGCAGTTTCTGAAGATTTTACCGTACTGGAGCAGGAAATGCTTGATTTAATCAACGAAGCCCGCGAAACTGCCGGTCTTCCGCCCGCGCAGGCGAACGATGCCCTGCACGAGATGGCGCAGGTCCGCGCACAGGAAATCATGGTTTCGTTTTCGCATGAGCGTCCGAACGGTACCAAGGTCGATCTGATGCACGAAATTGGCATCACACCACAGAATTACTGCGCCGAGAATATTCTCAGCGGTACAGACGTATCCACGCCGCAGTCCATGATGAACTGCTTCATGAACTCTGAGCCGCACCGCGCATGGATTCTCAGCGAGGAAGTCAATGCGGTCGGCGTGGCTATCGACCAAAATGAATATGGGCAATTCTATGCGGTTCAGTCGTTCGGCTGCTTTTAATCCGAATTAACCGCACAAACGAGAGGTCATTCACGATCTCTCGTTTTATTTTGCAAAGAAACAGGTGATTTTATGAAATTTTCTCTCCCTCAGCGGTTCACAGCGGCTATTCTGTCAGCTGTGACCGCCCTTTCCTGCATGACGGTGAGCGTACCGCTTGCCGGTGCGGCAGACGAGGACAACAAAGCCTCTGCTATCGAAATCAAGGTCGGTGAAACCTACAATGTGGCGGACAAGGGCGTCAGCAAGGCGTGGTTCCAGCAGAATGGTACACCGCGCAATGTCTGGCCGATGTACACCAAAGCATCGGATGGCACGACAATTCGCGCATACTGCGCCGACCATGCGAAAACCAATCCGGGAACCGGCGGCAAGCCGTATACCGTTACCGGAAAAGTTTCCGATATGCACGTTTACGGCGTGGCGACACGCAGCGATTCCCGCACGACTCTGAACGAGTTTATCAGCTGGGTGCAGGCACCGCTGACCGCGAGCAACTTCACAGCGGATATGTACTTTTCCGCGTCGCAGGCGGCTATCTGGGTTGCATTGGGCGATGCACAGATTGCAGCGAACAGCAGCTTTGGCGTGAGCTACACAAGTTCTACGGCTCTCGGCTACCGCGCGTCCGGCAAGACGCTGAGCGCATCTACCACCTCCGAGGCGTTGACACTGTATGCAGCAATCAAGATGCTGGAATACGGCAACACATTCTACAATGTGTGGGGCCCGAACGGGAAAAATCATGCGCCGTGGACCGGCTGCACGATCAATTATACACCGGGCAGCAGCACATACAGCGCAGCAAATGTAAAGACCGGCTCAATCAATCTGACCGGCGGTATCATCAAATCCGGTGTGTTCGCAGAAAAGCAGATTGACGGACAGATCTGTCTGGTTCTGCCGATGGCGGCGGCTTCCGCAACATTTGTACGCGGCAATAAAATCACGCTCAAAGCCGACAAACTGCCGACCGGCGCATTTCTGATGAGCGAAACGGGTACAAAAAGCACAAACGGCACATTGACGCTGGGTAATGTGCGGAATGACAAAACGCTGTACAAAAACGGCAATGGCATGGCTTACGGCGAAACCTTTCTGCTGTGTATCCCGAAAACGACCGCCGAACAGATGGACGCGGCAGACACCAAGTTGCAGACTGCTGTTACCGCGACGATGAATGTAGACCGCTATGATGTTTATGTTGCATCGACCAACGCCAGCGGTGTTCAGCCGGTCATTCTGGTCGAACCGGCGGTCAAGCAGTCTGCCGCACAGCTTGTTTTCGTCAATCAGGAGGTCGCACAGGGTACGGTTCGCGTGCGTATCCTGAAAACCGATGAAGCCGGTGCGGGACTGGCAGGCTGTACCTTTGAGCTGACCTACCCCGGACAAAAAGCACCACTGACCGGCGTTTCTTCCGCGTCCGGCGAGGTGGTTTTCAACGATTTGCCGCTGAATACCAACGTTACGATAAAAGAAACCGCCGCACCGAAAGGCTACACGCTGCTCCCGGCAAAGACGGTCAACACCGGCACGAAAAGCGGTCAGACCATCGAATTGCAGCTTGCAAACAGCACTGACCATACATTCAAAATCCACAAAATCAGCAGTGCGGATGGCCGCAATCTGATGGGCGCCACCTTTGAAATTCGAGGCATTGACAGCGATTATAAACACAGCTTCACTACGGACGCACTCGGAGAAATCACAGTACAGGGCCGCGACCTGCCGACCGGCTCTTTCGAGGTATATGAGATTGCCGCGCCGGAGGGTTACGCTACCGATGGTTCGGATATTCAGACCTTTGCATGGGATAACTCCAAGGACATCGAGCTGTCCTTTAAGGACGCTCCGCGACCGGGCATCAAGATTTACAAGTACGACAAAGATACCAAGATGCCGCTGGAGGGCGCAACCTTTGAAATCCGCCGCGATGGTCAGGTACTTGCAACCGTAAAAACCGATGTAAACGGCAATGCCGGACTGTACGATCTGCCCAAGGGATTTTATCAGGTAGTCGAAACCGAACCGCCGCAGGGTTATCTCCGCGACGAGCAGGTACACGAGGTATACATTGACCCGACCGCAGACCCGACGCAGCTCATCCGCGAAGTCAATGTTGCAAATACAAAAAAATTATCCATCCGTATTGTGAAAATCGACAAGGAAACCAAGGTTCCGCTGTCCGGCTGGAAGTTTGATGTGTACTACAACGATGCTCACCTTACGACCGTAACGACCAACCAGAACGGCGAAGCGATGGTTGAAAACCTCCAGCCGGGTACTTACCGCGTTAAGGAAACCGGCGGCGATACCGAGCATTACAACATGGATGCACCGGATCAGACGGTTGAACTCATTAAGGATCAGGCTGAAATCCCGACCCTTACCTTTGCTAATACCATCAAGAAGCATTTCGGTATTCTGAAAATCGACAGCGAAACTCACAAGCCGATCGAGGGCGTAACCTTTGCCATCTACAAGGACGGCAAGCTGCTCGGCAATTACACCACCGGCGCTGATGGCCGTATCTGGCTTCCGTATGCAGAGCCGGGTACTTATCAGGCGCAGGAGGTCATTACCGACCCGAAGTATGTGCTGAATGAAAAGGTGTTCACCATCGAAAACAATTCCGAGTACCCGACTTTCTTCACTATTCCCAATGTGATGAAGAAGGACATTACCGTCACCAAGATCGACAAGGATACCGGCAAGCCGTTGCAGGGCGTTGTTTTCCAAGGCCTTAAGGACGGCAAGAGCATCGGCTACTTTACCACCGGTTCAGACGGTAAATTCACGATTTCCTACGCAGACAGCGGCACTTATACTTTCCGCGAGTATCACACTCTTGCCGGTTATGTGCTGAACAAGGAACCGATCACCATCGAGCATACGACGGACGGAAATGTTGATCTCGTAGTGGACAACACCGTACAGAAGAAGTTCGAGGTCGTTAAGGTGGACAGCCAGACCAAGCAGCCGCTGGCGGGCGTACAGTTCAAAATCTGGCGCGACAGTGTGCTGCTCGGTGACTACACCACCGATGAAAACGGTAAAATCACCATCGAAAAGGCCCCGGCAGGCACTTACAAGGTGCAGGAAGTTGCAACGCTGAAAGAATATATCCTCAACGACAAACCGCTGGAGATCGAACACACGACCGATAAGGATACTTCGATTACGGTTGAGAACACCAAGAAGCCGGGACTGTCTATCACCAAGATCGACGCCGAAACCAAGAAGCCGCTGACTGGCGCTGTGTTCAAACTGACTCGCGCAAACGGCGATGTAGTCAAGGAAGATATTCGCACCAGCGAGGACGGTACAGCCTTCGTCGAGGGACTGGATGCCGCAGATTATATCGTAACGGAGGTAACGGCCCCCGGCGGCTACATCATCGACAAGACCCCGCACCCGGTATCGCTGGAGAAGGGCAAAACTTATACGCTTACCCTCGAAAATGAGAAGAAACCCGGTCTGCTCATTAAAAAGGTTGATGCACAGACCAGCAAGCCGCTGGCGGGCGCGTCCTTTAAGGTAACGCGCGGCGATGGCAGCGTTGTCCGTGAAAATGTTGTAAGCGATGCAGACGGCATTGTGCATCTTGCTGAACTTGACACCGGAACCTATATCATTACCGAAACCATAGCGCCGTCCGGTTATGTGATCGACGAAACGCCGAAAACGGTGCAGCTCCGCAAGGGTCAGATCTACGAGGTCGTTTTCTCGAACAGCCGCAGCTACGGTTTGCAAATCCGCAAAATCATCAAGGGCACGAACAAACCGCTGAGCGGCTGCGTGTTCCGGGTTGCCAAGGCAAACGGCGAAATTATCGGCAAATACACCACCAATTCCGCCGGTCTGGCGACAGTCAGCGGTCTGGAGGACGGCGTTTACGTTGTCACGGAACTTTCGTGTCCGGAGGGCTATCGTCTGGACAGCACACCGCAGAACGTCATTGTCAAATCCGGTGAGCTGGCGACCGTTGAATTTCAAAATGAAAAGCTGGCAAGTATCCGCATTAAGAAAATCGATGCCGTAACTAAGAAAGGCATTTACGGTGTTCGTTTCCTCGTAAAAGATGAAGTCAACAACCTCATTGGCGAATATTCTACCGACCAGGACGGCTATATCGAGCTGCGCGACATTCTGACGGACGGAAGGAGCGAAATCAAGCTGAAAGTCGAGGAAATCGCGGCGGCACAGGGTTATGTACTGGACAGCACGGTTCGCACGCTGCGTATCCGCCGAGGAGAAACGACCGAACTGGTCGTGGAAAACACGCCGGTTCTCGGACAAATTCAGGTGGTTAAGAAATCCTCGCAGGATAATCCGGTCACAAATCAGCTCAAAGGCAGTCTGCTGCAAGGCGCGGTGTTTGAGGTTGAAAACGCGGAAACCGGACGTATCGTAGATACGATTACCACAGATTCTCGAGGTATAGCAGCCTCCAATCCGCTGCCGCTGGGACGCTACTTTGTGCGTGAAATTAAGGCTCCGCGATTTTATCAGCTCAACACGCAGAAAGTTGAAGTCAAACTGAAGGTCGAGGGCGATGTGGTCCGCATCGAGATGTATAACGATGCCGCAAGCATCAAAACAAGCATTAAGAAAACGGGAAATTACACGGTAGATGCGGGCAATAATATGCGCTATGACATCACAAATGTTGCAAATCAGTCCAATGTGCCGCTGAATAATTTCTTCTGGCATGACCGAATCCCGACGGATGCAGTTCGCGTAGGCACGATTACCACCGGCACATACAATACGCGAGTATGGTATAAGATCACCTATAAGACGAACAAAAACGGGTATCGAACGCTTGCGGACAACCTGCTTTCCACCAACCGCTATTCGTTCAAGGTGGATTCCGGTTCGCTCAAACTGGCAATCGGTGAGTATGTGACCGATATTCGCTATGAGTTTGCCACCGTCCCCGCCGGATTCAAGATGACGGAAAAGGCAACGGTTTACGTCTATGTGCCGCCGTATATGGCAAATGGATACAATATTACAAACCGTGTGGATTGCGGCGGCTCGTATCAGGGCGAATGGGATAACTCCACCAGTGCATGGGTGACGAAAATTCATCGTGCACCGATTTACACCAAGCCGACTTTGCCGAAAACCGGCTATTGATTACGGAAATGAGGGAAATCAATGCAGAAAAAGAGAATACGGTGGCTGATTCTGCCACTTCTGGCCGCACTGCTCGTCGGTGCGGCAGGCGCAGCAGATGAAACCGAACAGGTGCTTTTAGCCGGCGATCACGCGGTTTATACGCCGGTCGCGGTAGAACCGATTGAGATAAACGGCATTCCTACGCTGACGAAAACATATGAAATGCCGCCGGACTTTGATCCGGCGGCACTCAAAGAGGAACCGTTTTCGCAAGGCGGCTACTGGTATCGCTATGACCGTATGGACAAATCGATACAGTATAAAACCGATACAAAGGACGCGGAGGACATGGTAACGATAGACGCACCCTCTGCCGATTTAGCGACGGTTATTGACCGGTTTCCGGTCACGAAAACCTATGCTAAGGACGGGTTTATCGGTGATTTAACGCTTGATTTGCAGAGCATCAAGGTGGAAGCGACCGGATACAAAACCGTAACGGACAGTCACCCGCACAGCGTCACGAAAAGTTACACCTTGCCGTACAATGACCGTTCGCTCGTCCCCGAAGCGGTTCAGGCAGACGGTTTGAGCCTGCCGCGCACCGGTTTGACATGGACAGAGGCGGCCAATGTGTCGGACTCCGATGTACCGAACAGCTGGACAGCTACCGCGGTTTACAGTAAAACTACCTACACCAGCCGACAGGTTGCGACCGGCTATCAAGCCAGGGCCGTTTATCGCGGGCAAATTGCAAAAACAAGCGTGGATCATGTGACGTATACCGTAACTTATGTCGGCAGCAAAATACCCGTCATGCCGTTTTTAGATCCCGATGTAACGCTTTCGCAGATCGTAATTGTCTGCGCCGCGGGCGTTCTCCTGCTGGTGTTTTTGATCGTTCGATACATTCTCTGGCACACGGCGCGCGTCTATGTCTACAACGAGGAACGCCGCATTCACGATGTGGTAAGCCGCCAATTCGTGCGCGTTCGGACACCGAAAATACGGCTGAGTGCGCTGCAAGGTCACGCCGAAACAGAATATACCGTTATTCTGCGCCGCAAGCTGGCAAAACGCCTCGTAGGACGCGATATTGCCATTGAAACCGGCGGTGAGGCACAGCATCATGTAGTTGAGTCGTTCGTGGGAAGCGATTATGCGTTTGGGGTGAGAATATGAAAAATTGCTGCTTTTAGCAAAAGTCCCCTGAAAAAGTTGATACTTCTCTCGAAAAGTCGTTTGAAAAAGTTGATGATTTTGCGGAAAAGTCACTTGAAAAAGTTTGCGCTATTGAGCTAAAGTCCCTTGTAAAAAGTTTTTGTTTCGGATATACTATGATTATATAATATCTATATCAGATGGAGGTAATCTCATGCTGAAACGAAAAATTGAACAGCGTCTGATAGACTGGAAAAACGATCCGGAGCATAAGCCGTTGATTATCAAGGGATGCCGTCAGTGCGGAAAAACCTATTCTGTGTTGGATTTTGCCAAGAAAAACTATGCGCATGTTGTATATCTGAATTTTTTTGAAAATCCCGACTATGCCTCTGTCTTTTCCGGTTCACTGGAACCGGATAATATCGTAATGATG
Organism: Agathobaculum hominis; assembly: GCF_014288055.1. Lineage (NCBI taxonomy): Bacteria > Bacillati > Bacillota > Clostridia > Eubacteriales > Butyricicoccaceae > Agathobaculum > Agathobaculum hominis. Next base: position 271,650 of record NZ_JACOPK010000001.1, read on the forward strand.
CTGTCTGCTCTTCTTGGGAAAAACGCAATTTTTGAAACGGGCAAAACCGTGCTGATTCTGGATGAAATTCAGGATTGCCCCGAGGCACGCACCGCCTTGAAATTTTTCCGTATAGACGGGCGATACGATGTCATCGCTACCGGTTCGCTGCTCGGTGTAAAGGGTTACGGAAAGGAACCAAAATCCGTGCCCGTAGGGTCTGAAACTGTAATCGATATGTATCCGCTGGATTTTGAAGAATTTTTATGGGCAAATGGAATTGAACCTCCGCTGACTTCTATACTGGAAAACTGTCTGTCAGAGGAAAAACCAGTTCCTGACGCATTGCATCATCGTATGCGTCAACTCTTGCTGCAATATGCCGTCGTTGGCGGTATGCCTGACGCAGTAAACGCTTTTATCAATACGCATCGGTTGGATCGTGTGCTGCAAATCCAGCGAGATATTGTGCGCTCATACAAAGATGATATGATAAAATATGCGGATAAAAAAGATAAATCCTGCATAACAGAATGCTTTGAGTCCATTCCTCGTCAACTGGCTAAAGAAAATAAAAAATTCCAGTATTCACTTGTCAAAAAAGGAGCTACCTCTTCTAAATATGCAGGCAGTCTTCAGTGGATTGAAGAAGCCGGCATCATCACGCGCTGTTACAACCTTTCTATCACCGAATTACCGTTGGACGGCAATTCAATCGAAAATATGTTTAAGGTATATATGCGTGACATAGGATTGTTTGTAAGTATGCTGGAAGATGGTACACAATATGACATTCTGCAAGGAAATTTATATGGTTATAAAGGTGCTATTTTTGAAAATCTAATAGCAGATATTTTCTCGAAGATGGGACGCAAGCTATATTATTTCCATAAGGACTCTGGTTTGGAAGTTGATTTTGTCATTCGCTATCACGGTGAATGTACACTTGTAGAGGTCAAAGCATCGGATGGAAACACCAAAAGCACTAAAACCATCCTGCGTCACCCGGAAAAATATCATGTTTCCCATGCTATTAAACTTGGAGATTATAATATTGGGCGCAATGACCAGATTCTAACACTCCCTCTGTATATGGCATTCCTGTTAAAAGCCCTATAAACTACGTTATTCAATTATGTTCGCAAAAACCTCGCCGTTCATTACAAGCGGCGAGGTTTTCATTTAGGAGGAGGTTTCCATGAAACATAAACTGTTATGCTGCACGGCGTTCATGTGCGGCATTTTTACGTTCCCGTTTGCGTCTGCCTTTGCGTATCACTACTCCGCAGACCTGTATCCGAATCATTTCTACGCACCCACATCGTCCAATCGTGCGCTGGATATTGACAGCGCGGACAACTCCGGCGGTGCAGCTATCATTGTTCCGTCCGCCGGTATGGGGACGGGTGCGGAAAGCACAGCGCCCCGCGAAGGCTCACCTGTTATTCCGGTCGGTTCGTATGTTGATCCGTGGGGTGACGCCGTAGAGCAGCAGATCAACACAGACGAAAAGCTGAACGGCATGGAAAACGTGTCGTTCAATCGGCTGTCAGGCGCGGAAAGCGGCAGTTATACGGCTCAAACGCAGCTCACCGTCACAAACGGTCATTTCGGTGCGGTATCCATCGGCAATCGCAAGCTGTTCGCGTATGTCTATCCCGGTGCAACATACGAAAGTATGCGGAAAGGTGCCGGCCATGTAGACAGTACTTCGGTCTGGAATGGAAATGTTGCCCTCTGTGGCCACAATCGCGGCTCGTGGCCGTATTTCGGTACGCTGAAGAACGTGCAGGTAGGCGATGTAATTACCTACCGCACTTCGCTCGGTGTACGGACGTACCGCGTTACCTCGGCCGGACGGATTGCGGCGATAAACACCGCCGTTCTCAATCCCACCGCAGACAATCGCATCACCCTGCTGACCTGCATTGCCAACGAGCCGTCTTATCGGCTGTGCGTAGTCGGTCAGGAAATTAAATAAGAAACGGAAGCTCATAGACGGGTGTCCGTAAAACAGTTAATCCTCCGTATGGCTTAGACCATGCGGAGGATTTGTTTATGTCTAATCTTCAAACTTGCTGGCGGCAAACGGTTTGTCAAAACCGTTTGCGGACGGCAAGTCCACAAGGGATAGCCGCATAAGCGGCGCAAGGGGGTGTAGCCACCTTGACGGAAGGTCGTGACGAAACATTCTCGGTCGGGCAGTTTTTTTCTGCTGACCGGGAATGAAGCTCCGCAGGACGCACATACTCCCGATAGGAGAGTATAGAAGTGCGCCCTTTAGTTCCTAAAGGGATTTTATCAGTTCGACAAACTGGAATTTGACTTAATATCCATGGTCAACATGCTGCCACTTTCCGCCATCTGTTCTAACTAAAATCCACTTCCAATCACTGTATGTACTATTTGGATTCAAAGACCCGTCTCCACCAGATGAATCAACATCGAATGAAGATAATAAAACAATGACTTCATCTGCATTGTTTCTGTCTGCCCAATCTTTATGATCTTTCGCGCAGTCATCTCCGGCATAGTAAATTTCTGTGAGAGTGCATCCTTTCCAGTCACTCTTAAACTCCTTTTTTATTGTGTCAATAGCGGCTTTAATATCCTCTTCTGAATAGCTCTCAGATTCAACATTATGAGTTTTTACTTCACTGACATCTCCACCACAAGCACTCAAACCAAATAAAAGCATAATACATAGCATTGTACATACTATTTTCTTCATACAAGACCTCCTTAAATCCCGATTTGTTGCTTAATTTCGCATTCAAATTATACCATAAAATTGTGAACAATTCTACCGTCATTTTGGATATATGAGAAAAGTCCGAACAGTTTTCTGCCCGGACTTTCTCGCTCAATCATAAATCAATTCCGCTTTCACAATCTCCTCTGCCTGTGCCTTGCAAGCGTTCATCTGCCGCACCCATTCCATTTGGTTTTCAGCTTTCAGTTGCTCGGTCACGCCGTTTTGCTCTGCCAGTGACCGCACGATCAGCTTCATGCGGTTTCGTGCCGCTTCGTCAATCTTAGCGCAATACTGTCTTACGTACACCCAGCTATTCAGCTTCCGTTTTTCTTTTTTTTGCGTCAAATTTTATCGAAAGGAACCTTTGAAATTATGAACAAAATCCATCTTTCTATCAACTATTCGCAGCTTATGCGGCGCGTTTTTCTTGCGTACCGCATTGCACTGATTCTGTTGCTTCTGGCAGCCCTTTATCTGCCGCACGCTTTCGCGGTCGAAGATATGTGGACCGCCGCAAACCGCATTATCAAAGACGTTTACACCAAAATCGCAGGCGTTTCCACGGTGCTCGCCGGTCTGATGTCCGCTGTTGCAGTCATCGGCGCAAAAATGTCCGGCACGCAGCAGAAAGCAGATCAGGCTTGGGACTGGCTTAAACGTGTCTGGCTCGCGTGGGTCATTATCAACGGCATTGGAGCTTTTATCGCCTATGTTCGTCCGCTATTCAACGGTCTGGCGACGCTGGAGTAATTTAATAAAGCAGTTTGGGATAATTTGTTCGTCCATCAACGACACGATAAATGAATACCGTACTGTCAATCAGCTTATACACAATAATATAGTTGCCACAAATCAGCTTACGATATTGCCGCATAGCTAAAAAGTCATCTGAGTGCAACGGTCCGATCAGCGGCTGCTCGGCTAAAAGGTCGATTTTGTCCAACAACTTATTGGTAATAGTTTCTGCCGAATGAGGACCCACTGCCGACAAATGAATATCAGCGATCCGTTCAATATCCTGCCATGCAGGCGTAAGAATACGCACATTATATTTAGGCATTCGTATATTTCTCCTTCAGCATGGCACGAACATCTTCCACAGAGTAAGTGGGCTCGCCATTCAGGCGGGAAAATTCAGCTTCCAGGACAGCTGCTCGATGCTGCAAAACCTTTTCACGGTTTTCAAAGGCATCAACACTCATAAAAACAGCGTCACCTTCTCCGTTTTTGGTAATATAAATGGGTTCCTGCGTTTCATGTGCTAAGTTGGACACAGTATTGTAATCATTTCTCAACGTGGTAGAAGACTTTATTTTCATATCAGACACCTCCGTTTATTCTACTATTATTATATGAGTATTCTGCTTTTAATACAAGAGGGGGTCATCATATTCTCGAAAAACTTATCAAAGCGCTGTTCGAATGGCTGGCAACGATGTGGTACGAGATGGTGGAGAAACTGCTCCGGCAGCTTATGACACTGCTGCGCGTAGATACCTCGTATTTTGCGTCCCGCGTGCCGGTCGTCAAGGATATTGCCACCATTCTGCTGGCGGTCGGCTGGGCGCTGCTCATCGGCAATCTGGCGTATCAGGCATTACGCTCCATGGCCTCCGGTGTCGGCATTGAAGCCGAGGAACCGGGACGATTGTTTCTGCGAACGGCTATGTTCAGCTTTCTGCTTGTGTGCAGCAGGCAGATATGCGACATCGCGCTCAGCCTTTCCGCCGTTATCATGCGGATGCTGGAAGTGCCGAAAGCCGTGACTTTCACGCCATTCAACGAGGATTTCTTCAGCGAACTGCCAAACGCGGGCTGGCTGGTGGTCATCGTAGTCAATGTGTATATCCAGTGGCAGATCATCAAGCTGTTCTTCGAGGTCGCGGAGCGATATGTCATTCTATGCGTACTTATTTACTGCGCGCCGCTGGCATTTGCAATGGGCGGCTCGAAAAGCACCGCAGAGATTTTCCGCGGCTGGCTGAGAATGTTTGCATCTATGTGTACGCTGATGGTTTTGAACGTGATGTTCGTGAAAATGCTGCTGTCCGCCATGTCCAATTCGCCAACCGGTGCGGCAATCGTGCCGTGGATCATGCTCATCACAGGCATTGTCCGCGTGGCGAAAAAGATGGACAGCATTATCCTGCGTATCGGACTCAATCCGGCTATCACCGGCGACCCGCTGGGGCATCATCACGTTCCGGGTATGCTCAGTGCCATGCTGGTGCATCACGCGGCATCGTTTATCAAAAATACAATCTCGAATCCGCCGCACCCCACCAATACGGCTGCGGCTCCGCCGTCCGGCCCGCTGGCCTATGGCATGGGCAGACAAGTCGGTAACGGACAGCCTTCACAGCTTTCTGCATCGTCTGGCAGCAGTACGCAGAACAATACGCAGCAGAACAGCAATTTTTCCTATGGTTCGTCTGCGCGGCATACTGTATCGTCCCATATGCCGCATCAATATGCAGACATCAGCATTGACGCAGACGATTTCACGGACGGCGATTTTGTGACCATGAGCAATCCGGCACATTCCGGTGCCGCGCGAATTACACCGGTCGCGCCGCAGATACGGCCCCTGCCGCATGATTTTGCGAAAACACCGCCGCCGGTTTCTCCGCAGTCCGCAAGACCGCCGGTTGTCCCGCACGGCGCATCGGCTGTTCAAGGAGCGCAGAATATCGGCACTTCACAAAATACACCGCAAACCTCGGTGCATAGTGCCATGTCGCACGATTTTATTGCACCGCAGGCGGCGGAACATAGCGCGGAAAATACTTCGGTTCAGCCGCAGTCCATCGAACACAGCACACAGACCGAGAAAAACGGCGGCACGCATGGTCAGCAGTCCGGACGTATCAGTCCGGTAACACCGCCGCGTCCCGCAGGAATTCGTGAAGTGAAAACCGCAGAGCATACAGAAAATCATTCTTCTGCACAAACCAAGGTCAGCAGTTTTGGCCACAATACCGAAAATTATGGTTCCTCTGCAATCATGCAGACATCTGAACGTGCCGTAGCGTCGAAGGCTGCTCAACTTGGCGGCACTGCACAGAATGTAGAGTCGAGCCACAGAATATCTAATATGCAGTCTGTCCGATCGGATACTGCACCGCAGGCAAAATACAATTCTGCTGCCGTCAAACCGGACATTACACCGCAGCGCAACCGCGGCACTTCTGCCGCCGCAAGACCGAATATTTCTCCGGTTTCACCCGTGAAACCCACAGTTCAGCCGCCGAAAGCACAGACTGCGCCGAAAAATCCCGTTTCACCGGTAAGTCAGCCGCGCACCTTGCGCCGCAGTGCCGAACCGGTGAAATCAAACAACATAATACCGCAGAACGGAGGTGAACGCCATGCAGGACGAAAACGCAAGCCGTAAACGAGCAGTTGCGGCGGCACGCATCGCACACGCCGCATGGTCCGGCGGACCGCACGGCGCGGCAGCTGCCACAGCAATCGAAGCCGGAAAGCATCTTGTGAGACCCATGCTTGCGGCAGTTACCGTGATTTTCGGCTTACCGCTGCTGTTTCTCGCGGCAATACCGTGCAATCTTTTTGACGCGCCAAGCGTCAAATCTGCCGATATACAGGAAATGACCGCACAGGCGCAGACACTGAACGCCTCGTGGAAACGTCAGCGGTCGCTGGAGCAGCAGGCCGTAGAACTGTTCGTGTCGCTCCTGCCGAAAGACCTCGGGTTCATCTCGGTAGAAACCCGGCTCGGGAACACGAATGACTACTGGCAGATTGCCATTACATCAGTCCTGCACGAACAGGACGTTGCTCTGCTCGATGAGGACAAAATCGTGCAGACGATGAAAGACAAAATGCAGTACAAACTGGAACCGAAGTACACGGACGGCAAACTCGTCGGGTACATTCTGATGATTTACGACATGACACCGGACGAGCTGATGGACAAGCTGGCCTTTGATGAACAGCAGCGCGACTGGGCGACATTGATTGCGGACACGATTGCAGACAGCGATTACGCCGCGCCGGTCGATTCCTCGGACAACACCGCAGACGAAGATCTGTCCGATATTGTATTCACCGGACGCGGAAATTCCAAAAATGTGGTGTATTTCAGCCAGTATGACAGCCGCTGGGGAAGTCAGATGTACGGCCGCACCAACACGATTGCGGGCGCAGGCTGCGGACCGAGTTCGCTTGCTATCTGCATTTCCACGCTGACGAACAAGACGGTCACGCCGCCCGCGGTCTGCGAGTGGTCGGTCAAGACCGGCCATCGCTGCGAGGGTTCGGGCAGTTATCACAGCCTGATTCCGGACGGTGCGGCGCACTGGGGCGTACCCTGCCACGGTATCGGGCAGAGCAGAAAACAGCTGATTCAGGCTTTGCAGGACGGGAAACTGGTCGTGGCGATCATGAGTCAGGGGCATTTCACGCGCGGTGGGCATTTCATCGTGCTGCGCGGTATCACAAGCCAAGGCAAAATCCTGGTTGCGGATTGCGCCAGCTACGAACGCAGTCAAAAGGAGTGGGACATCAATATTTTTCTGAACGAGTGCAACAAGGGCTCCGCCGCCGGTGGGCCTTTCTGGGTACTGGGTTAGGAGGAACGAATGGGAATTGAATATCGCAGCGATAAAATTCTAAAACTTAGAGTTTTTCGTGTAAAGCACCGTATTTCACTGGCGGAACTGGCACAGGCCAGCAGCGTGAGTATCCAGCGTATCAGTCAGATCGAGCTGATGGACTGTCCGCTGACACCACATATCGAAGAACAGCTCACGCGCGCACTGGAAGTCGTGCTGCTGCGCCGCAATGCCAACGCGGCCGCCGCCATCGCGGACTACCGCGAACAGAAAGGACGGCTGTTTCTGGCTGTTCCGGAAACCGAGGTGATTGCAGATGGATAACGAGGATACTTACTTTATTCCGGCGAATTTCACCGATGCAGGCCGCGTATTCGGTATGTTTGAACTGCGCAACTGCATCGAAGCGGTCGTGCTCGCCGCGCCGACACTCGGTCTCTGTATGCTGATCGCCCGTCAGCTTGCGGTGTCGCTCACGATAAAGCTGGTGATCTCGCTGTGCCTGCTGGTACCGGTCTGCGGCTTTGCGCTGCTCGGTATCCGTGACGACTCGCTCAGCCGCTTTCTCAGCGTATATTTCCGCTGGCGCAGACACCGCAGAATTATCTTGAACAAGGGAGGAATGATCAAATATGACCATAAAAGATGCGATTTTTGGCGTACAAAGCCCGCAAAAGCGCGCCGCTGCAAGCGATGACCTGCAAGGCAGTCTGCCGATTGCAGATATAGACCGCGGCATCATTCACACAAGGGACGGCGGACTGGTCGGACTGTTTGAAGTGCTGCCAATGAACTTTTTCCTGCAAAGCACCGCAGAGCGTGTTCGTATCGTCGGCGCACTGGCCGCATGGCTCAAAATCGCGCCGAGCAGCGTACAGTTTCTCTGCCTGTCACAGCCGGTCGATGTGGAGCAGTACACGCGCCGTATGAACGAGTACGCCGAAACCGAAACGGACGCAAGCTGTCGCGCGTGTATTGAGGACAATATCGAGCAGGTGCGCGGCATGATCCAGGGCGGCGCGTTCACGACACGTTTTTTCGTGGCGTATCGCTTTGAGCCGGACATGGCTCCGGCGGCCAAGACACCCGAACAGCGTGCAGACGCGCTTTATCAGATTGCGGATACCGCCAAAGGCTATCTTGCCCGCTGTGGGCTGACCGTTGCAGAACCGCAGTACATCGACAATCAGATGGTAGAAACCGTCTTTTCCATGCTGTGCAAGCAGACCGCGCGGAACATCAAGCTGCCGGTGGATTTCCGGCTGATGATGGAGGACTATTTCGGTATTCCCACAGAGGATATGCCGGAAGAAACCGATGTTGAAGAAAATGCCGAAATTGCGGAACAGCCGACACGCAAAGAGAAAAAACGCAGAAAGAAGCGCCGCAAGCCTAAAAAAAGCAAGCTGAAATCCGAACAGTCAGACGGCACAACGCGCGTGATGGACCTCATCTGTCCGTCCGCGATCGACATGACGCACCGCGACTATCTGGTGATAGACGGCGTGTATCACGCCTACCTTTACATTGCCGGTTACGGCTATCAGAGCCTTGTGCGCGGTGGCTGGCTGGCGGCACTGGTCGGCATGGGTGATGGTATTTCTCTCTCGACAACCCTTCTTCGCCGTCCGCGCGAGAAAATACTGCCGAAAGTCGCAAACTCCACCATCTGGAGCCGCAGCCGTATGCGTGATGTAGACGACACCCGCGCCGATTATGAGCAGATGGGCAGCGCGATTTACGCCGGACAGTACATCAAGCAGCAGATGAACACGGCAAACGAGGACTATTACGATATGTACACGCTCATTGAGGTCACGGCCGCAAATGAGGAATTGCTGCATACTCGTCTGGCGGAGGTCGAACGCCTTTGCGCATCACAGGATATTATCTGCAAACGCTGTGACTACGTGGAGGAACAGGCGTTTCACTCATTCCTGCCGGTAGTCGCTCCTGCACCGGAGATCGCCCGCAAAGCCAGACGGAACACGCTGCTTTCCGGTGCGGCAGGCGCATTTCCATTCTATTCGATGGAGCTTTGCGAACAGAACGGTATCCTCATCGGTGAGGACCTGCGCAATCATGCGGTCTGTATGCTGGATATTTTCGACGGCAACCGATACAGCAACGCCAATATGACCGTTCTCGGTATGTCCGGTGCGGGCAAGACATACCTGCTGCAGCTCATCGCCATGCGCTATCGTCAGCAGAGTAAGCAGGTTTTCCTGATCGCGCCGTACAAAGGCTATGAGTACCGTGCGGCGTGTGAGGCCATCGGCGGTCTGTACATCAAACTCGCGCCGTCCTCTACGGACTGCATCAACTTTCTGGAAATCCGCCGCCGGACGCTGGACGTAAACGCCGAACTGACGCGCACCCGCACCCGTGAAGATTCTCTGCTTGCGGACAAGATCAGCCGCCTGCATATTTACTTTTCGCTGCTGCGGCGCGGTCTGACCGAGGACGAGAAAAGCTGTCTTGATGTGGAACTCATGCGGCTGTATGAGCGTTTCGGCATTACCCGCGATAATGACAGTCTGTATGACGAATATGGCAATCTGAAGTCGCAGCCGACACCGGCAGACTTCTACGAATTACTGAACGAACGAGAAGAAACCAAATCGCTTGCCGGTATTCTCAGCCGTTTCGTGACCGGTTCGGCGGCAAATCTCGGCGGCATGACCAACATTGACATGAATAACAAATATATCGTGCTGGATATTTCGGAAATCGGCAAGGAACTGCTGCCGTTCGGCACACTTCTGGCGGCGGACATCTGTCTGGATTACTGCCGAATGTCACGCGCGGAGAACAAGGTGGTCATTCTCGATGAGGTCTGGTCGCTGATCGGCGCAGGCTCTAATGCACAGGCGGCGGAGTTTGTGCTGGAGCTGTTCAAGACCGTGCGCGGTTACGGCGCGTCTGCTATCGCCGCCTCGCAGGACTTAGAGGACTTCTTCGCACTGGAAAACGGCAAATTCGGCAAGGCACTGCTCAACAACAGCCGTATCAAGTTTGCACTGATGACCGAACCCGAAGAGGCCGCGCTCATTCAGCAGCACTACCACCTGACGGACGAAGAAATGCAGATGCACGCCAATTTCACACGCGGACAGGCACTGCTCTGTGCAGGCCGCAACCGTTTGGGCGTGCAGATTATCGCATCGCCGCGCGAGCATGAGCTGATTACCACCGACCCGCGCGACATCGCTCGAATCCGCCAGCGGCAGCACATTGAAGAAGCGCGCCGCCGCAGACACCCGACAAAGGAGGAAGTTACGAACGATGAATGAATTCGAAGGCAAACTGGAAAAGCTGACGCGGCTGACGAAAGCATTTGAGCAGGCAGACGATAGCAACAAGCGAAGCCATCTGGCGAATGAACTGCTCTGCACGTTGGAGAATACAACGCTCTCGGCGCGGCGGTATTACAGCTCGTTTCTCAAACCGGAAAAGCATGGCCGTGAGGCGCATATCCTGCCGCACCACGTCGAGAAACACTGCGCGGTGGAGGTCACCCGTGACGGCTGGACACACATTCGTCTGAATACGCTCCTGCAGAGCAACCGCCAGCGCGTGACCGGCTACATCGAGAGTACACTGCTTCAGATGCTGCATGACCACCGTGCGGCGGGCGGCACGCTCCCGTGGTACGACCGCACCTTTGTTATCATCACCGAACACACCGACCGCCGGTATACAGGCCGCACATTTGATCCCGACAACAAGGAATGGAAGTGCGTGACGAACGCGCTGAAAGGCGTTCTGTTCGAGGACGATGACAGCCGAACGGTCAGCCTGATTCTGGACAGCGTACCGGACGGAAAGGGCTTCACCGAGGTCCTTGCAGCCCCTTATTTTGAAGTGAAAAAAACGTGGATCGGGCGGTAAAAAAGGGACCTCTGCACGGGCGGTAGTACCGTCCGTGCGGGAGGTCGAAATGAAATGACATTTTCGTTTCTATTTTCTTTCGTTATTGGAGAAAAGCAAGTAAAACCGATGCTGATAGTTCTCAATTTTTCAAAAGCACAAACTCAATTACCGCGACCTGGTAAGACAGGGCGGTAATTTCAGAAGGAAAGGTGATTATTTGCGCGTACAAACCATACTGCCTGTGATGCGGCTCATCGGGTGGTGCAAGAACATAGATTGTGAGTGTGAACACAATTTTCGCCGCATTTTCCGGCCGTCTGTTATGACCGCGCTGGTGCAGCAAAAGTATTTGCGGCCGTACTCGGCGGCATACGGCTGGCGGCTGACACCGGCCGGTTATGCATGGCTCTCCGAACAGGGATTTCCCATGCAGGCAGACCGGCACACACAGCGTGTCAATCGCAGATTTGAAAACGCCGCTGTGATACTGACCATGTATGCCGCCGGCATTGACCCGTTCGCAAATTCGCTTGCTGCACTCCGGGAGAAAGGCGGGTACCTCTCGGCATCGGTGCTGCGCGGCAGAGAGGGACAGCACCCGATAGGCATCAGTCTCGTGTCCGGTTTCCTGCGGCTCGGCGGCACGATGTTCGCTGTGCATTATCCGCAGACGGCACAGCGGGTTATCATTCAGCGCGAGATAGACTGTGCGCAGTCTGCCATGCTCGGCAGCGGCTGCACCGAGCAGGCGTATCTGCTGTGCGGGAGCAGCTACACGGATATTTACCGCGCACTGTTGGAAGAACAGACGAGCTGCACCGGCAAGCGCGTCAGCTACGCCCGGTTCTATCAGCAGATCAGTCCGGCATATCTGCTACCGTGCAACAAGGACGGTGTATTGCAGCTTCGGCTGATGCAGGTGGCAAACTACCGTCCCCGTCTGGCGAAAATGCTCGGCGCACCGATAACAGGCACACTTTTATCCGACTGCGATTTCTTCAGCGCGGACTTTCAGTTTCCGGCCCGCATTGTCGCGGACATGGAGCTGCGTCAGGTATTCCGCGCGGCGCAGCAGGCACGAGCAGCAGGTTATCATGGTTTACTGCTTGCCGCATTTGAAAGTCAGAAGCGCTTTCTGTCGCAGATTTTTCCGCCGCCGTTTTTCCATGTTGCGGTGATCGACGAACAGGCTCTCTGTATTCTGGAAATGGGTGCTGACCTATGACACCGCTTTCTGAACGGATTGCCAAACTGGAACAACGCCTGAATAAGCGTCTGGAGCGTTGGAAAGCCAAGCACAGCGCAGATTGGCGGCTGCATGCCGTCCTCGGCGGCATGGGCTGGTACTTTTACGGCATGATCGTAAACTCGGTGCGGCTCGGTATCCGGCAGTCTTTCAACGCAGAAAGCGATATCGCAAGCATCTGGGTGGTGAACCCGTTCCGCAATCTGATCGCGCCGTTCACGCTTACCGGACTTGGACTCACCGCCGCACTGCTCGTTCTGGCGTGTCTGCTGACGAGAAGAGGCTTTAACTGGCTGTCCGGATACCACCCGGTACACGACAAACGCGGCTTTGACATTCTGCCGGACGGCACACACGGCACCTCGCGCTTTATGAAGCCGGAGGAAATGAAAGCGGTACTGGAAACAGGCAGACTGGACGACCTCACCGGCACGATATACGGCAAGCACCGCGATGATCCGCTGGACGACAACCGCTTTTCGCTGTACATCGCATCGAGCAGCAAAAGCGGTCTTGCCGGAAATATGCTGGTGATCGGCGCACCGGGCACGGGCAAAAGCTGGGGTTTTGTTCGTCCTATGATCTTCCAGTGCGTCAAGCGCAGAGAGAGCATGATACTCACCGATCCAAAAGCCGAGCTGTATGAAAGCACCGCCGGTTATCTCGCTGATATGGGATACGAAGTCCGCGTGTTCAACCTGCTTGAGATGGAACACTCCGACCGTTGGAACTGCATCGGCGAAGCCGACTATGACGAACGCCTGATTCCGATCATCGCGGCTACCATCATCAACAACACCTCGTCCGAGAAAGAAGCCGGGGATTTCTGGGCGAAAGCCGAACTGAACCTGCTTACCGCACTGCTGTATTATGTGCAGAACGATAAAGACGTTTCGGGAAACGTGCTTCCTCTGTCACAGAGGCGGCTTGGACGGATACTTTCGCTGCTGACCGATAATGGATTGGCAACAATCGACCGTGAGATCAAGCTGCTGCCCGCCGGACACCCGGCCAAAGGCCCCTACGGACTGTTTTTACAGGCAAAGGAGAACATACGCGGCAATATCGTGATCGGTCTGGGCAACCGTCTGAATGTTTTTCAGGACAAGCTGGTAGACGCGCTCACGGCCGACAGCACAATCGACCTGACGCTCCCCGGACACAGGCCTTGCGCTTATTTCTGTATCCTGTCCGCACAGGATCATACTTACGCATTTCTGTCCTCGCTGTTTTTCACGATGATATTTTCGCGGCTGGAGCAGTACGCGCGGCGCGAAACAGAGGACGGCAAGCTGCCGGTGCCGGTCAATTTCGTACTGGACGAGTTTCCATCCATCGGAAAACTGGGCGATTTCAAGCGTTCCATCGCGTTTACACGCGGTTTCCGCATGAACTGTATCGTCATCGTGCAGTCCATTGCACAGCTCGCCGATATTTATCCGCGCCGCGAATGGGAGGAGATCACGGCCTGCTGTGACGCGACGATTTGTCTTGGCGTGAACGATACGACAAGCGCGCAGTTCGTCAGCGAAAAATGCGGCATGACCACCATTCGCGTTACAAATAATCAGCAGCCGCAGACACCGCTGTTTTCGCCGGTGGCGAACCTGTCCCGTCCGTATTCGCAGACGCGAAGCAATACCCAGCGGGCGCTGATGCAGCCGGACGAGGTACTGAGGCTGGATAATGCGAAAAGCATCGTCATGCTGCGCGGGCAGCTTCCCATGCTGCTGTATAAGGTCATGCCGCCGGAGTTTGCAGATTTCAAAAAGCTGCGAACATTGTCTATCGCGAAGTATCATGGCAAAACGGACGAGGTGGAAGAAGAGCCCCGCAAAACGCAGACAAAACAGCCGAAGCAGTCTGCTGCACAAGCTGTTTATGCCAATCTGCTTCACTTTGAAAAAGAGGAAGGCTGTTCCGCTCCGGCACTGACTGCGCAGCAGCTGCAAGAAATACAAGACGCACTGAACAAAGGAGAAAAAGACATATGAAACAGGAAAATAACGAAAATCGCCCATCCTTCGGGCTGATGAAGCTGAACAACATCATATCGTATTACCATATGCAGATGCCGCGCTGGCTGTTCAGCGACAGCGGCTATTCGGATATGACCTTGGAAAGCAAGGTAGCGTACACGTTTCTGCTCAACCGATTTCAGCTTTCCCGGCGCAACGGCTGGGTGAACCGCTACGGCGAGGTCTATGTCATCTACACCCGTGAAGATTTAGCAGGGGAGATGCAGATCTCGTACCGCAAGGCGATTTCCTGCTTTAAGGAGCTGACCGAAAAGCACCTTGTCTGGGAGCAGAGGCAGGGGCGCGGTCTGCCGAACCGTATTTATCTTGCCGAAGTGGTTTTCGCCGAAAAAGCGTCGTTCGCCTACGACTGCGCACCGTTCTCCGCAAACGAAAACAGACCTGCCGAAAATGCAGGTCTGGAAAATGAAGATGATATGGACAGCAACAAGGAAAACTGCTCCGAAATGCCGGATACGGACGCAGAACCGTTATATACGGCTGCATCAGACCTGCCGGAATTGCAGTGCAAGACCTGCGAAAACGGCACATCAAGAGGTGCGGAAACCGCAGTTCAAGACCTGCCGAAACCGCACACAAGTAAGAAAGAGATAAGAAATACAGAAAACAGTTTTACTGAGGAGAGTTCGTTCATCGGTCGTACACGCGAACGTGCGGAATTGCAGGAGATAGAGCGCAGAGCAGAATTTCAGGATTTTGTAGATGCGGAACGCAATCTGCTGGACGACTGCCTGCACTGGCTGTATTATTGCAGCGAGCTTCGCATTGGCAACTGCACCTATCCGCAGGATTATGTGCGCGAAAAGCTGTGGGGACTGACCTTTGAGATTGCCGAGGCGGCGGTGCTGCGGATACAGGCCAATGATCTGGAAATCCGCAGGAACGCCATTGTGTATGCCGCCAAGGTACTGTTCAGCTGTCTGATGGAGTCCCGCAGCGAGGAAATGCTTGATCCGGTGGTAAATCGCCTGAAACGGAGGTTTCCCACATGAGATTTTGGAGTCCGGAGCAGAAATACCTACTGGAAGTGCTGAAAAAGACCGGCTGTATGCGGAAAAGTCAGGCGCTGGCCTTGCTGCACCGGCAGTTTGGTACTTCACCTAACGCGATAGGCCCCATCTGCCGCCAGCTTCGGGACGCGGGTTATCTGCGGGAATTTGACGGCGTGATCTCGGCAGCCGGACCGCAATATGAGCCGTTTATCCCGAATGCGATAGATCTCATTCTGGCGATTTTCCCAAGAGAGCTGCCGATTTTTGAACGCACAGCGCGAAATTCGCTGTACGCACTGGGAGCGCAGTCCGGTCTGCTGGCGCGAGTGTTTTTTCTCTCGCGGGAACAGAAAATATTCGCACTGCCGGAGCGCGATATTGTCGCAGAGCCTGCATCCACGCTCACGGTTCTGCTGCTGGAGGACGCGACGCAGGCCGGGCGCATACCGTCTGATCTGTCCTGTCTGCTGGCGTATCCGGAGCAGAATGGAAAACTGACACTGAAACAACATAACGGAGGGAAAAACCATGAAAATTGATACCAGAGAACTGCTGGAACGTCTTTCGACCTCGCGCAGAGAGTTCAATGCGACTGCGTTTGCAGAGCTTGACCGCAATCTGTCTGACGAGGAACGCGAGGAATGGAACGCGATTTACGCTTCGTTTTCTTCACGTTCGCTGCTGCGGAACACGGTAATTGGTCTGGAAACCATTCCGTTCCCGACCGATGAGGACGCGGAACAGGAGCTGACCTGCATGGTAGTCATGCGGCATCTGGTGAAGGTGTTGATCCCGCTGCCGCTGTTCTGGCTGGAGCCGACCGGCATCAACCCGAACAGCGTGATTGGCGCGGAAATCGACTACATCATCATCGGCGTAGACCGTGAGGGGGAATGTGCGGTCGCGGCGCGTTCGCTCGCTTTGGAGCAGCAGCGCTGGCACGCGCTGAACGTGCAGCATATCAGCGAGGGCGATGTGATTTCGGCATCTGTGCTGGCCTGCGGTCCGACTCGCATTACAGTGACAGCCTGCGGCTTTGATGTGACGATGGGACAGCAGGCAATGAGCTATACCTATCTGGCCGATATGCGCGAGGAGTACCGCGCCGGACAGCAGTTGCAGGCTAAAGTGCTGAGCGTGAGCGAGGATATGCTTGCCCTGTCCGTCCGCGATGTCGGCACGGACCCGTATGTTCACGCTGAACTGCGGCATCCCGTAGGCTCCAGCCGCATTGCTACCATTTCCAGCAAATATGCAGGCGGTGTGTTCTGCCGCCTGACCGATGGCTGTACGGTGGTCTGCCGCTACGCGCAGCAGTTCAGCGATGACGAGTTCAGAGTAGGGGATAGGGTAGTCGTGCAGATCCGGTCGTTCGTGGACGAAAAGCGGTGGCTGAGAGGGAAAATCAGGGGGAAGATTTTGTAAGGTCGTATGGCCTTCATGTATCTTGTATCCCCTTTCACTGTTTTTTAGTCGTACCCGCTCAACCATCCATACTACCGCGCACACCTGAACTGTGCAAGAATAAAGGTACCCATAAAAACTGTGATCACAGTTTTTACGAGCAGAAAAAGTGGAGGTGTTGAACGTGGAAATCAAAGCAGTGAAACGGGAATATCAGATGCAGCAGTGGAAGAGGATTTTTCAAGAGCGTCAGGAAAGCGGGTTGACCGTCAAGGCCTGGTGCACAGAACGCGAAATATCCGAAAACTCCTACTATTACCATCTGAAGAAATACCGCAGAGCGGCGTGCAATATGTTAGAAAGCGGTCAGCCGGATTGCCTGGTAGAAATTCCACTGAAGCCTGAAGCTGCATCCGCTCACGCACAGCTGCGATTAACTACATCCGCCGGAACGCTGGAAATTTCGGATGCAGATCCGGATGTGCTTCGTCAAATTCTGAGGGTCATGTTTCATGCTGAATAATGCTACGGGGTTCAAAAAGATATACATCGCCTGCGGGTATACCGACCTGCGGCAGGGTATAGACGGACTCGCGGCTGTCATTCGGCGGGAACTGAATGCAGATCCGTTTCAAAAAGATGTGCTGTTTATGTTCTGCGGCAGGAAGCCGGACAAAATAAAGTGCCTTTTGTGGGAGGGCGATGGCTTTCTGCTGCGCAATTAAATAATCTCAGCAAAGAGGATCTGGCTGCTATGGTTCTGCAGATGCAGAAGCAGATCAATTCTCTGAACGAGCAGGTTTCTGTTATGAATGCACGTCTCTTTGGCCGCTCAACAGAAAAGCTGAAAACGCTTCCCGGGCAGATCTGCTGCGGAACAGCATTGCCACGCCGTCACTGGTAGCCGCCATTATGAACGGCAAATACGCAAATGCCATGCTGCTGTATCGTATAGCAAAGGAATTTGAACAATGCGGTTTGAATTTGAGCCGAGCAACTATGGCAAACTGGGTAATCCGGTGTTCGGAACGGTATCTAAGTCTGGTATATGACCGGCTGAGGCAGCAGCTTTGTGCGCATGATGTTCTTCAGGCAGATGAAACGCGGTGTCAGGTGATAAAGGACGGACGAATTCCGATTGATAATTCCGCAACCGAACGGGCAATCCGTCCGTTCACCATAGGCCGCGCCAACCGGCATGTTATTGATACGATTCACGGCGTCCAGGCCAGTGCGGTTGTTTACAGTCTGGTTGAAACCGCGAAAGCCAATCATTTGAGGATTTATGAGTACCTGAAGTATCTTCTGACCGAAATTCCCAAACATATGGAAGATACAAGTCTGGCGTTTCTTGATGATCTGCTTCCATGGTCCGAAAAACTGCCGGATGTATGCAAAAGGCAGAAATGAATAATTCCCGGGGCTTCCCTACTGAACGGAGCCCCGGGACTTGTTTGTCAAGGTACGGATGGTTGGGCGGGTACGTCAGCTCTACCTGAATATTACACTATATGACTTATAGCTCAGTGATTATCTATTGGAATATCCACATGCCCTACTGCAATACATTTATTTTCTTGTATCAAATAACACTCAATGTAGTGCGCTCCATAAAACTGTGAATTTTCATGAATAGATGCACCTCGATTTTGAATTTGTCCACGTATCATATTTTTTTGTTCTGCTACAGCACCAACATTTCGAACTTTCCATAAAATCATGTCATATCGTGGAGCATCCGTATAGCTAATAGAACAGTCTATAGAAAAACCGTGTGGCAACCATCCATTAAACTTTTCTAAAAAACTCAGAATTGGCATATCTCTAAAACCATTTTTACTGATAATGCAGTCAATTTTGACAGTATACTGCTCATCCATATTGTACATATCTTCTATGAACTGCTCTGTATTGCTGAATGCATACAGAGACTTTTGACAGGATTCTGATATGGTGGACTTTGAGGATGCACTCCAATAATCATGATTAAAAAATTTATACCAAGCATTTTTAGCATCTGTGTCACTGCAATTCTCATCAAACAAAATATCCAGCTCTGACAATTTTCCATCAAGCCGACTACACCAGTTACGCATCTTTTGACGATGATTTTCAGTTTGAAGTAAAGAAAGCGAAGAATCTGTCGGATTATTAACTTCCACTGAATTATCCAAGTGCTTTTTTATTTCTAACATTGTGTAATAAAACGCTTCATCTAATCTATCATAATTCTGTAGCTTTTCATCACATAATACCGTTTGCAAAAGTCCGCCTGGCATATTAACCCAACTAGCACGAGATTTACAAAACATCTTTGACAAACGTATCACTTGACGAAGAACTTGTCCTTTATCTGTAATCTCATTATTAAACCAATTATTTATTGCTGCCGGATTTCTTGATGTCCATGTACTTCCTGCGTGTTCATACTTATATTCCTTGTCTGTTGTATTTTCCTTGAATCTACGGTATATCGCAAAATCAACATGATACCCATTCGCATACACTATGCGTACACAATTTGTTTTTGCTTCCGGCTCCGTAGTAAAGCCTGTACACTTCCTTTTTAAGGCATCTACAATGACATTTTTAATTGCTTGAGCTCCTTTCCCAGCAAGATTATCTTTTTCAAACACAATAGCAACATCGATATCATAATCATTACCATCATTCTGTACTACTGTATGCATTGCCATGCTACCCTGTGTTCTTGTTTCAGATATCTTAAAATCCGTTTTATGTTCTTCATTATATTCTTTTAATCCAGCCTTTAATCGTTCTAAGTTCAAATCTCTTTTCTTTCTAAGTTCATTTTGATTATCTGCTGGTAAAACAACATGATTTTTATAAAAATCAAGAAAACTTTTTGATAAATCGTACATATTTCGCCTTTCTATTCTACTTTCACAAATGTTCCTTTTCTGCTTCCAGATACATATACCCCAAATGGATATTTAATCGTATTTGAATGTATATAATGATAAACGATGATATCCATCAATCGATTAGTTCCCATTCCAATAATTTTCCCGATTTCTATCGACATACAGCTTGGTATCGACGCCACCAAATGTACCGTCTTAAGATTTGGAAAGCATTCACGTAACTTTATGTCTAAACAATCATGAATAACCTTTTTATATTCCATAAGCTGTTCTTGGAATTCTATGACATTATCTTTAGGTGCTGACAAACCTACTCGTATAACATCCATGTCCGCAAATTGGCTCAAGTCTGCATCCATAACATTATGAGTAATAGATATAGCCAATACAATCTCTGTTGCATTTTTCGACGTCTTACAATCAACGATTTCTAAATCCTCCCATTTTCTTCTCTGGAATATTCTTTTTTTCTTTAATTCGTAATATGTTTCACCGGCGTTTCTATTAAATTCAAAATATCTATTAACATCAGCTTCACCTAAAAATGTTCCAGCAAAGATTGTATAAGGGATTGGTGCCATACCTGTAAAGCAGCCTCCATTCTCCTTGGATTTTACCGCAAATTTTTCAGCATCGTCTCGAACTTGCTTAACTATGTATGAATTTGCCTTTTCATCCATATTAGTACCATCATCGAAAACAGGAATTATGTCTAACACCTGTTCCTTTAATTTGTAATCCGCAATTTTTAAATCTTGCTTAGCTTTATCACTGCTAATTTCTTTTTTTCGAATGCCAAGCATATTAAGAACATAAATTCGTTCTTTTAACTTTACTCTGACAATAATACTCAATATAATTAGTATAAATCCTACCGCCATAAACACATACGTGTTACCGGTTTGCGGAATTTCTTTAGAGAAAAGTACTGCTACTAAAGAGAGCATCAATTCTGCTATTGACGGAATTCCTGATAGAAGCAATGCTACACCTGTCTGCAACATCACATTTGAAATATCATTATCGCTCTTTTCCTTAAGTAACTGAACAATTCCAAGTACTGCTGTAATTGCTACCAATATTACTACTAAAACCGAATAACTCACGTTCAACTTACGCCTCCTACTTCATCTGCTTTTCTTTTCATTTTACCTTCTTTCTGCAAATGACATGATTGATAGCATATAATTAAGTTCGCAAAAGCAAACAGAAAATAGACAAGCCATTAAGGCTCCTGTAAAATGATAGTTGTCCCAAAAACATCAAGTAAAGGAGATACCCTAATGGCTCACAAAAAGAATACCACAAATCTGACAGAATTGCTACTGCAATGTGTGACGCAGCCGGATCCGATGCTGAGTATGCTGGAATGGCTGTGCACAGAGCTCATGGAAGCCGAGGTGGATCAGCAGCTGGGAGCAGTGAAAAGTCAGCGCACGGACGGAAGGAGCGGCTACCGCTGCGGCTATCGTCCCCGTCGTTTGGATACCCGCATGGGAACAATGTACCTCATGGTTCCCAAGGTTCGGCAGGGCGGATATATTCCGTTCTTCGTCACGGAGCGCAAGCGCAGCGAAGCGATGCTCGTACAAGTGGTTCAGGAAGCCTTCGTGCAGGGCGTTTCCACTCGAAAAATGGAGAAGCTGGCACAGAGTCTCGGCATTGAAAATTTGTCCAGAAGCCAGGTCAGCGAGATGACAAAAGGGCTGAATGAGCAGGTCGAGGAGTTCCGTAATCGCTCTCTTGCCGGTACGGCGTACCCGGTTCTGTGGGTGGATGCACTGTACGAAAAAGTTCGTGTAGATGGAAGAATTGTCAGCATGACGGTACTTATCGTGTGCAGTGTGGATGAAAACGGCCATAGGAATATCATTGCCGTTGAACCTATGGTCGAAGAATCCAGGAGCACCTATGGAGTGCTGTTTCAGAATCTGAAGGATCGTGGTCTTTCCACGCCAAGACTTATCATTTCCGATGCTCACTCCGGACTGGTTTCGGCAATCCGCGAATCCTTTCCCGGCGCCTCATGGCAGCGCTGCAAGGTGCATTTCATGCGGAATATTCTGGCCTATGTGCCGCAGAAAGAGAAGAAATCCTTCGCCGCGGTACTCAAGGAAATCTGGCTTGCGCCCACGGCAGATATCGCCCGAAAACGGGCATATGATGTGATCGACACCTATGCCAAGCGCTTTCCCAAGGCAGTTCAGTGCCTTGAAGACGGATTGGAAGATTCTCTGGCCTTCTATGCATTCCCCATGCTGGACGCGCGAAAAATCTCATCTTCCAACATGCTTGAGAGATTGAATCGTGAAATCCGGAGACGTACCAGCGTGGTTGGAATCTTTCCAAACGAAAGCTCTTACGTTCGCCTGGTGACAACGTATCTCATGGAATACGCCGAGGACTGATCTGTTTCCAGAGCCTACCTCAGCCAGGAATCCATTGCGGCTGCACTGACCACCGCAGCCTAACTTCATTTTTTCAGGAGCCTTTTTGCGAACATTACTTGACGCAGCCTACCTCTAACATAATTTCCGTTATTATTATACCACAAAACAGCTTGTTTTCCTACTGCTTATTACAAAATTCTGTCCGGTTTTACTTCTTTTATGCTGGGCAGAACGGTTTGTCCGGACATCAGCCATTCGAACTGTTCCTGCGTCATTTCCATGACTTCCTGTCTTGTGCGCGGCCATTGGTATTTACCGTCCAGAAGCCGTTTGTACAGCAGCAGAAAGCCATCGCCCTCCCACAAAAGGCACTTTATTTTGTCCGGCTTCCTGCCGCAGAACATAAACAGCACATCTTTTTGAAACGGATCTGCATTCAGTTCCCGCCGAATGACAGCCGCGAGTCCGTCTATACCCTGCCGCAGATCGGTATACCCGCAGGCGATGTATATCTTTTTGAACCCCGTAGCATTATTCAGCATGAAACATGACCCTCAGAATTTGACGAAGCACATCCGGATCTGCATCCGAAATTTCCAGCGTTCCGGCGGATGTAGTTAATCGCAGCTGTGCGTGAGCGGATGCAGCTTCAGGCTTCAGTGGAATTTCTGCCAGGCAATCCGGCTGACCGCTTTCTAACATATTGCACGCCGCTCTGCGGTATTTCTACAGATGGTAATAGTAGGAGTTTTCGGATATTTCGCGTTCTGTGCACCATGCCTTGACGGTCAACCCGCTTTCCTGACGTTCTTGAAAAATCCTCTTCCACTGCTGCATCTGATATTCCCGTTTCACTGCTTTGATTTCCACGTTCAACAACTCCGCTTTTTCTGCTCGTAAAAACTGTGATCACAGTTTTTATGGGTACCTTTATTCTTGCACAGTTCAGGTGTGCGCGGTAGGTATGGATGGTTGAGCGGGTACTTTTAGTCTTAATACGATTAACCGTGAAATCGGTGATATGATACTGCTGGATTGCTGGGAACAGCCTGCGACATGAGATCGCAGGCTGCTTTTACATATTATTTATCCATGCAAGGTTATTGGGCATCTTCTACCTGAGCGGATTTCACCTCATTTAGCATATTGAATGGATTGATTTCATGTTCATCAATTCCATTAATCGCGTTCAATGCAGACTGGAACGTTGGATAATTCTTTTCGCAAATGGCATCAAAGGCATCTATATCCTGTGTAAATGTTGTAACATCTACCGAGGGTAGCACATTGCTTTCCTCAATCACAGATACTGCATCATCAGCAAAAATGGTATCTAACGAGTCAATAGACTGCAATTTCCAAATGTTATTTTCTCGTATCATAGTTGCACTGACAGTATCTTGATTAATCGGTACAGCAATTTCAAATTGCTGTGATTCATTACTGCATATGCGTTTGTCGTAAACAACATATGTAGCATCTACAGTTGCTGTCAACTCATCAGCAGATATCTGAACTGAATGAAAACGATAGTCCAGGATACCGCTGGTAACAGTATAAATTACATCAGTTTGCGAGTCATCTAAATAAGTTTTATTCAGATCAATATAGCGTTCTCTGCAAACATTATCAGTGCTATAATATCGATTTACTTTTTCTTCATATTCTTTCTGAAGCTCAAGTCGATCGTTCTCGTTTAAGTCGGTGGCACGACCACTATCGGATGTGAAACAGCCCAATTCCATTTGAGTTTCTATTGCACCAATAAATGATGTTTGAATATCTTGGACTTGCTGCATCTGATTCTGCGCAGCAGACTGTGCCGAAAAGGCACTCAAACCGCAACAGGCTATTCCAACGAGCAAGGCTCCACCACATCGCCTAATATAATGATACTTATGTTTCATAATTTTCTCCTCATACATTGAGCGCAAATGCGTATATCGTAGTTGTTTTGGCATGGGCATTACGCTTGTCGGCATGCCAAATAGCATGTTTTCTAAAATAGCTGTGTTGGTTGATCAAATCACCTGTCACATTTCCATCCGCTGTATCCAAAGACTTCGCATTATCAACTACGAACAGTGCAGCGTGATTCATCTTCCCATCTGTATCCCAATCATAAAACAATACTGTTTTCCCTGTATTATAAATTGTCAGGCTTGAATTATTATCTGCATATT
The DNA here is from genome assembly GCF_014288055.1 of Agathobaculum hominis. Classification (NCBI taxonomy): domain Bacteria; kingdom Bacillati; phylum Bacillota; class Clostridia; order Eubacteriales; family Butyricicoccaceae; genus Agathobaculum; species Agathobaculum hominis. The sequence goes on from NZ_JACOPK010000001.1 coordinate 295,970, forward strand.
TTTTGCCATATTGAGTATCTGTTTTTGCCCAACCGCCCAATTTGGTTGCATTTTTGTTATCTTTCAAATAGTTTTTTAATCCATCTGCTAATGTCCATGCAGTGCTATCTTTGCGAGTAGTGCTAACCCCCGTGCCGGAAGTATAAAGTTTGCTATTCCAAATACTATCTTGTTGCATACCACCAGCATACAAACACTGAGAAACATAGTTGGTGCAGTCGCTATCACCATAATTATTATATCCTCCTGCGATTGGTGATCCATTTACCGTCAGGGCATATTTGTCAGAATAAGCAATCGCATCAACTCGACTATAAGCACCTGCACAATTGAATAATGCTGTTGTGATTATAATTCCAGATAACGCTTTTTTTAACAGGTGTTTCATAAAGTATTCTCCTCGATTATTTTTTCCCGACATTAGATCCATAATGCCATTGTAATCACATTATAAAGTGAGTTTTAATAAGTCCGATGCACCGCTGATGCGGTGAGGTGTCCAGCCGTTCGGTTTTATGTGGACTTTTTAATGCACCATTGGACTCACCTACCTTCCGTGCCTGTATCATGCCTTGATTGTATTGGAAATCATCGTCTTGCTTTCCGACAGCGAACCCTTACACGCCATTACCCACAGCAGATACACGGTACGTCTTGCCGGACATCGCGGGATAACTTCTACTGATAGCCGTCTTACACTTATTCTAATCGTCAGACTGACTGCTTATGAAATCCGTTCTTTCCTATAACTTTGCAGCATTATTCATATCAAACAAAGGTTTCAAGTCATTTGTACTCAGGAACATACAAATGATTATATTCTCTCGCCGCAAATTGATCGGTCATTCCTGCAATATGGTCACAAATCGTTCGGATAAAATTAGGATCCTTTCGCAGCATGTCCTCCTTTAAATTGGCTCTATTCATTTCCATGTCATTTCGTTTGCAGTATTTTTCCAGCACATAATCCGGTAATTGTTTCGGATGTGTATAAAACGCTCGGAAAAGTTGCTTAATCAGGTATTCTGATTTTGCATCCGAAATGCTGATTTGTTCAGAACAGATTACTCGATTGGTGATCAGCTCTTTATAAATCCTTTTACGGTTGTATTCGACTTCTTGTGACAGCATAATACATTTTTTATTGATACAATTGTATAGCGACGAATAATCCGGCGAATACGAATCTATATACTCTTCAATCTTCGGGATCGCTGTTTTACATGCATCTTTAATAAAGTAGCCTACCATACTCTTTATGACAAATGCACGTGTGTCGTATGCAGGTGTTTCCGTTTGTTCTTTCAGGTAAATTCCGTTTTCTTCAGTAATTTTTTCGATAAATGGATCTTGACGGATCATATCGAAAGAGATCAGTTTACTCCGTACGCCATCTTCAATATCATGTGTGCATTGCGCAATCTCGTCTGCCAGTGCAACAACCTGACCTTCGAAAGTGAAAGATTCCTTCTCTAAATTCATATTCTCGAAATGCCCCTTAGGGAATTCAACCAAAGCGCCTTCTGTTTTCAACGATGTATGCTTTAAGATGCCCTCTCGCACTGCAAGAGTCAAATTTATACCTAAGTAATCATCACATCGGCTTTCAAGATCATCTACAACACGAAGAGATTGGAAGTTATGCTTAAAGCCTTCTTCTATCTTCACTTCTTCTAATCCTGCTCCGTACATAAGTATCTTATGCAGCGTTTTTTCTCCGACGTGACCGAATGGCGTATGTCCCAAATCATGCCCTAAAGCTATTGCTTCTATAAGTTCGTCATTAAGTTCTAAAACTTTTCCGATAGAGCGCGCAATTTGGCTCACCTCAAGCGTATGGGTTAAGCGGTTCCGGAAATGGTCTCCCATATTGGCATTGAATATCTGCGTCTTGTGCATCATCCGACGAAAGGCTCGCGAATGCATAATTCGATCTCGATCTCGCTGGAAGGCATCCCGTTTGCAGATACTATCTTCCGGTGCTTCTTGATGCCTACGTTGATTGAGAAAACTGCTGTTATTAGGCGCGCCCTTCATCGTGTTCCTCCTTTTCCTGCAAACCAAACTGATGATAGAAGTATCCCTTTTGATAGCGTCCGTACGTTTTCTTGCAATGACACCCTGAAGAGCACGTTCGAATCTTTAAGGGTACTCTTATCTTATTTTCCTTCATACGTTCTTCTAAAGCTGCATATGCTTCTTCAAAGTAAGAGGTATCGTCAATTTTCGGATTATCTATTACTATTTTTTCCAGATATTCAAAAGAAAGTGGTTGGTACTGATGCCGAATAGTAATATGCTGTGAAAAATCATTCTTATCGAAGTAATTTAACAGTTCTGTTTTCTTCTGAAAGTACCTTTTTTCTTCTGCCAGGTCTGCTTCCCAATAAATAGGATTATCTTTTGTAATTTGCAGTTCCCCTTCGGATAATGTGTCGATTACATCAACAGAATATACAAAAGTTACCGGGCCATATTTATTGCGATCATTTCCCCGCTTATGAACATCAACCGAATCGAAGAAGATATCATAAAATACATCCACTTGCTGATCATCTTCATCAGACATCTGTGATGTCTGGAAAAGATCGTGGTCCTCGACATATCCTCGCGACAAAAGCCCACCATTTTCCAAGAAAGTACAAGCCGTTGCAACCGTATTTGCATGATACAAATGCTTTACCTCCTTTTCCTTTAAAATGCTTTTAATTTCTTCATTGGTCATATATCTGCGCCTCCTTGGCTTATATTTTCGAACACAGCTTTGAAATCATTCCATCCGGAACAGCCGGTATGTGGTCATGATTGATTGTTCTCGTGTGTAAGGATCGCTCGGCGCAAAGCGATTGCTGCCGACGCCCTGCATGACCATAGCGCCGTCCTCTGTCTGCATGGCGCTGACCTCGGCCACGGCCGCTTTCGCCCATGTCGAAATACGATCTGCATCATTGAAAGGCGTGTGTTCGCGATTGGCACGGATGTCGAGAATACCCGCTGCACGAACCAGCATCGTGGCCGCCTGCTCGCGCGTAATATGGGCGTCCGGTGCAAATCTACCGTTTCCGACGCCGTTCACAATGCCAAGCGACGCACATGCCAAGACATCTGCATTATCCGTGTCCGTAAAACTGCTGTCCGTGCCGCCGCGATAGACGATCAGCTGCTGAACAGTATTTCCGGTACGTTTCTGTGTGATTGCCGCAACCAGCTGACAGAATTCCTGTCGCGTGCATGGTTTTGTATATTGCCGCTGAAGCTCCTCAGGAACCAGTTCCGCCATGACCGCTTTCTCGACTTCGTCCGCAGCCCACGCGCTCATCTGACTGCGATTCGCCGCCGTTTGCGGTACTGCCGTCGTTTCCTCTCGCATATCGTAATATGCGGTTCGTCCACCCTTGCGGACAGCCAAGAGACCGGAAGCCGTCGAAATTTCGTCAAATTCTCCCGGGAGGAACACTTTTCCGTCATAGGGGCGCAGCGGTGTCCATGTCTGTCCGTTCATCGTGGCCGCCACGACAATTTCCGGCGGCGGCGCTTCGGCGCCCTCATACTGTCCGGTCAGCAGTCGAACCGACTGATAACGACACGGCACGGTAAGCTGTCCTTTTTCTGCTGACCAGACGCCGTATAAACCATTCTGCACATTCTGCACAACCATGTATCCGCCATCACTGATAAAACCGGCGGCGTGGAGTCCGCTGTCGGAAACGATGTTTCGACCGCTTGCGTTCCAGAGGAAAATCTCGCTGCCGTTTTTCGCGCAGTAATACGGAACCTGCGTGCTGTGAACGCCTGCCATGCCGTCCGCGCTGCCGATATACGTCAGTTCGTACAGATGATACGGTGTTTCGATGATATTTTTATCCGAGTACGGCTCGTAAAGCACATAATTTCCGTTTTCCTGCCGCTGAATATCACGGCCGTACCACGCTGCGCCCGCGCTCGACAAACACAGGCTGAGTGCCAGGGCGGCCGAGAGTGCTCTGTGGACTATTTGTTTCATATTAGTTCCACCTTTCTCCTGTTTACATAAGCGGAGTTATTTTCTCTTTTATAGTTGTTCGCGAACAAAATTCATAAAGGAGAAATTCTTATGTATGGTGTACAAACACTGACGATCAATAAGGTTAACAATTATGACGGCAGTACCATTGATGGTGGTCTTATCTGGGGCGATGGTCCTGAAGGAATCAGCGCCGCTTTGCTGGATACCGCAGCATACGGTCGTGCACTGACAAATGTTAAGCTGACTGCTGGCAAGACCTATGAGGCTGAATATTATCTGCATAATCGCACTGGCACTAATGTAATTATGGCTATCTGCGTTAAGAACACTTCGACTAGTCAGTCTGGCTCTGTCACGCTGCTGAAATCCGCCATGGTCAATGCAACGTCTGCAATCTATAAGCAGGGTATGATGGCCTCGTTTGAGAAAAGTTCTCTTAACCGTACTCTCACGGTCAATCCTGCAACATCCGCTTACTCTGATCAGGGATGTACCGCACTCGTCAATACCGGTGTTCTTTCTAACAAGTACATCAGCAATGCTCGCGTGCGCTTCAAGGTGAATTCCGGCTCCGATTTACGTCTGAAAATCATCGTTGTGAAGTACCAGTCTGATTGGCTGAAGCGAGCAGGTTGGACCAATCTGGTCAATGCTTCCGATTTGAATCAGCAGAATCCATTGGCCGCAAGCGGTACCCCCTATAGCGCTTCGACTTCTTTCACCGGACTCTTCCCCAATGTTGCACGCAATGTTACTGTTCCCAATCTCAACCCCTTCCGTCTTTGTTGGGGCGGATACAATAACATGGACGGCGATCCCGTTTCCGGTTCTATTACTGCCAATTCCACTCGTGTAATCGACTGCTATAACAGTGGCGAATTCGAAGATCCGACGAACACGCTTCCATTCAAACGCAATGGCAATAAGGGTAATTTCGGTGTTGTTTATGCAATCTATTGCTCCAACGCTAACGCAAATTATATTCGCATCAAGCCCACTCGTGCTCAGGAAGGTAGCTATACCGTCAAGATCAATGGTATTTGGCAGTCGGTTTCTGCGACCCAGTCTACGCCTGCTAAGTTAGCTCTAAGAGGCGGACATTCCATCTGGTTCGCGCTGACGGGTGGTAATACCGGTGATATTGAACTCCAGTTTACACAGGGTTGAAATAATTTCTACTCCATATTATATATAACAATCTTGTACTGTAATATGTGACATTTCCCCTCAAATATTTTTTAACCACGCTTCCCCATGCTGCTCTGATCGCAGCATGGGGAAGTGTTGCTCCCATTAAAATAAAAGCCAAGCAAAAGAGAACCAAGATATGAGATACCCGTCAACCATCCCGCATCTCGCGAAGCGTGAGATCATAGTAGCAGAACGATTCGTAACGTCTCGAAACGTTCTGCACTGTATTGGGGGAGGTATTGAAATGATATCCATCGAGTTAAAACATCGGTCACAGCTTGCGAAATGAACAGAACTCATAAAAGAATGCCGTAGCAGTGGGCTGTCGGTAAGAGCGGGTTTCAGCAATCGAACAATACATACTATCGATAGAAACGTGCGGTACTAACGGGAGCTGAAGCAGATCTGCGTCCGGATGCTCCGCTCTTTGCGGAAGTGCCAATGCCGCAGCAGATGAACCTGAACGCAGCAGCACTTGCCGCATCGGTGCAGCGTGTCCAGACATCCACACCAGATGCGATGCCGACCAGCTGAAAACGCTAGTTGAACTTCTACGGCTGAATTTTTAGTAAACTTATTTCAATGCCCGATACATCCGCTCCATCGTGACGACGGCCTGTTCAGCTGTGTATCCGTCTTTGGGGCAGAATTTATTGTCCTGTTTGCCGGTCATGATGTTTTTCTCGCGCATGGCGTAAACGCTGTCGCGCGCCCAATCATCGATTTGCGCGTCATCGGCGTAGGTTTCGCCGGAAACCGTATCTACTGTGCCGCCAAGGGCGATATACAGCCGGTTCAGCATCGCCGCGGCTTCCTCGCGGGAAATCGTCCGGTACGGGCGAAATGTGCCGTCCTCGTAGCCGTTTACAATGCCGAGCGCGACCGCGTTCTGCACATCGGACTGGATTTCCGCGTCCTCGCAGTCGGAAAACTGCTTGTCGGACTGCGGTACTTCTCTGTCGGGATAAATCGTGCGGTACAGCTGCATCGTCAGCTCGGTGAACTTCGCGCGGGTGATGTCCAACTGCGGATAGGCAAAACGAGTTTCAATGTCATGCGTTTGCGCGGCATCGGCTTCCTTTTTCGCCCAGCTGCTGTACCGGTACATCTCCATCGGTACGGTAACGGGCGTTTCGCCGCCTTTGCCGTCAAGCAGGTAGTATCTTCCGTTTCTCCGGGCGACAAAATGCTGATCCGCCCACGAGAGGGACTGGTAATCATGGCGGCCAATCCAGTTTCCGGTTTTGTCGATCAAACCGAACGTGCCGTTGCACCCGCGGTAAGCCATACCGGTTTCCCATTGTGTGCCGCTGGTCTGGATAATAAACACGCCGTTTGTGTACTCCGGCGGCCAAATAGAGGGGCCGCTGGCACCGCCGTCAATATTGTCACGAATGATGTTCATATTCCGGTCGGCAATGGCATATTGCGTCACATTTCCCTCCGCAGTTTCGGGCATATTGGAATCTCTCATGGGCTTCTGCACAATTTTGGAAAGAATAAACAGGCCGCTGCTGTCAGGCGACAGCCTGGTATATCCGGTGGGCAGCTCGATCTGCGTCAGCGCACCGGCAGCATCGGCAAACCAGTAGTGCGGCGAGTCATCATCCCACTGGCCGAGCAGCAGTTCGCCATCGGGCGTCGCCTCAATCGAATCATATTCGAGGGGCACGACCATTTTGCCCGTCTGCGGGTCAAATACGCCGCATTTGTAGATGGATGCATCGGAGGTATCCTTCATCAAAAGGATGACGGTATAGAGGTGCTTTTCCGGCACAAGCGAACTTAGCTGCATCAAGTAATCGTCCCCCGAAAAGTAAGTCGTGCTGACGGCGCCGGTGCTCTGCCATTCCTGCTGCACGACGGGCAGTACGGTTTGCAGAACGTCCTGCGGCTCGGCCGCCTGCGCGGAAAACAGCAGAGTGCCGCCGACGGCGATGCTTAACAGCATCTTGTGAAATCGTTTCATAGGAGTCCCTCCCTAACGCTTCTGTTGAAAAATATATCACTTCTTAACAATTAACAATTGAAGTCATAAAAGTGTGACATGAGAATTAGAATCTTATCATAATCTTATACATTTATGTTGGGGATATGTTTTATAAAGAAGGGAGCTGGAAATAATCAGCTCCCTCAAACGGTACATATAAACTAATGTTTTACGATATAAAATTACGGAAGTACGCAACTGCCGTTGGTATAGAAACCTTCAATAGAGGCGCACAGGTTAGACTTAACAATTCCGTTATACGAACCTGCGTAGAAGATAAAGGGGCAACTGCCATTCAGAAGCGGAACCTTCATTTTTGCGCAGGCAGTCTTATAGTACGGAGAGTAGGTGCTCTGTTTCCCCTTCAGTGTATCTTCGGCTTCCATATTCAGCGCAATCTTCGTATTGCTAGTCTTAGTTCCACCCACTACACTGTAGGAATTGAAATTGCCCTTAGCCGCAAAATTATACAGCTTATTATCGGTTGCCGACTTAACTGCCATATCCAGCGTCTGCGGAATAATGCCAGAGGAGCCATTCCAAGCCCCCTCTGCAGGCGTAAAATAGTAGTTGGACTGCAGGAAGACAGTATTGAAAATGTTGGTTCGATTAGCGATAATACCAATGTTGGTATTGATTTCGTAATAGGTGCTGTTATAGCCCAGATACGGAGACCAAATAAATTCCTTCCGAATACCCAGCGACGTATCGTTGCGAATAGTGTATGCCAGATCATTCAGCAGACCAATCTGTGCATTGGAGGTCGGCGACGAAACATTTGTGGTGCCAAAAACGCGTTCATTCGTCCAGTAAAAGCCCTTAAAAAGATTCTTATAAGTGGAATTAGCCGAAATCTGGCTCCAGATCTGCTGAATATAATTGCTCTTGATGTTGGTGTAGTCTGCGCTACGACGGGTATAGGTAGTCGAATCAAAGTTTACAGCGGGGATGCCGATATAGAAAGGTTTGCCCGTCTGAGCAACAATCTCAACCTGTTCCATTACATCGAAAATCAAATCGGTGAACGGGCCGGTCTTGTATACATTATAATCACCTGTAACACCTACCACAAAACCAGTTACATGCGACAGATTGTCCAGATCGCTTTTGCTAAACTGCGTATACTTGTCGCCGTTAGTATTATACTTACCAGCGAACAGAAAAGTCAGTCTGGTCTGAGAAATTGCCATGATAACACATCCTTTTTATTTTTTTGATCAAAGCTTTGATATACTATTAAAAGATGTGAAATTGAAGTAAATGTAAACAGCAAAACAAAAAATTAAACAGTAGTGCCAATCATAACATAAGATCAGCACTACTGTCCTCAATAGTACATATTAATGCGCTTGATGATTATACAAGGTGCGCACAGACGGCCGTGTGAAGAGGTGCTCCCGGATTAGCCGTAACCTTGCCATTCGCACCGTAACCTGATTTAATACGCATTTGACTCGGAGTGCCGCCGTCCAAAGCAACTGCATAGTCACAGTTCATATCCTGCATCATGTTTGCCGCGACCTTGATGGTCATTGCAGAGTCGGTGCAGACCATAATGTATTGGCCGCTGACTCCCTTTAGATGCCCCAGGAGCGTACGCTTGCGTTTTCCCATCGGAGCACCTGCCGTAATTTTGAAACGAAGGTTCTCGTTGTTGGGATTCTGCGGATCATAGATGAGCGATTTAGAAGGCTCGTTATCGGTCACTCGTTCGTTCAGCACGCACTTGCCATTAAACACCAGCGGATGTACTGCTGCAATCACACACTTGCAATACGGCAGCGCCGTCCGCAGATCCTGTGCGCTTTCAAACCAGCGAATTGCAGACGTACCGTCCTTCTTGACGCAAAAAGATGGCCAGTAATTATGAGTGGTATACATCGGGTGATTATCAGGTACCGCATCGTAGGCATACTGATTAAAGTACATCGGATAGCCTGCGCCCTGATAAAAGAAGCCATAGAACTGGTTGATATCATATTCGTACATACATGCATTCGTTTTTGCAATTACCTTATTGGCCGAAACAGATGCCGGATTAAGTTCGGAAAGCGATACCTTCGATGTCGAAATGGCAGGAGCAATCGACTGCGAGGTGCGTCCACCAGTGGTAAACGTATGAATATCAGAATAGGTAGTACCGCCATAAGTATAAGCATACTTACAATACGTTTTCTGCGAATCCGGCAGTATCTTAAGGGTACCATTTGCCATATTTAGATTCTCCTTGTAAATAATTAATGTATGCATACATTTTATCAGGAGAACATTACAGGCCGCATGTCAACCTGCCGTGTAATAATTTTTGCGCAGCTCAATCGTGTCTACGCGATCATTCTCCGTTGAGAAAACCAGAAACGGGTTGTCCCATGCCCCGTACAATATCGTAATGCTCTGCTCCGTATCGCCTGTTTTCAGGCCTCTCGGCGTTCGGAAACGAGGGGAACAAGCCGTGATATTGCATATCTTTCCATCCATATTTTCGGTGTCTTCTCCTGCGAGCCGCCGCATGACGGAGATCTTCAGGTCATTCGATTGATAATTTTCGATTGCGTAATTCAGTACATACGCCTTATCGTCTGACGGCTGCAATTCCGCAGATATATCGCTCGGAAGCTCCGAAAATGCCATGCCTGTCGCAAGCCTGTTTTCCGGATTCGTACTGTCGATCAGGCAATCGTCGTTCTGCACTGTGGATATAATAACCATTTTATCCGCCGCATAGCGCAGCGAATTGATGCCGGGCGCATACCGATCCGGAGCATCCACTCCGGTGAAGCCCAGCGGAAAGTATATCATCCCGTCATGCCGGACAGGTGTCCGGTCGGCCGCGGCATTATAATACATCCCGCTCGAATCGGCCGGAAAGCATCTGACAGGAGCATCGGCAACGACGTTTTCGCCGTTTACCGCATAATTGTTTTTTCCGACATGGTATTCCGCCGTATATGCGGAAAATTCAACTTTCGCCGTATCGCCATATTCACGGTACGTCCCGCCAAGGGCCTCGGTAACTTCTTGCAGAGGAACATAAAAAGTGTGGTCCTGAATATACGGCTTGCCTGCGAGTTCGAACGCTTCGCCGTTCCGGTATGCCGTATTTTCTCCGGCTGTCAGCGTCAGCGTCTATTCGCCGGCCGTTGCCGGCGGTGCGCTGTCTGCCGAAGCAAAATATATAATCAGTATCGTGGCTATAAGCAAAATGCAGCGCTGTATCGTTTTCATAGGTTTTCTCCTCATTCACTAGAAATGTTTCCATGTTAATCAGATAAGAATATTTATATTGCTTGTATAACCAGAAAATCAGTTTACATTTCTTTCGTCTGGATGTCCTTACTAAATGACCGGTCAAAAAACAAGATCATCAATAAAGGAGATGTTTCAAATGAAAGCCATGCTTTTCCAGTCCACTCTTTATCATCATGCTTCTGATAACAGTCTGACTGATTGCCTTGCTACCGACTATGTCTTTACTCCCCTTGAAAAGCCGATTGCAGATGCGAACGCTGAAAAGATGACAGAAGCTATCAAGGCTCTGCTCAGCGTAAGATCCGGTAAAACCACGAATATCTGGATCGGCACTCCTAACGTCAACTCTACCAATGCCTGGTCTGATTATACCGCTGCTCAGCTGACTCAGTTTATCCAGGATGTTTATGATGAGTTAGATGAGTTCGAACGCAATAAAGTTGTCGGTGTTTACATGACCCAGGAGTCTATCTACGGTGACATGGACTACAACAATATTCTTGGCGGTACGAAACCCGCAAATAATCAGATTCGGATTATGAAGCAGGTTCGTGATTATGTCAAGGCAGGGCACGTTCATGGTACCCAGTTCATGTGGTGCCCGTACTACGGCTATGGAGATAATGCCGCAACGATTATCAAAAAGATCGGACATGTTGCAGATAAGGTTCAGATTTTTGACTATGTCATTCTCCAGCCTCATGTCATTTTCGATGCCTCTACTACAAAGGGCAACCTGAATGGTGTAAAGTACAGTGTTGATCGGAACAAGGTATGCTATCGCGATAATGTCAATGTCATTGCCTCTAAGGTTTCGGCCACTCAAATCGGTTATGAAATGGAATTTCTTGAAGATAATCGCGTTTTTGACAACTACGAAAGCACGTTTGCGCCCTATAAGAACAAGCCATGGATGTTCTACTGGCAGGGGGATGATCCCAATCCCGCAGTAAAAGCAATTGCAAATTGGTGTTAATGGAAAGGCTCCGCGTCGCGGAGCCTTTTCTTTATTGTGTTAACCGATTGTACATCCGTTCAATGGTTACGATAGCCTGCTCGCCGGTATAACCGCCGTCCGGATGGAATTCGTTATTCTCCTCGCCTTTCATGATACCGATATTCTGCATGGTGTAGATGCTGTCGCGCGACCAGTCGCCGAACCGGGCGTCATCGGCGTATTGCTTACTGCCCTCCACAGTTTCCGTGCCGCCAAGCGACTTGTACAGCCGATTGAGCATCGTTGCGGCTTCTTCGCGCGTGATGAACGCATACGGGCGAAACGTCCCGTCCTCGTAGCCGGTGACGATGCCGAGCGCCGCCGCGACTGCAACATTTTCATCCTCGCAGTCAGAAAAAGCTGCGTCCGGTATGTTTTCCGGAACAGAACTCATCTTGCTGTACAGATTGACTGCCAGCTCACAGAAATCCACGCGCGTGATGTCGAGTCTGGGATAATGAAAAATAGACCCCAATCCATGCTCGTGTGCGGCGGCCACGTCAGGCCTTGCCCATGTGCTATATTTATCTAACCATGACGCACCGTATTTATCTATGTCTGAAGGCAGTTCGGTTTCTCCGCCTTCCTTATCGACTAGATAAAGCTTAGTACCACGTTTACCGATATAGCGATTATCCTGCCAGTCTAGCTTATCGAAATCATTTTTGCTGACAAATTTGCCGGTCTTGTCAATCAATCCGTATTTTCCGTTGCCATATGCGCCTTTCACAGAACCTTCCCACAAAGTGCTTCCTGTCTGAATGGCCATCAGTCCGTTGTGAAACACGGGCGTGCTGATTGCAACACCGCCGTCAATGTCATCGCGGAGCATATTCATATTTTCGTCAAACAGAACCAGCTTTGGAATATCATATTGGATGGTTGTCGGCTCCTGATAATAGATAACATCAGTTAAAGGACGTTTGGCATAAATACCAACGAAAAAGTAGCCTTCATCTGAAACGCTCATGCAGATTCCTTCTACCGGCAGATCCATCGGCGTTATATTTCCGTTTTCATCGGAAAGATAGAAATCCGAACAGTGTTCCTTACCCAGAATTTCCTTCGACAACAGAATTTTATTGTCAGCAAGCACATCTATCGTATCATATTCGAGAGGAATAACCATTTCTCCGGTTTCTATATTGACAACGCCGTCCAGAAAACCATATTTTATGTAGCCATCTATATCGAGACTGATGGTGTAAAGGTTTTTCGATGGCACAAGCGGCGATGCGTATCCACCATAACCATCACCATCGATAAAATACATACTCTTATCATTCTCATTCTGCCATTGCTGCTGCACCTGTGTAATACTGGATTGCAGGGCCTCCTGCGGTGTGACAGTTCTAACCGCCCCGGCACAGACCGCCATGCTGCCGGCGATGAGCGCCGCCGCGATCAAGTAACGTAATTTTTTCATGCTCTACTCCTCCTTGTTCTGTGGTCTGATATAGTGGTATATATAGTATAACATTTCAGACAGTCAAAATGTGACATGGCATCTCTGCACAACTTAATTTTCATGCGAATGTCACACTACGGCATCGTTAATTGTTATTATTATAATTAGGTTTACATTTGGATGTCAATACGCTCTTGATCCATTGAAAGGTTGACAGCCGCCTTTGGCTGCGTATAATTTTGTATAAGAGAAAGGTGGTTGTCGTATGAAAAAAATCTGTTTGGTATTATCAGCGCTGGCATTATGCTGCACCATGTTGATCGGAGCCGGAGCAGCAGGCACATCTTCGCAAATGTCGCTTACGCAGCAGGCAATTACGCATTTTCAACAAAGCCCACCAGAAGAGGATACCAGTTATCCGGGATATCCGACATGGAAAACTTGGCAAATTGACAGCTGCGAGGTTTTTCCGTGTCGACTGATCGAGGAAAAGGACATCTGGGAGCTGATATTTACCCCGAGTGACGATAGAAGCCGATGGATCTGTGCGGTCGATCTGTCCGCCGGAAAGATCATCACACCGCTGTTCAACGGCAGCATGTGGAAAGCTGCGAATGATCAGCTGCTGCTGGAGACCGGCGGCAGGTATCAGCTGTGTGACCTGAACGGTAGCTTGACCGATGTATCCATTCCTCATACCGGTCATGTACTGGCAGTCGATGATCAAGGATATGTCCTTTGCCAGTACCCGGTCACCAGAACTGTGCGGACCGATAGCGGCACAATGCCGTACACGTTCCATCAGTACACGCTGCTGGGGCCGGATTTTTCCGTCCTGCTTGATAATATCGATGAGTATTACAACGTTGGTCAGTATGATTACTCTTGTGATAGCGAGCTATTTTATAACGGCCTTGTCGCCGTTCGCGTGGGCGCGACTGACTGGTATCTGCCGGACGGCGGACCGTGGCCGCGGCTGTATTTCAACAGTAAATATATGTTCATCGACCGCAGCGGCAAAACGGTGAGCAGCAGCCGCTACGATGAGGTATCACACGAAAATGACCGCTGGTTCGGCTGTCACGGTACGACCGAGTATCTGTTGGACAGCAACGGAAATGAGCGCGAACAGGCGAATTACTGCTATTTCCCCAGCACTTGGGCTGAAAATATAGTCGAACAAGCGGAGAAAGACGGACTCCGACTGTCCTATCATACACCATACCGCCTGAATATCCACCGCGATGAATTCTGCGAACTGGCTTGGCAGACTATTCAGACGGTAAGCCCAAACATCAATCTGCCTGAACTGGCACAGCCGTTCTCCGACTGCGATGAAGACATAGTACGTCAGATCGCGGCACTCGGTATTGTTACCGGTTATGAGGACGGCACCTTCCAGCCCACGCGCGAGCTTTCCCGACAGGAAGCGGCGGTTATCCTGCAGCGCCTTTATACGGTGCTGTATGGAAATATCGAAGTCAGTCCTACGCTCTATGCTGACAACGGAAGTATTGGCGCATGGGCAAAGGATTCTGTCTATGCGATGAGGCAAACCGGTATCATGCAGGGCGTAGGAGCGAATCGATTCGATCCGAAGAATGGCTATACTTGCGAGCAGTCGATCATCACAATGCTGCGCATGACAGAAATAAAACCAATGAATAACTGAATAGAATAATCCGCTGCAACATTTGATGCTGCAGCGGATTGTTTTACTGGTGGAGCCGATGCTTACGCAGCTTTCTTCGTCCTCAGCCCCATCGCCCGTACCTGCAATTCCTGCGAATACAGGCGGAGGGTATCGAACTCGCTGTCGGTTTCGTCAAGCTGGCGGCGGAAAAGTTCCTCGAACCGCTGCCTTTTCTCCTCAAGCTCGCGGATACGCTTTACCCAGCGTTCCAGAATAGCGGGACTTTGCGTACCATTGTTGATGAGGTGCGCGGCGCGTTCCTCGTACTCCTGCGCTTCGCGGCGCACGAGCGCGTAAAACTCGGCGGTCATTTTCTCGCGCTGCTTATCGTCGTCCGCAACGTAAAAACTGTTCACCACAAGCGGCTTGTCACTGCGGTTAGCCTCGTTCAGTGCTTCAAGAAAGTCCTCAAAAAGGTCTACCTTGTGCATTTGATGGCGCGGCACGAAGTACAGCTTGCCGTAAATCGAAATTGGCAAAGCGTCCAGTGACGCAAGGTAATGCGTTACGATCGTGTCGATCTGACTGCGGCCAAGGCAGTTGCGGTAAATCTCAAACCGCTGCTCCATCTCGCGACAAAGCTGTGGGACATCAACGGTCGTATCGTTCTGTTCAATATTGCAGAACATGGCATCGCGGTCGCGGTCATAGCACACATTCGCCAGTTTCTCGTACTGATTGGTGCTCAAACCCACAGTTTCGCGCACCAGTTCGCGCGAATAGATCTGTCCATCGCGCATATTGTCGCGGCAGTAGATGCGGAAAATCTCCTGCGAGCCGTGGCTGTTCTGTGTGATACTGCGTGTCACACGACCGGTCGCGTTACGGAATGCGTCCACGACCGAAATGCGCCGCGCGGCATACGGGAAGTTCATGGACAGGCAGATGCGCGTGAAATCGTCCTTGTCTACCAGCACATCGGCCAGCGAATAATAGACAAATTTTCCGAGAAGCTGGTTTTCGTCAAGGTTTTCACCCTGAACGATCATAAAATTGTTCTGGTTATTCATAAAAATTCTCCTTCAGCAGATTTTTTGTGCGGCAAGATAATCATCAATACCGTTGCAGGTTTCGTTCCATAATAACGTCCGGCATGGAAGTCCGCAGTCGGCAATCATCTGCCGCAGCCGCTTTCGTGCGGCTACAACTTGCGGATTGCGCAGCTTATCCATGTCAAATGCCTCGTAAACGGCAGTCAAATGCAGGTTTTTCAGTGTTTCCGGCAGATATTTGATTGCAGACACGCCGGGTACGCAGAGAAACAGCGTATCGCCGGACAGTGCACTGGCGGCATCGCCTTTCAGCGGTCCTTCGGTGATAACGGCGGTAGTTTTTGCACGATTGCCAGTCACATGAACCCAGCTTCGCGCAGGTGTGCCGCAAGGCCGGCCTGCACCGGACAGCCAGACATATTTCATGCGCTCGGCACTGTCGCGGCGGATTTGGATACCCTGTATGCGTCCGTCCGTATCGCGGACGGGAATCAGCAGACCGCTGTACGCACAGAGCCGCCAAGATCCGTCCCGAAAATAAAATCCGGGTATTCCGTTGAGGTCGAAACGGGCGGAAAGCTGCGCGGCAATGCTGTCGCGCAGTTCTTTTCCGTCTGCAAGGGTGCGGTAGCTGTTTCCGCGGATTTTCCGTTCGGGAAGACCGCGATGCAGCAGGTTTTGGTGATGTTCTGCGGATAACGGCAGCAGCCCAAGCATTGCACGATACACCGCGTCACGCTTTTCGATTGATGCAGGTTCGCGTTCCGGCGCTTTTGGAACATTCGGCAGAGGAAAATGCAGCATCCGGTCGGCTTCCAGCTCGTGATACGCATTTGCATAGGACAAACCGGTGCGCCGCGCGTACAGGCTTACTGCATTTCCGTGCGCGCCGCAGTGAAAGCAGTGGTACTGCTCGGTATCGGGATAAAGATACAGCCGCCGCTTGCTTTCGCCGCAGAACGGGCAGTTGATATGCATGGTTTTCCCCGTGTTCCCCACGGAAAGACCGCTTTTACGTGCGGTTTGCAGAATTGGGAAAGTGATAAGACTCATACGTCACCCTGCTTTCTGCTGCATCGGTTCAGCCGCCTGCACCTGCAAGGTCTGGCCGCTGACAACGCGCGTCAGAATAAGCTGACCGGCGTGCTGCGCCGCGCCGAGGTCGCAGAGCGATTCGGAATTGTCCACGAACAGCGGGTAATTCCGCCCGCTGAGCCGTGACAGCAATTCCACAACCTCCAGTCCGCAGCGCATACGCTCGGACAGCGAAAGCTGCACATAATCGCGGCCGTCGTAGGTCAGCTTGAACACATCATGCACTTCGCCGCTGGATTTGCTCGCTTCGATGAGCTTTAGCGCGGCCTTGTGCATTTGCAGCGGCGCGAACAGAAGCTGTGCGCGTTCTGCCTGATAGGCTTTGGCGGCGGTCAGTTTGTCGTTCAAAACAGCGATTTTCGCATCAAGGTCGCTTAATGCCTGTTTCTGCCCTTGCGGCAGACCGGAAAGCAGCTTGCAGATAGCATCAATTTCGCTTTCCAGGCGGCCTTTTTCGGCGGCAAGGCTGCTGTACTGCGTCTGTTCCTCGGCGGTCAGACCGCCGAGAACACGCACTGCCGTCAGTTCTTTGATACGCGCCTTGATGAGTGCTTTCTGCTGGTCTGCGGTGCTTGCGGACGAGATTTTCTGCAATTCCTGCTCCAGACGAGCAATTTCAGACGCTTTCCAGCTTTCAAATTGCGTCTTTCGCGTCTGCTCCTCTTTGTTCAGCGTTTCGGCCTGCTTCCGCAGCGCTGTTCCGTCCGTGCGTATCTTCTGCAACCGCTGACGATAGGCAGACTGCACCTCGGATAAGCCTTGTGCGTCCATGCGCCGCAGGCAGGTCGGACACGCGCCCTGCTTTTGCAGGTAGCCGAGCCGCGCACTTTCATCGCTGTACCGTCCGTACAGCATTTGCAGGTCAAGCTGCATTTTCTGCAACTTTGTGGTGTTTTCGGAAGCATAGCCACGGGAATGTACCGCTTTCAGCCTGTTTTGCAGTTCGGAACGCACCGTTTCGGCGGAATTATCCTGTACCGCGTCATACTGCGCGGACAGTTTTTGCAGTTCCGCGTCTATCGCGGAAAAATCCTGTGCGTTCTGCCTTTTCTCCAGTGGAGCAAAGGCTGCCGCAGCGTGAGCAAGCCGAGCCTGCTTTTCGGCAAGGTCTTTTTGCAGCTTTGCACGCTGCATTTCGGTCTGCTCCATCTGTCCGTTCAGCACCAGACGGTCCTTCTCGAGTTCTTTCAGTTCCTCGCGGCGGAACTTGACATAGGTTGCCGGAACGGAAATTGCTTCGTCTTTCAGCAGTTCGCGCATGGTTTCGCTGAGTTTGCTCAGCACGGTTTCATGCGATACGGGAGCAAGGTACTGCTCAATCAGCTTTCGTCCGTCCCCGCCGAGAACTTCCGCGAAGTACAGCGGATTGAGCAGCGAAAGAATAAGGTCCTTACTGCCGAATCGTTCCGCGAAACGTTCCTGCGTGGTGGTCGCGCCGTCCACGGAAAGCACGGTGCGGCCGTTCTGCCGGATACGGTGAACAGTATGCGTCTTGCCTTCATCGGTGCGCAATACAGCTTCCACCCACATCATGGCCGCGCCGCTGTGGTGCAGCCGGTCTAAGTCGCGCCCGCCGAAATACGGTGCGCCGGTCAGCGCAAACGCGATCGCGTCCGCAATTGAGGATTTGCCCTGATAATTGTGTCCGATGATTTTGGTAAGCGGCCCAAGTGTCCAGCTTTTTTCGCCGGAAAAGCCGCGAAAATCGCAGAGAGAAAGCTGTGTGATAACAAAACCAGTCATGTTCTTCACTCCTTCACACCGCTTGATAGTCTGTCAGTTCATAGTAACTGCCGTTTGCGCTGTTTCGCTGCACGATAGACGCGGTTTTCAGAGAAATACCGCCGGCCAGGCCGGGGTTTGTGCCATAACTGAACGCTTTCAATGTATGACCGTCCGGCGTGGTGAGGTCAACCCAGACCGCGTTCGGATAGCTGTCCATCGGTGCGGGCGTCAGGCCGTTTACAAGGTAGCAGTTCGGTGCATTATTGCTGTTCTGCGCGGTGCAGAGCCCCAGCTTTTGCAGCTTGTCGACATAGTATCGCGTGAGTTCGGCAGGATTTGCAATACGTTTTTTCTCGTCCAGCGTCACCCATTTGGCATCGAAAAGATACAGATACCGCCCGATGCCCCAGAGAACGGCCGCGCGTTTGAAGCTGTCCGAAATGCCGCCCTTGATGCTCTCAAAGTCGGTGTTTTCCGCGCCGTCGATTTTCTCGATCCACTCGCACTTTTCCTCGTCGTAGATGGAAAGGCCGCAGAGCTGTGACGCGACCGGCGTGCGGTCGGCTTCGGGATTTTCGCCGCGGGACGGCTTGGGAATGTACTGGTGCCACGGAATGTAGCGCGTGCGCCAGCAGAACGGGCCGACTACATGATCGAGCCGTGTCTGAATGGCGCGGCTGGTGATGTACGGCACCGCCAGACCGGAACGCTGGTGTACCTTGGTGATACGCCACTCCACATCGGCGGAGGGAAATGGTTCGCTCAATCTGCGGTAGAGTTCAGAGGCATTCATGCGGCACCTCCCAGAAAATCCGAAAGGGTTTTGCCGGACGAAATCAGCACGTTTTCGTAGTAATACGCCGGTGTCTTGTCTTTCAAATGCTCGAACAGCTCACGCGCGCCGAGGTTCAGCCGCGTCTGCTCCGGTCGGTAGTAATCATCACCGAACGGAACGGCCATGACACGGTGCAGAAGCGTCCGCAGTTTGCGGGGCGTGTCGTAGCCGGTGAACACATTGGAGCCGACACACAGCGAAAATCCGCTGACATTGGGAAACGGGCACTTGAACAGCGCGGTTTCCGGTGTCAGTTCGCCCTGATCGGCGACCGCAAGCCGGAAATTCTGTAATCTGCCGCTGTTTATCGTGCAGGACAGCAGAAGCCGCGGCACGGGAAAGTTCTCGTAAGCGGTGTTATGATAGAAAACGTCATAGCAGCCGCAGTCGCTTGCAAGCGTCACGGTCCACTGCTCCTTGTGCGCGGTGAGAGCCACGCAGTTCGGCGGCAGCAGACCGCTGTGCAGCGGCGGTGCGTAGGTATGCTGACGAATTGCCCGCATCAAATCCTCGTTTTCGATGAATTTGACGCTGCGCAGACCGTTCTGGTCGATACATTCGGTTTTTACCTGCGTTTGCAGGGGATCGAAATGCAGAATGGCTTCTCGGATCATGCTACGCCGCCTCGCTTTCTGTAAGCTGCGGAAAGACGATCGGTTCACCGGTCAGCATATTTTGGTGTTCCAGCCTTGCTGTTTCCAGTGAAAAGTACGCCATGACCTCTAAAATGCCGTTCAGCAGACCGTCGAGCTCGTAGAACTGTTCGCAGTAGATCCAGACGGACAGGCCGAAGCCACGTTTGTGGTGCGTCTGCGCAACAACTCGAAAACAGCAGTTGTATGGGCAGGCATCGAGCAGGATGTCGTAAACATCATTGCAGATTTCCTGATAATACGGATCGTTTTTCAGGCGGATACCCAGATTATCTGCGTGTTTCCGGACCTGTGCAAGACAGCGGCGAATGACCGCGTCCGAGAAGTACAGACGCTCACAGGTTTCGCTTTCGTCCCAGCGGACATCAACGAAATCCGCCGCCGCTTCGAGCAGTTCCCACCAGTTAGCGTAGAGAAAATCCTCATCGCAGTCGATGCTGCTGCCGCAGTTTTCTTTGTATGCTTCCAGTCGTCCGGCGTGATAAAAAGACTGCACGACCGACAACTGTTTCAGCGCATACGTCAGTTCTTCGTAATATTCCATAAAGTTCTCCTTGTTTCTTTAGACAAAATCACAGTCTGCTTGTACTGCGGGACGGGTATTGACCGCCTGCTGATACAGACCGAGAGCAGAGCAACCGCCGTCGGCCTGTTCACAGCGTTCGATTAGCGCATCAATACAGGTCTGGTCGAATGCGTCCATATCGAGATCATCGATCGACACGTTTTCTCCGTTCAGCAGAGGGAAAATAACCCTTTCAAGCAGATAAGACTCCCCGATGTGTTCATCAGGGAGTCCTTCCGCAGAGGGCAGTTCCGCAAGGGCATTAACGAATAACGAGAGGTTTAATTTCGACATAGATACTCCCTCCGTTCATCACGCCGCCCTCCGTCCGGAGAGCAGCGGTCTGACGTTTACGGTTCGGCTGGAGAATGTCGTCATGCGGGTGACGAGTTCTCCGGCGGCCAGAATGTTGTACAGCATACACAGCACGAGCGTTGCCGCCATGATGTTCGCTGTAATGGCCTGCAGCGCGGAAACAGACGCTTCCGCGCAGGACCGTTCGGACGGGAATTTGTCCGTTGGTTCGAGAATATCCGGATAAAATCGTGCAACCGGTTTCTGTACGGTGCGGCCGCCTCGGCGGATACCGCAGACCACCTGACCGCTGGAAAGGCCGTTGCCGGAGTCGATGTAAATGAGTTCACGCATCTGATAAAAGACGCTGTTGCAGAGCTGACGGCTGCGGTTGTTGTCCACCGCGCCGATCAGAATGACAAGCGCGTTCCGCTGATTGGGTGTCAGCAGATTTTTAAGCTGCTGTTCACTCTCTGCGAAGCGGTCCGAAAAGCAGGTTTCCATGCCGAATGCGCCGGAATAGCGCGTTGCCAGCACTTCTGCCTTATTCTTGCCGAGATCGGACGCGATGAAATTCTGCCGAACGAGGTTCTTCTTCTCCACGATGTCGCCGTCACAAAGAATGACCTTAGACGGACGGAACAGCGCGTGCAGCAGGCGGTACAGGTGCGGTGCGATATGACCGCCGGTGCCGCCGCAGCCGAGCATCACGATGTGAACGGGGCAGTCTGTCCGAAAGCGCATCACGCTGCCTCCCTTCGGTGGGCGTGAACGGCGGTGAGCCACGCAGTCGAGAACGGCACATCGGTCCGTTCACAGACCTGTTCGGCGGGAATTTCAATGTGCTGTCCGCCGCAGGCAAACCGGCAGCGGATCTCGGGATAGAACCGGTCCAGCCGTCCGATGACCATGTACAGGCGCGTGGCCTGTTCGTCCGCATCGTCCGTCCTGGAGAACTGCGCCGCCATCATGTTATGCGAGTGAACCTCCATCACGAGATAATAGCGGCTTTCGTCCGGGCGGTCTGAAAGATCTGTTTCCACGCTGACTGCGGTAGCCTGCTGCGTCGGAACGTGCAGGATATATTCCTGCTCCACGCGGTCCCAGTACACATTGACGAGCGCTTCCATGCAGCGGTCATGCGCTATGCAGACACGGCGGAAGAACGAGATGATTTCCGCGAGCTTGGCGGCTGGAAGCCGGGGCAGGTTCATCTGAAACCCTGCCCGTACCATGTCCAGCTCCACGATTTTCGAGGACGGCGCGATAAACGTACCGATCTCGTTGCGGCGCATTTCGTAAATCTGCCCGTTCTGCGAAGGAATATAGCAGATAGGCGCGTTCGCTTTTTCTGCCGCATCCACGCTTTCGCAGACTGCCTTGTATGCAGGGAAAGGAAGAATTCCCTTCTTCTGCGCGGTGACGGTAGGCTTGACGCTGCAAACCGGCAGTTTATCCGCAGGCTTGCGCTTTTTCAGTGCGTCCCTGAACTTCTTACTCTGTTCCATCTTGGATTTCGCGTCATAGATCGTGCTGTTTACGTCAGTGATACGTTCGCTGAAGCCGGCGTAGCTGAGCGACCACGAAACATGGGCGCGAGCCTCCAGCTCCGGACAGTCTGCCGACATCTTGACGCGAAGCTGCTCAAAGGTCATTCCCGCGTCCTTGATTTCGTCCTGAATGGAAGCGTAGTCAAATACGGGGCGACTTTGGGCACTTTTCGCCATAAGTTCCGTGAGGGTATCTTCCTCGCTCTGCTCTACGACTGCGCCGAACAGGTCAACAATGTTGTCCGGCTTAGGTGCAGCAGGTTCGGAAACGGTAGAGAACTGTGGTTCGACGGCGGGTGATGGTTCGGGAACGGTCGTTGCGGGGGACGCAAACAGTTCGTCCAGATTCATGGGGTTCGGATTGTTTTCGGTGTTCATAAGGGTTCCTCCTTGTTGTTTTTCAGGCAAAAAAAGACCATGCAAGTCCGCAAAAGGATCTGCATGGTCTGATTTGTCTGTTCAGGTTTCAAAGCATTTGTTACGGCCTAAGGGTAGAAAAACGCCCGGGCGGGATACGTTGACATGAAGTTACTTTGACCTGTTATGTGAGTAGTGTAGCATGTTTTGTAGGGGCGGGATAGTTGAAGATTGTTCCGAGGAAAATAAAAATACGGCATGAATGGTATCATACCGTATCAGAATTGAATTTATGTTTCATTTTGCCGAATTTGTTCAATACAGAAAGATTTCAGTGAGGGAATATCAACAGAAGCCGTTTCCCAAATGATTTCACGACTCATGCTGCCATAGCTGTGTGCGACCATATTACGCATACCTTTCATTGGCCCCTATTGAATACGCTCTCATGTTTTGCGGCGATATTCTTCGGAAAGTCCACCACTGAGTTCACCAATCTGCATAATGGAAAAAGAAATGGAACGCTGATAATCTGCATTTGTGTCAAAAATAGCAAAGGAGTCGCCATAACGGGCAATCGTTTTTTCGATTTCGTTACAATAATCCAGAATATGCTTGATGCGTTGCAAATCAGGCGACAGCATAGGTTTGATGTTGATAAGGAACAAAACCAAATCACACAAAAGACGGCTGAAAAGGCTTGGGTCGCAACAAAATAAGCAAAAACGACACTGTTTTAGAACGGTGCCGTTTTTTGCTGCCCAAATTGCCCTACGCCGTCGCAGAAATGGAGGGCAATTTCAATGGCAGACCCTATCATGTTGGATTACTTCTATGGCATGGAAGCAGACCAGTACACTTTCTATCGCATCCCCAAACTTCTTTTCAGTTCCGCCTACAAAGAACTGTCTGTGGCGGCAAAGATGCTCTATACACTTATGATCGGCATCCCGTGGATGCTTGCCTTTGCGCTTCGCGCAGACGGCTGGTATCTCCGCAGCGACATCATCTGGCGCAAGGGCAATCCCATGCCGGAGAGCTGCAAAGACGCTGACCTACCTCACCGAGCACGGAATCACAGAGTACGCCGCACTGGAGAATCTGGTGACAGAGCAGACCGCAAAACGGGATGCGGCGGTGACAACGATCCGGCAATATGAGCAGCGCATGGAGCGCATTGCGGATCTGCGGACGCATATCGTGAACTATGCCAAGACCCGCGACATCTATCTGCAATACCGCAAGCTGCCAGCCGCGAAGAAGGCGGCGTTTGCCTCAGCGCATGAGGATGAACTGATGCTACACCGCGCAGCGAAGCAGGCCTTTGAGGAATACGGCGAGAAGAAGCTGCCTGCAATAAAGGATTTGCAGGCTGAGTACAAGGAACTGCTGGAGAAAAAGCGTGTTGCCTATGCGAAATATCGTCCACTAAAGCAGCAGGCACAGGAGTTGGAAACCATAAAGAAGAATGTGGACAGCTTGCTCCAAATCGATGCTGCACAGCAGACGCGTGAAACGGAAAAACGTCGGAGCGAACAATCGCAGGCGAGATAAAAACTATGCCGCAGGCGGTATCATTGCGATACTGCCTGCGGCATTTCTTTTGCGCCGATTGGCGCAGGGCTTGTCGAACTTTGGACGGCAATCGAAAACATCCGTTAGGATTTTTCGGGGGGTTGGGGTGCTCCCCAACAAGCGGAAAGCGGATATCCTGTCGGACAATGAGGGAAGTGAAATTGTCCAAAAGGATATCCCTTTCCATTGCTTGCAAAGCCTTCGTTTCGGTGCTCTTACTCCATCTGTGCTGGAAAAGTTTCTTCAAAATCTGAATTAGGTATGTACTTTTTTCAAAAATCGTGTATATTTAATTGCAAGACTGTGCTATACTAAGTAGCAAAGGAAGGAGCGATGAATAATGGACCTAAAACGCATTTCTATAGGTAATTTCAAGTCGCTGTATGATACCTCGTTTGAACCCGGAAAAATCAATGTGTTTATTGGGGCAAATGGTTCTGGTAAATCAACTGTGCTGGAAGCCATAGGTCTTTTGAGCGCGGCAATGACTGACCGTGTAGATGCTGCCAGCTTGCAGCGCCGAGGTGTGCGACTGAGTGTACCTACCCTCTATAAGTCAAACTTCAAAGATATTAAGCGCAGAAATCCGACCATCAACTTATCATTGGAATGGAATGACAACGACACGAAGCATGATTTTCGGTACGATGTGCATCTGACAACACCTACGGATACCGACTATTGGAAGTATCATTCGGAAGCATTTTTTCAGGATGGCATTCCAAAATGGGGGCGCAGCAATGCTTCTCGGCAGCAGAGCAATAACTATATAGGTTTTTTCCTGATCGATGATGATAAAGAACTGGAAAACGGTCGGAAGATTGCGCGCGCACTGTCCAATTACGGAATTTTTCAGCCAAACACCATGACGCTCCGAGGAACGATTCCTGATCCCAGCCAATCTGCTCCTCTTGGATTGAACGGTGGACGACTTGCTGAGTCAATCAAGGAATTGTTGTCTACGGATGACGATGATGTTAAATTTGGTGACATTCTGATGGACGATGTTCTTGAAATGATTGATTGGGCATCCAATATTTCAGTCAATGCACCTAAAAAAAATAACATTAACGCAAATATTCCAACTACGCGTCAGGTCATTGAATTTGCGGACCGCTACATGAAAGACTCTGCACAATTCACCGGATATGATGCCAGTGAAGGTGCCCTGTATGTTCTCTTTATGTTGGCGCTTGCTATGCACCGACAAGGTCCCGCTATTTTTGCGGTAGACAGCTTTGATCATGCACTGAATCCGCATTTGGCAAAGAAAATGACCGAAGTATTTTGTAATGAGATTATCAAAAATGGGAAAACGGCTTTTCTGACTACACATAGTCCATTGGTCTTAGACGGTCTGGATATTACGAATGATGATATTCGTTTGTTTGCCGTAGACCGAAACTCTAAGGGGCATTCTCAAATCACGAGGATTACTGTTTCAAAAGAACTTCTTGAAGAGGGACAATCGCTGTCCAGACTTTGGATCAACGGCAGGCTCGGAGGTGTACCCACGCTCTTATGAAAACGATTGGGATTGTGTGCGAGGGACCAACTGATTTCATCGTCATCAAGTGCATTATTGATATGCTGACCGGCGAGGAGAACCTATACCGCAAACTCCAACCGGAAGAAACATTGGCGGGGAGAAACGGAAACGGCTGGAAAGGTGTTGTGAAATGGTGCCGTGATAATTGGGATGGGCGCGAAAGACTGATGCATCAGGTACAACCGGAAATTGATTTTTTGGTCATACACATGGATGGTGATGTATCACGGAAAGAAAAAGTCGTTCATTGCGAATGTGCATCTTCTGCTGATTGTGACCGCCGAGGAACAGTGGATCCATTAGATTGCGATAAAACTCCAGAAAGTCGCGCCGCGTGTCCCATTCAGCTGCCCTGCATGGATCACGGTGCGCCCATTGGAGGCTACATAAATCATTTAACGCATCTGATAAGTGAAGGTAAGCCATATCGTGACGATGTCTGTATTGTCATTCCGTGCGACAGTATTGAGGCATGGATTGTCGCGGCATACGACAAAAATGGCGATGCTGAAAAGATCGAAAATCCGTGGGAAACCATTATTTCAAGGCGGAAAACTTATCATGAAATCAGGGTAAGAGGTTCCAGTAAAAATCAGCGGACTTTTTCGGATTTTGCCGATGCAGTTTGTGAAAATTGGTCGGATGTCACGCGAATATGTGAGAGTGCTTACAACTTTGAACAAGACATTCTCCGCCTTGCTGCACAAGTATAAGTTTCAAGCGAGAGCTACCTTTTGAGGGAACGCTCTCGCTTTTTACTTTACGCCAATTTCTGCTCTCCCTATTGACAAGATAGGTTTCCCTCTGGTATATTCCTCACATTACTCACGATTGGAGGGAACCAACATGAAGCAAAAATGGATTTTGACCGGAACAGCGCTCATGCTTGTCGCAGCGCTGACCGGATGCGGGAGCAATGCTCCGACAAGCTCCCAGCCGCAGAGCAGCCAGCAGGCAAGCTATATCAGCATGGACGCGGCGCAGAGCGCGGCGCTGGATGCTGTAAGCATTACGGCGGCAGACGCGAATTTCTCCGCAACCACGCTGGACGATGTGGCGGGCATCACCTGCTACAAAGTCGAGTTCAGTGCAGGTGGCTATGACTACGCCTATTCAATTAACGCCGAGAGCGGTGAGGTGCTGGAGGCAAGCTATCACGAACAGGCTGTTGCCGCGAGCATCCCGGACGGCAGCATGGACACGCCCACGACATAGCCGAGCACCACGAACCCCAATGTAGGTGCGGTCACGACCTCACCGGCGCAGAATCCCACGCCCAGCACAGGTAGCGCGTCGGTCAGCGGCATGGTGGATGAGGGAAAAGCGTTGGAGATCGCCCTTGCCCATACAGGCGTGAAAGCGGCAGATGCGACCGTCACCAGGTCCCGACTGGACTACGAGGACGGCAGGCAGGTCTATAAGATCGAGTGGTACGCGAACGGCGCGAAGTATGACTATGAAATTGTCGTTGCGACCGGTGAGATTGTGAACTCCAGCTACGAAGCGAAAACCGTGGTCGGCACAGGCAACAGCGCCACCGTCAGCGAAGCTGCGGCACAGCAAACTGCTCTTGCCCTCGTGTCCGGGGGCAGCGAAAAGGACATCTACGAGTGGAAGCTGGACTACAATGATGGACGCCCGGAGTATGAGGGCAAAATCATCTACGGCGGCACGGAATATGAGTTTACCATCGACGCAACGACCGGCTCCGTAACCGAATGGGACACAGAAGCGGTACACAACTAACGGATACAAGGAGAACGAACATGAACAAAACAGAATTGGTCGCAGCGCTGGCAGAAAAGACCGATGTGAGCAAGAAGGACACCTACAACACCATCAACGCCTTTACAGAAGTTATCATCGAAGCACTCAAGCGGGACGGCAAGGTACAGCTTCCCGGCTTCGGCACTTTCGAGCTTCGGACCCGCGCTGCCCGCACGGGGCGCAACCCGCACACCGGCGAAACCATTGAGATCACTGCCGCAAAAGTCCCTGCATTCAAACCCGGCAAGGCACTGAAAGACGCTATTCAGTAATTTCACCCCACAACACACCGCGCCCCTCGGACGAGTTTCGTCCGAGGGGCGCTTTCCTTTTATGCGGTATGGCAATACCGCATAATTGGACAAGAACGATTTGCGAGTAAATTTTGCGTACTGACGAGACACGGTTTTGCGGTAATACTTGACGTATTACTGTGAAATCGTAACAAAGTCAGGGCACAAAATTTCCGCAAAGCGCCGCAGCTTTAATTGTGCGGTGTTGCCTTATGTATTTCTGATAATTCGGAATGTCGATTCGTCCGCTACGGCTGAGTCGGCGTTGAACAAGACTATGTTAGTTCCTCTTTCATGGATGAGTTTCATTCTTGTGCTTGGATACCGGATTCCCGCAATGCCCTTGCCCTCGCACCACTCGGCAAATAAATGGAACGATTTATAGCATCGTTCTTTTAGTTCATCATCGCTATCGGAATCATCATCAAGAGGTGTGAATATAGCAGTACAAATTTGCTTCAGTAAGTGCTGCCCACAAAATATCTGTGCAACGCATCGTATTTCCTGCTGATGCTGTCGCAGTTTCTTTTTTATCCTGTGCTCGGTAACGGAAGAACCCGACCGCAATTCCTGAATAATCTTATCTGTTTCGGAAATTTGGCGGATTTTGCTTTGCTGAAAAATGTTTTCGACAGTGATGTCCTCATAGTCAAGATCGAGAATCCTATCTTTGAGGGCATCAGGTTGTACTGTAAATTGTGCTATTGTGACATCTTGATTTGGATTGGAAACCCGCATTTCCTCCAAGCAAACCTTTTCGGGATTTTGCGATGGATTATTTGCATCGACAAGATACAAATATCGCTTTCTGGGTGGAGTCCAACGGTTTAGGATATGGTATTTCTCGATGGTTTCAAGCGAAGGTGCTGCCAGTTCGATTGCTTGTGTTCTCGTTTCTTTGCGTCCACGAATGAGTTTGGGATACGATTTGAGTGGATGCCAGAATGCGAGCATAGCTTCTGGCGTCAATGTATCCCAGAAATCATCCATGATCTCCAGAAGATTTTTTCGGAAAATTTCATTTTCGTCAAATTCAGATCGTCGTGCAGGATCTAACTGAGTCCATTGCTTTAAGATGATCTTTTGAATTTGCTCCTGCCATAACTCCTCAAGTAATGCCTGTGACGATTTGCTAATATCGACTGGGGTATATCCGCATATATATTTGGAAAACTGCGACACATACTCAGAGATGACCTCAAAGTCTTGCCCGATGACATCTGCCGAACATGAATACAGAGTGTTCAAAATACCCAGTAGCTTCAGTAAAAAGCCATCGTCAACCTGCTCCCAAACATTTCTGCGGATGAATTTGCTGACCTTGAGCAGTTCTTCTTTATAGGTTGGCATCATGTTCTCAAGATCGGTGAGTTCGTCTAAAATTGTGCGGGGTTTTCGCGGGAACAGTTCCATTTTCGCCACCACCTTTCAATGTAATTATACCAACAACAACAGAAAAGAGCAAGTTTCAGCAAAGCAGATTGTGAAAATGGCTGCGGAGGATGAGCAGGAGTTTGTTCGGCGATTGACCTGCCAGAGCGCGAAAGAACAGGCAGTTAAGACCCGTGTTCTGAAAAAAAACTGGAGTTGAAAGAGCGGCGTGTCAAGGAGTTGGACGGCATTATCAAGCGGCTTTACGAGGACAATATTACCGGCAAACTGTCTGATGAGCGATTCAAAATCTTCTCTGCGGATTATGAGCAGGAAAAGCATTCGCTGCGGGAGGCAGTTGTTGCTCTGCAAAAGCAGTTCGATGACGCCGAGAATACCTGCACGAACATCAGCAGCTTCTTGAAAATGGCGAAACGCTATGCTGACTTCGATGAACTGACACCTGCTATGCTCCGTGACCTGATTGAGAAAATCATCGTTCATGAGGGCGATAAGAGTAGCGGACACCGGGAACAGCGAATTGAAATCTACTACACCTTTATCGGTGCTGCAGAAAGTTCGTAAATCATTGTAAAACGCAAGAAAAAAGCAGCGTAACATACAAAGTACATTACGCTGCTTCTCTCATCAGTTAAAAAACTTCCTTGTTGACATTACGCTTAGAGGTTCACCCTTTCCTTTTCAACAGTTTCACGAAATGTTATGTCACTGGGAACTTGAGCCCGCTGCTCCAAAGCACTGATCGTGATCAAATCAATCTTCTTCCGCAAAGCATCTTCCAAATCACAGTATAAAGCACCGAGGGCAAATAAGCCTTTGAGCGAGGTCCCGGACGTATCAATCAGAAGATCAATATCACTCTCATCAGTTGCTTCTCCGCGAGCATATGAACCAAATGGTAACGAACCGCAACCGGTGCGATACGGCGGCGAATTTCTTCTATGGTGTAAATCATATTCTCGCCTCCCTACAACGAAAATAGCATATCTACACTTATAGCATAGCCGTTTTCAATCAAAAAGTCCATATACCAACCGGAAATCCAGCGTACGAAAGTTTTTCAACTGTTCACCGAGCGCACAATATCATATACTATCCCTATCATCAGGTCAACGTAATCCATTTGTCAACGTATTCCGCCCGGGCCGTATTCTGTCCGGAGCCGTACCAGACCGTTTGAACCTGAGAGAGCCGAGCAAGACCATGTGAATCCCAATTCGGGACGCATATGGTCTTTTCTTGTGTTCAAAACACGAAAAGGAGGAACAAAAACTATGAAATTCATCGCAAACCGGTCTGAATTACTGCCTATCGCCAAACGATGCTGTCTGGTGATCGGGCGGCAGTTCACGACCAAAGAAACCGTCTGCGTCCTGATGGAAGCAGACGAAAAACAGAACCTCGTGCAGTTCACCGCACAGGGAAACGAATGCGTCTTACAGGCGCGTCTGCATTGTCGGGTGGAGCAAGACGGCAAAGCCTTGCTCATCGGCAGCGTGTTTCAGTCCATGCTGGAGCTGTTCGGGGACGAAGCGACTACGGTCGAAACCGACAAGTCAACGATTTCCGTCCGCAACGCGAAAGCAGGCTACCGCTTTACGTTGATGGACACCGCGAAGTATCCTGTTCCCGAACCATGCACGCCGGATTTGCTCACAGAAGCCGGAAACCTCTGCGAAATTGGCGCGAAAGTGCTGTTTTCTGCGGCGAAAAGCAACGGTTGTAATTCGCGTGCGCTGAACTGCGTTCATGTCATGGTGCATGACGGCAGATGGTCCGCGACAAGCTGTGACGGCTACCGCCTGACGGTCGTATCCGAAGATACGAGCCGCACCGAACCGCTGGATCTGCTGCTTTCGGTCGAGGCTATGAAAATCGTGCTGAATGTCTTTCATGGCGTAAAACATTGCAAAATCGGTATTTCTGGAAGCTATGCCGTGTTCTGCGGGCCGCAGATAGTTCTGTATGCAAAGCTGAATGAACAGAAGTTCACGAACGTACAGCCGATTCTGGACGGTTATTGCATGATGCACGAAATCGAGGTTTCGGGGAACGCGCTGCTTGACTCGCTCAAACGAGTGAGTGCCGGCAGCACGAACAATGCCAAACTGCTGCTGAACCAGATAGATAAACACACTCTGCGACTGCAATTTTTGTCCGGCATGGACAGCACGATTACCGGTCAGACCGAGTTGGACTGCACCGTGAGAACACCGCTGCCGCAGGAAGGTTTCTGCTACAACTATACCTATCTGCGCGAAGCCGCGACACTAATGCAAGGTAAAAGTATCGAAGTGCAGTTTGACAAGGGCGGTGCGCTCATGCTGCGTGCAGACAACGAACTGCATTTGCTTTTGCCGCTGCGGCTGCCGAAAACCGAAGCGAAACCCAAGACCGGACGCACGCGCAAAGCGGCGTGAAAAGGAGAACATTATGAAGAAAACGATTCTGATACCGGCCGGTATTGCCGAGAAAATCATTCATTTCAAGCCGGAAAACCGTCTGCTCAGCGCAATAGGGCAGTTTTCGCCGGAACGCCGCAATTTCTGGCATCCGGTGCAGAGTTATTACCTGACGAACGAAAGCATCTGCGAGGCGAACGCATTTTTTCGCCAGCTTCGCAAGTCTGTACTGCATAGCGAACCGGCCATGCGCCGTTTCTGCGCGGCCAATCCCGATGCTCGTCAGCCGGATTTCTGGTGCCCGACTTACGATTTTGCACACTTCGGCATGGTGAATGATTACCGCCTGCGCTGTATGTGCAACCACGGCGATTTCAATTATCTGCTGATGGTTTATCGCAAAAGCAGTTCGCAGCTGAACGGAAAGGCGGCGTGACGATGACTTTACGAGAGAAAATGCAGGCAGTAATGACCGAACTGAACGGCGAAATCGCAGAGCGTGACGAGCTGATTTACGCTATCGCACTGGCACTGCTGTCCGAGAGCAATCTGTTTATTCTGGGCGATCCCGGACAGGCAAAAAGTTTCGTAGTAAACGAGTTCCGCAAGCGCATTACCGGCGCAAAACAGTTTGAACGTCTGCTCTCCAAGCAGACTGACGAGGAAGCGTTATTCGGTCGGCTCGATCTGGCGAGCCTGATCCCCGGAGCCGTACCGGCGCAGGTGCTTGCGAAAGATGCCCATTACCAGAAGATGAAGCAGCAGCTTCACTCTGTTATGCAGGCCGTACAGGCGAATCCCGCAGATACTTCGGCTACGGCACAGCTGAAACAGCTTTCTGAAGCTATGGAGCAGTACCAGAAAGGTCTGTCACTGCTTGTGGGCGGCAAGCCGACCACGATCACCGAGGGCAAAATTCCGGACGCGCATATCGTCTTTCTGGACGAGATCTTCAAGGCCGGTGACGGTATTCTGAACTCACTGCTTACCGTTCTGAACGAAAAACGCTACACAAACGAGGGCGTGACCGTGCAGATTCCGGTGATCTCGTTCTTTTCCGCATCGAATGAAATTCCGAATTTCCGCAACAAGGAAGAACAGATTCTCGCGCCGCTGTATGACCGTTTTCAGCTCAAAGTGGTGACGCACAATGTCCAGAAACGCAAGGCGCGGCTGAAGATCCTGCACGAAAAGCAGAGTACGCGGTTTGGCACAGTGACGGCGACCGTTACACTGGACGAACTGTACGCCATGCAGTCCGAGGTGAAAGCCGTTGTCATTCCGCCGTCGATCAACGAATTGATGGACGATGTACTGTGCGAACTGCGCCGCCAGAGTATCACGGTTTCCGACCGCAAATTCTTCGGTTTCGGACGTATCGCACAGGCGGCGGCATGGCTGAACGGCCACGCGGAAGTGCAGCCGAATGACCTGCTTTCGCTCAAAAACTACCTCTGGAACGAGCCGAAAGAAATCGAAACCGTGTGTGCCGTGCTGGAAAAGCTGTGCGACAATCCGCTGCGTACTCGCCTTGAGGAACTGCTGCACAAGGGCAGGGACGCTTTTGAGGCGTTCAATGCCGCGCCGTCCGTCAAGGCACTTGTGCCGCTGCGAAGTGCGTTCGCTGCACTGTATCAGGAGTGGCGCGCGCTTGATGACAGCGCACAGTCTGACAAACAGCGTGCGCAGACCGCGCAGACACTTGCCGAGTTGGAAGCACTCAATCGCAAAGCGCATGATGCGTGCCGTTTTTCGTACAGCACGCTGGAAGAACTCAGTATTTTGCAGACCGCATAAGGAGGAAAAGCTATGTTAAACCAGATTATTTTGATCGGTCGCTTGACCAAAGATCCCGAACGGCGCGGCCAGAACAGCGAAAAGCCGGTGGCCGTTATCCGTCTAGCGGTGGACCGCGATTTCAAGCGTGACGGTGATCCGGACGCGGACTTTTTTAACTGCTCCGTGTTCGGCAATCAGGCGAAATTCGTGTTGGAATACGGCAAAAAGGGACGTTTGGTGTCCTTGGTGGGCCGTATGCAG
The DNA here is from genome assembly GCF_014288055.1 of Agathobaculum hominis. Classification (NCBI taxonomy): domain Bacteria; kingdom Bacillati; phylum Bacillota; class Clostridia; order Eubacteriales; family Butyricicoccaceae; genus Agathobaculum; species Agathobaculum hominis. Next base: position 329,588 of record NZ_JACOPK010000001.1, read on the forward strand.
CAGCGCGAGTGGACTGACCAGCAGACAGGCGAAAAGCACACGGTCTACGAGGTTTCCGGTTCGGACATCAAGTTTCTGGACAAGAAACCGGAGAATGTCGGTACGCCTGCCGCACAGAACCATGCCGCACAGAACATGGCACCGCCTGCACCGGTACAGCCGCCGATGAACGACTATCCGCAGCCCATTCCGGGCGCGGCCGCGCAGTATCCGACACCGGATTTCTCCGGTGTGCCGGACAGCTATGCGTGGGGGCCGGGCGGTGCGCCGATGGACAATCCGCCGTTCTGATAACAAAACCGAAAGTGCCGCAGAGTAATACGCTCTGCGGCACGATTTTTAGAGGAGAAAATTATGAAATACAGATTTTTTACATTGAAACAGGCAGAAAACGCTCTGCGCCTTGCCGAAAAAAACGTTGCGCCGCGAATTGATGAGGTGTTCCGCCCAACAAGGCTGGAGCAGATGATTTTTGAGAACGCGGGCGGCGATGCCGAAAACAAGGCACTGACCGAACTGTTCCACTTGCTGTACGCTTCGGAACATCGTCCGACAGAAGCGGATTCGCGTTTCTCGGCGGCGAACTGCCGTGCGGCAGTGGTGAATATGCTGCAAAATCAGCCGGAATACGGTGAATTTCGGCGTTTCTGCGCGGGAAATGATTTCGTTGCGATAGAAACCGCGAAAATGCTGGTGCAGACTGTTTCGGAGATAGAAAAGCACTTGATGGACGCGCTCGGCAAACTGCCGATGGTTTTGTCAAGGCTTTACGAAAAACAGAACCGTTTACATGAAAAAGTGCAAAGCAATCTCGCAAAAGTGCAGAATGACAGCACAGAACTGCCGGAAATATTACACTCGGCAGAACAGCTTGCAAGCGTTGCCGAACAAATCGGAGTCGTTCGCACTATGCTGTCCGACACGCTCCGTAAGCAGCTTTCGCAGAAGGAAGCTGCCTTACAAACGGCAGCGCAGGAAAGTCTGGAAACTGCCCGAACGGTGGCATATGCGTCTGCCTGCTGGGGTTCAGAGCCCGGAAACGGCACAGAAAAAGCACAACAGAACCAAGAACTGCTCTGCAAGCTGAAAGAAAACGACTATCTGCGTGACATTACGCGCCAGCTTGGCCGCATGAAAGAGGTGCTTTCCGCATTGCGGAAGAATGGTTATGCGCATGGTCGCGGCGAAAAATTCTCACTGACGCGCGGCCGCGATTTGAAAAACCTGCTGTCCGGTGAACTTGCGCTGTTAGCGTCACCCGCAACTATGCCGCTGTTTCTGCGGCGGTACAATGCGAAAGGGCTGACACAGTACGCCAAGCGCGAGAAGATCCGCAAGGGCGGCGGTGATGTGATCGTCTGTCTGGACGAGTCCGGCTCGACCTGCGGCGAAAATGCCGCATGGGGCAAAGCACTGGCATTGGCCGTGCAGGACATCTGTGCCCACGAGGGCAGAAAGTTTGCGCTGATACACTTTTCCGGCAAAGATGAAGTGCGTACCGACCGTTTTCTGCCGGGAAAATTCACCGCCGAGGAACTTCTTGCGGCCGCAGAGCATTTCTTTGACGGCGGCACGGATTTTGAAACGCCGCTGAAAGAAGCACTGCGCCTGATGGACGAAGAGGCCTTTGAAAACGCCGATATTCTGTTCATCACGGACGGTTACTGCGATATTTCGGACAAATTAGCCGAAAAGTTGCAGAATGAAGTTTCTGACGCACGGTGTTCGGTGATCGGTCTGCTGATGGACCAGGACTCGCCGGGAGAGGCGTTTTCGCTGGAATGGTTCTGCGAGAGGGTATTGCGAATGAGCCAAGTCAGCCATATGGATATTGAACAGCAGCTTTTCAATCATAATGTCCCATAACGATTGCGGTTACGACTCCATTTTCGACTTTTACATGTAATAAATCGTCTATTATTCCATCTCGAACCGAAGGAGAACCGTATAAATCAAGATAACGTTCCTCACTGTCACCAACTCGCAGACCACGCACCGTCTTATGCCGCCAGAACAGCCATCGGCGCGTTAGCGGAATTTCGTCCGGGGCAACGGTTAGAATAACACGATTACGCTCCTTATCCCATTTTGCTGCCATCATATATTTTTCCTGAAGGTATGTAATGGGAGTGTATACTACATTATCCTGTAACAAACCGACCACTGTTACCGTGTTTTGCTGTATGGTAAATGTTTTTTCATCTATACTGCCGCCCAGTCTGCTGACTACTTCATTTATCGGTACATACGGCTCATTCTCATGCCAAATCACAGGATTCTGTAAAGAAATTTCCTCTCCGTTCTGTAATGCTGCGGTACTGCCGATTTCTATGCTCAGGGAAATATTGGTTCGTTCCAGATAGTTGATTCGCCAAAAGGCTATCCCGATTGCTAAAACCAGTGAGATAATCGGAATGATGTATGTTTTCAGAGATTTCAGCATGGCAGAGTTCCTCCAAATAGTTTTCTATATAAGTATAACACATATATATTGAAAAATGTGACATACAAAAAAGACGGCAATGGATTAACAATCGTGTTTATCCATTGCCGTTTTCTAGTTAGTTATGTACTGCACAAATCGCACTGCCATACAATTTTTGCGCATTGCCGATTTGTGTTACCTTACCAGCTGCCATGCCATTGGTATACCCTGCGGCTACTCGCATCTGGCTGGCACTGCCGCCGTCCAGATTGATGGCTACCTTACAACCTAGGTCCTGCATAAGATGAGCTGCGGTGAAAAGATCCATTGGTGCATCGCCATCGGTTACAACCATAAACCCTTCTTTGGCTTTCTGATTGCTATCAGTGGAAATGCCGAGCATAGTGCGCGCATGAGGCGAGCCAGCACTTCTTTCCGTAATTTCATTATTGAAATGACACGTTGCAACATTAAGATTCTTGCCGTTCGCAATACGCATGCCCCGAGAGTACAGCGCAGTGTCAAATACACTCTTTCCATCCGAAACTAGCGGATGCGCTCCCGCAATAATTACATCGCACGCCGGATAAGCCTGCGCCAGTTCATTAGCACCTGCAAACCAACGCAGCAATACGGTACCATCACTTTTGAAACAAATATGAGGAATTCCGCGACCATCTTCCCGTGTTGCGCTGCAGTTCGCTGCCTGCGCAACAGATGTGATCTGTTTACCTGAGCAAAACAGCTTCTTATCGGCATAGAAAATACCATAGAAACCAACGTTGTCCTTCTCACTGAACGTAGCTGCGTTTGTCTTTGCCATAACTTTAGATGCCGATGCGCCAAGGGGATTCATGTTCGCCATTGTCGAAAATCTCTGATTCAGTGCTGCCGGAATAATCTTAGCATTAGACAACTTTACTCGAAAGACCTTGATACCGTCCAGTACAACACCGTTATATTCGTAAGCGATGCTAGATAAGTTGTCACTCTTTAACTTTGCAATCTGTCGATGCGCTATTTTATTGACCTCCTAAAACTTTTTGAACACATGTGTTATATAGCAAAAAGAGCAGCTATTAACTCAAATGTAAACTGATAATTTATTTTTTATTTAGTTGAACTAAAATATCTTTTAGCTTTTGTGGAATCGGCAACCCCAATTCTGTTGTGTTTTCTAAAATCGAAATTCCTTCATTAGACATATAGAAGAAAATAATTGCCGTTTGCAGCATTTGACCTTGTCCAATTGCATAAGCATCGAGCAAATGACCCATGCCCACGAAGGCCATAATCATCATTTTTTTAAAGATACCGCGTGCTCCAACTGCACTGGATACTTCTTTGTTGACTATTGCCAACATAACGCCACTAATGTAGTCAATTGCCATGAATACAATCAATGTATAAAGTGCCGGTGTTCCACCACCCCAAAACCAGCCCAATGCTGCACCTATAACAGATATATAGGTGGTTATCAATCTAATATCCTCCACATTATTCACTCCTGTTCATCAGAATTAGCTTGAAAATATTGTTTTAGTTTGCCTAATGCTCGGCGTTTAACCTGATTAATATGCTGCCGACTGACACCTTGCTTCTTGGCAATAGCCGCACAAGAGTACCCCTTAAAGCAAGCTAAATACACTACTCGAAATTCGGATCTTGTTAAAAGACGCCTTAAATCCTTAAATAGCAACCGATCATAGTTGTCATCTGCTGCCAGTGTTGCATTCAACATAAATTCCTGTTCTTCTCCAAACGAGGAAAAGCAACATTCTTTCTGTCTTTCCTTTGATTTGGAAAGATTAATGTACATATTTCGAACGGCTGTTGCGATATATCCGACATATGCCCCTTCGGTCTGCAAATGTAAATTGCTCCAGTGTGTCGAGTATATAATTTTTAAGAATTCTGCCTGTAGCTCATCATAGGCATCTTCTATATGTAGCAGTCTGGCATATTTCTTTAATAGCGGTTTAAACCGTTTTATTACTTCCAATGTTTCAGCCTCCGAATGATTTGCTGCATGAAGAATCAATTCCTGTAAGTCCACTTGCTTCACACCTTATCTTTGACTTGAGATAACGAGTAAAGACAAATGGTTTCTGCAAATGTAAACAGCAGAATTACTTCATATGATAAATTTCAAAAAAAGTGTGTGTTTTGTCTGGATTATTGCAAAACACACACTTTTAAAATTTCAATTCAGCTAATGCTTATGATAATGCTCTTTAGATAACAACTCTATGCAATGACCTTTCGCTCTGCACAAACGTGCTCGGCTAGCATCATGACTAATACTTAAATATCTGGCAATTTCGGCACAATTCATATTCTGTTCATAGCGAAGATACAAAATTTCCTTATCCGTTTTTGATAGTCCATCCGGCAATACATCAAAAAAAGAAAAGGGATTATCTTCGCAGCCAATGTTTTTCAGCTCTTCCAATGGTATATGTATATATCGTTTCTGCTTTTTCAGCTCATTTAACGCTTGATTAGTTAATACTGTATACAACCACCTATCTAAATTCGGGTGATTTCGGACTTGATCAAATTGTGCTAATAAGATAGTAAATGTTTCATTTGTTAATTCCTCTGCTATAGAAAAGTTATGAATAATATGGACAGCTGTATACAGCAGTCTTTTATAATAATGATAATATATTTGAGAAAATAGTTCTTTATCCTGTTCGGTCATAGACAACCTACCTTATTGTTTGCATACAACATATCGTTTGAGTGAATTTGGTTATGAAATATCGTTTATAACAACGGTTAAAACTATCCATTTATAAACAGTAATTATCGAATATTACTATACGCACAATAATTGTTTTTCGTCTGAAAAGCAATAGCGCGTTCATACTTGGCCATTATTCGTTCCTACTTGGTAGGCTGGTCAGATAAATTTTGCGTTATAATAAAAGAAAGCCGATACCTGCTCTACACGTATCGGCTATAATATATATGTTATTTAATTTCGAAGATCGTCAATTAACGCCATGATGTGAGAAATTTGCGTGGCAGTTAATCCGGTTACATCCAACAACCGTATACCGGTCATAGGTTTTTCTTCGCGCCCTAAGAGGTAATCTGTACTAACCTTGAAGAAATCAGCTATTCTTTCAAGCATATCAACCGAAGGAACGATATTATCGTTTTCCCAATTGCTGATGCTTTGCTTTGTTGTTCCTAGTTTTTCGGCAAGCTGTACCTGATTTATTCCTTGCGTCTGGCGTAAATATTTTATCCGTTCGGGAAACATCATTCGTTCACTTCCTTTGGATAAGATTATGAACGAAGTAAAGGGAAAATATTAAATACCGGTATTGCAATATTTGACTTTATGGAATATACTTTGTCTGTAGCATTGCTTTATGGTATAGTTATTCCACAATTACAAAATGGGAGGAGTCGCAATGCGCATTATTCTATGTGATGATGATATACCATTTACGCAATCTTTTTCTAAACAATTACGGCCTGTTTTTGAAAAATACGGACTTATTCCCGATATTGTCCCTACATATACAGGCATTGATGCTTTACGTGAATTTACTCGAAAACCTACAGACGCATTGTTCTTAGATATTGATATGCCTGAAAAAGATGGATTTTCGGTCGCGGAAGAATTATCGAAAATGCCGGCTAAGCCACTCATTATCTTTTTATCCAGCTTAGAACATCTGGTATATAAATCGTTTGCTTTTCAACCGTTTTGGTTTCTTCGGAAAACGCATTTAGAAGATTTGCCGTTAATAATCGAAAAAATGATACAACTTCTGAACAGTCAAAAAATCTATTACACAATCACAATGAATGGAAGTAATATTAGAATTCCTATCACAGATATTTCTTATTTTGAGAGCGACGGACATTACACAATTGTTCACTACGATAATAAAACCATCCGTTTTAAAGCGCGAATCAGTGATATAGAAACAGATTTATGCAAATACTTTTTCGTTCGGTGTCATGTTGGTTATTTGCTCAATTGCAGATTTATAAAAATCTGCAGCCGGACAAGTGTTATATTGACAACCGAAACAGTTATTCCGGTTAGCCGTGCAAAATCAGATGAAACCCAAACAGTGTTTATGACGTATATGAGGAGTTTGCGACCGTGAATATTTGTTTTGAAATGGCAGTTAATGCTCTGGATGTGTCCCTAATCATAAGTTTTCTAATTCAATATTTCGGATACAAGGCAGCAACACCGGTGAAATACTGGGGGACTGCTCTGATCTGGCTTCTTTCATTTTCTGTTTTAGTATTTTTCTCATGGTCACATCTATACGAAACCTATGCCAGTGCGCTACAGATTTTGATCAATATTCTGTTCTGCTTTACATTATTGCGAGGATCAGCTTTTCAAAAAATGTTTATGTCGGCATTTATCATGGGATTGATGGCGATCATCGCAACATTCACAACGCTTCTAATGGCAAAGCTATCAGGGAACCAAATAACATTTTTGCTCGACCGATTCAGCGGGATTCGCATTACTTCTGTTTTCATAACAAAACTGTTATTTTTTATGATTACGCGTACTATTTTACGCGTAAAAGAGATTGGAAAAATTAAATGGATCGATTTTGTGCCATTGGTCATCATTCCGGCATTATCTATGATTACAATTACTTTGATGATGTATGCTGCCATGCAGGAACCGCATATTCAAATGATTGTTTTTTATGCTGTGTGCATAGTCCTGCTGCTGAACATACTGATTTACTTTTTGTTTGTTCGATTGGGACAAACCAGCAGAATGCGGACGGAAATGGAGCTTCTTGAGCTTCAAAATGAATGTCTGCAGGAAAATGCAAAGGATATTGAGAGTATGTACGAAACAGTGCGTTCTTTGCGCCATGATTTGAAAAATCATTTGCTGTGTATCTCGGCGATGGCCGAAGAACAAGACGTTGATAATATAATCAAATATACAAATCAATTGCTGCAGCGGCAAAATGAAGTGAATAAATTAATTATGTTTTCCGGCAATAAAGTATTGGATGCAATCATCAACAGCAAAAATACTTCTGCAGAACATTTGGGTGTACAGGTGCGTACGATTATCACAACCTCATTGTCTGAGATCCCGCCGGAGGATATTACCATCATTATCGGAAATGCTTTGGATAACGCTATTCGTGCCGCAAAGGACAGTGATGGAAAAGCTGTTGATCTTCATATACAGCCGCAGGGTGCATACGACTCTATTATAGTTTGCAACGATATTGCGAATCCAGTATTATCCGGCAATCCCATGCTGCACACTACTCAACCCATGCAATACCGTCATGGTTTTGGAATAAAAAATATGCGTCATGCAGTAGAACGCAACAATGGTATGATTCGTTTTTATGAGCAGAACAATCGATTCATATGCGATATTTTACTTCTTAATCTGCAAAGTAGGAACGAATAGTTACTAAGTAGGAACAACCTATTGAAATTGAATATTAAAGCAGTTATTTTACTGATAGACCATAACCGTATGTAACGAGGTAAGACACCAATGGGTTTATCTGCTAAAATAACTGCTTTTTTGATTACACAAAATATTGTTCCTGCAAAAGATCGTGAAATATATGAATATGGATTTGATTTACTGATTGCTGATTTTATCAATTTCTCTTTGATCCTGTTGATTGGTCTGCTGCATGGGCAGCTGCTAAAATCCATAATCTACCTCATCATTTTTGTAGGATTGCGCAGCGTATGCGGTGGATATCATGCAAAAACGCATTTGAAATGTCATATATGTACAATTAGCGCATATATCGCATTCCTTTTGCTGCAATATATATTTAAAAACAGTACCGTGGTCATGCTTTGTATAAATTGTATTATGGCCATTCCGATCATCTTATTTGCCCCAATCGCTCACGCAAACAAACCGCTTTCTCCGTCGGTATATCGACGCAATAGGGTTTTATCAATAATAATAACCCTAGGACTGATAATACTGGCAGCTTTGCTGCATTGTTACGGCTGTAAAGAAAGCATTGTAATTTCTCTGACGCTATGGATTGTGTCCTTGTGCATGATCCCGGCTATAAAACCTCATTCATTTCATCTAATTCATTTCAGGAGGAAAAGAACATGAAAAACATCATTTATCAGGTATGCACCAAGCTTGCGGCGTGTGCTTTTCTGGCCGCAGTCGTTTCAGTAGGTACCGCATCGTATAATGGTATGTACCAGCCCAAGCTGCCCGAAGCACTTCAGAAACGATAAGCACGTTACCGACGCAGATATAGCTTAGGGAAATAGAATAGAGGTGATTCAACAGTTCGCTAAAGTTCATGTAATTAAGTTGAGGCAGAACAAAACCCTGCTCGTTCAACAAGATTATACGGATAGTACACTAATACATAGATTTTTAATGAAGGTATGAATGGCTGCTATATTAGCATATCAGCAGCCAGAGAGTAAGCATAAAACTGGACGGATTAAAGTCAAGAAAATGCTGAGCGTAACGCTTGCAGGCTGCATGGCCGCATCTGCTCTGATGATGAGCGCTGGTGCAGCCAATATCCCCAACGCAAAAGATATGTCTGTGAAACAGCTTGCGTATATGGACATCGTACACGCGCCTGCTGCATTAAAGGATGATATTCTTTCTGCGCGTGAAAAAATTATCTATGGTAATCAGGCGTGGGCTGTAGATGGCGCTTTATCTATCATTCGAAAGGACGGTTCTGTTGAGGAACTGCCGGAATTTACTGATCTGTATCCCGGCTGGGAAATCCCTGAACACAAACCTGCAATCGTGACATCGGACGCAGCTAACTACAGTGGACGTTCTACGATTGGACATACCGGTAATGTTTATCTGACACGAGCCAGCAGCACCGTAAATAGCAAATCCTTCTACAGTTTTACCGGTGATGACCGTGAAGTTGGTACATATGCAATTACGTTACCCGGAACTTCGTATAACCTCGGTTTTTACGATGAGAACTCCTATCGCGATAAGGGATGGATTCCTTCGCTTTCTAAGGGCGAAGGTGGTAAAATCACTTCTCAGGAGGGTGTACGCTATTCTGTCCACGCCAGCGTCCCGTCTACGTCGGCAATTGGCTATGCACGTATGAAGGTTGTTACACCTGCATCAGACGGAAACATTAATTTCTGGGATGTTGAAGATCGTTAAATTATTAATAGCTCAATAAAAATTGCGATTCTGATCAGGCGCTAACAGCATGGAGAAAAGAAGCTGAGGAATTATCCTCAGCTTCTTCTTTTTTCAAATACCTAAATTTTTTACAGTATTAAATTTTCAACCGCAGAAACCTCTACCGGATTCTGCGGTTTCATTATGACAAGCTACATCTTATATCTCAATATATATCTTAAAATTTTTTTGGCGATTCTACATTGTGTATATTAAATCTACCAACTGTCAACCGAAATTTGATATGCTATAAATAAAGATGATCCCTATTTAGTTTACTGGTAATCTGGTATAACAACGAACAAGGAGTATTCCTCTATGAATAATATTCTCCCTGAAAATATAAAAAGACTTCGTATGGAGAAAAATTTAACGCAAAAAGAACTTGCATATAAGCTCGGTATCGCAGGTGCCACAATTTCGGCTTATGAAAGCGGTACACGAGTTCCAAGCATCACTATTCTATGCAAAATGGCAGCCTTTTTTTCAACTTCGGTGGATTATATAATTGGATACATACCGCCTAATGATAAAAGGATTATGCATACTTTGGAGGATGAAATGATTTCTTTGGTTCATGAAACATTCTCAAATTATTGGACTCGCTGTAACCATTACTTTTGAATTTACTAGCCAATTATAGTCCACGTCATTGATTCGCAGCGCATAGGTTTGAAAATAAATGCGCTGCGTTAATACTTTATCATTCTGTTCGAGTACATCTAATCGAGGTGCATTCGAACAGGCGGATAATCGACCTGTACTTGTACCTTGACAATATATAACTCGGGTGTGCTCCGTGAAAGCAGGCACCGGAAAGCTGCAACCCGTTACGTGAATGAGAAGATCAGCAGCGACCATCGGCGGCTTGAATACCGATGGAACTATATTTTTTAGACGGAAGGAGGTGTTTCAATGAACCCTGATGCTTTTGACAGTTATCCCGAAATGCTGAACGCCGAACAGCTTGCGAAAATGCTCGGCATTTCCCGTGCAGGCGCATATCAGCTGCTGAACTGCGACTCCTTTCCTACACTCCATATCGGCAAGCGTAAAATCGCGCCGAAAAGCAAGGTGCTGGAGTGGATCGACCAGATGACCAGTCATTGACTCATGTACCGTTTTTACAACATTAAGGAAAATTGTTAAATTTTCTGCTGGGCTATGAACGTATATCGTCCTATGTTATACTGTAAATACGAAGTGCATTCATGTGCCAGCAGAAAGGAGTTCTTATTTATGGCACGCACAAAAAACTGCCGCAGTGCGTCCGGCAGCGGCAATATCCGCAAGCGGCCAAACGGAACGTGGGAGGGCCGCTATACCGCCGGAACAGACGAGCGAACGGGAAAATCTATCCGGCGCTCGGTTTACGGCAAAACGCAGAAAGAAGTCCGCGAACGTCTGCGTCAGATTACAAACGATATTGACACCGGCTCTTATGTCGCCCCATGCTCCATGAAATACAGTGAATGGATCGACATATGGCTCAGCGAATACCTGACCGGACGTTCCCCCTTGACCATCAGCCAGTACAAAAGCTATGCACACAATCATATTGTGCCGGTACTGGGCAATCACAGACTGGACGAGCTTTCCCTTGCGCAGATACAGAAGTTCATCAATTCGCTTGCACAGGAAAGTTTGTCCGCCAAGACCGTAAAGAATATTTACGGCATCATGCACCGCTGTTTGCAGCAGGCCGTAACGCTCGGCTATCTGCGGCATAATCCATCGGAGCATTGCAGTCTGCCGCGCAGTCTGGACCCGGGCATTACCCCGCTGGAAACGCCCGAGATCATGCTGCTCATTCGCAGATTACAGGAGCTCAACCACCCCGATGCCAATCTTATTCTGGTAACACTGTTTACCGGAATGAGGCAGAGCGAGGTGATCGGATTGAGCTGGCCCGATGTAGATTTTCGGAAAGGCATCATCTTTGTCCGGCGGCAGCTTGTCAAGCTCCCCGAAAAAGGACAAGGCTACATATTTTCCTCACCGAAAAGCAGAAAGTCGCGCATCATCAAACCAGCCCCAACCGTAATGCGGATTCTTGATCGTCAGCGTGAACAGCAGAAGCATTGGGCGCAGACCGCCGGCAGTGCATGGGACAATCCCGAAAATCTGGTGTTCACCAACGAGGTCGGACGGCATCTTGCTCATGTCACCGTTTACAAGCGGTTCAAGGATATTGTCCGTGAGCTTGGTTTTCCGGAGTGCCGTTTTCACGATCTCCGGCATACCTTCGCAACCGTTTCGCTGGAAAACGGCGACAGCATCAAGACCGTACAGGCCAATCTCGGACACGCTACCGCATCGTTCACCATGGCAAAATATGCTCATGTCAGTGAGGCGATGCGTATGGAAAGCTCAGTCCAAATGGACCGGTTTATTCACAATGTGTCTGACCTGTGACAACCTGTTTGGGGTACGCTAAGGGGTACGCAAAAATCAAGCATTCAAAAAAGTTAGTAATTTTCTCTGCAAAATAAAAAACAGCACCTTTCATCACTGAAAAGTGCTGTCGTTTGGCGGAGAAGGTGGGATTCGAACCCACGTGGCGTGTTACCGCCAACTCGATTTCGAGTCGAGCTCGTTATGACCACTTCGATACTTCTCCGTAGCGCACCCGTTTCACAGGTGCTTAATTATTATATCATCCTGCGCGCGGATTGACAAGAGTTTTTTTGCAAAAGCAGAATTTATTTTTTCTCGCGCGGTTTCTTCCGTGTCCGGTCCGGCGCCCAGCCGTCCAGCGGATAGCGCTGCATCGCGCCGAAAATCCGCTCCCGCAGACCCGGCATGGTCGTTTCCAGATTTTTTAGAAGCTCCTTGATCTCCTGCCGCTTGGTATTGCCGTCGGCAGGGCAGGGGTTGTGCACGATCGGCAGCTCATGACGCTTTGCGAACGAGCGGACAAAATACTCCGGCACGTAAAGCAGCGGACGGATGAGCGTGATGTCGGCGCGGTCGAGGTAGGTCACGGGCTGGAAGCACGAGATGCGGCCCTCATAGAACAGCGAGAGCATATACGTCTCGACCACATCATCGAAATGGTGGCCAAGGGCGACCTTGTTGCAGCCTGCGGCCTTCGCGGCGTCGTGAAGCGCGCCGCGGCGCATCTTCGCGCACAGCGCACAGGGGTTTTCCTCGTGGCGGATGTCGAAAATGATCGGCCCGATCTGGGTGGGAACGCGGATATACTCTACGCCGAGACGGTCGCAGAGCGCCTGCACAGGCGAAAAATCCATTTCGTCGTAGCCCATTTCGAGCGTGATCGCGACGACCTCGAACTTTTCGGGATAGAAACGGCTGAGCTGCGTCAGCGCGACGAGCAGGGCGAGCGAGTCCTTGCCGCCCGAAACGCCGACCGCTACGCGGTCGCCTTCCTTTATCATATTGTAATGGTCCACCGCGCGGCGGACATAAGAGAGCATTTTCTGCATGGCGTGTCCTCTTTTTCGCATGTTATCCTTATCTTATACTATATATATACCAGATTTGACGCGGTGACGCAAATGCAAAAAGTGAATTGAGAAGTGAGAAAACAAGAGCATGAAAGAGAAAGAATGAGAATGAAAGAGATTGCACTGGATTTGAGATATTTTTTGAAAATAATACTTGACTTGCGCATTTAGATATGTTTTAATAGATATGCTCGTTGAGGGCGGTAAATTAGTTGTCAAAATAATTTTTGATAGATATAAACGGAGGAAGAAAACATGTCTACTTTTATGGCTAAGGCAGAGACTGTCGAGCGTAAGTGGTACGTGCTGGATGCAGCTGGCAAGCCGCTGGGCCGCACTGCTGCTACCGCGGCAATGCTCCTGCGCGGCAAGCACAAGACCACCTTTACCCCGCACGTTGACTGCGGCGATTTCGTTATCATCGTAAACGCTGACAAGGCAGTTCTGACCGGCAAGAAGCTCACCCAGAAGTACTACCGTCATCACACCGGCTGGGTCGGCGGTCTGAAGGAAGTTCAGTACAAGACCCTCATGACCGAGAAGCCGGAGTTCGCTATGCAGCTCGCAGTTAAGGGCATGCTGCCGAAGAACTCCATCGGCCGTCAGTCCGCAACCCGTCTGAAGGTATTCGCAGGCGAGAACCACAATCATCAGGCTCAGAAGCCCGAGAACTGGGAAAAGTAAGGGAGGAACTAACTGATGTATACACCTAAGAAGGCTTATTTCTATGGCACCGGCAGAAGAAAGTCCTCTGTTGCCCGCGTTCGTCTTTTCCCGGGCGGCACCGGTGAGATCAAGATCAACAACCGTACCATCGACAACTACTTCGGTCTCGAGACCCTGAAGATGGTTTGCCGTCAGCCGTTCGAAGTAACCGGCACCGAGGGCAAGTTCGATGTAGAGTGCACTGTTTCCGGCGGCGGTTTCACCGGCCAGGCAGGCGCTATCCGTCACGGCATCGCTCGTGCACTGCTTCAGGCTGATTCCGATCAGTACCGCGCAGCTCTGAAGGCTGCCGGCTTCCTGACTCGTGATCCGCGTATGAAGGAGCGTAAGAAATACGGCCTGAAGGCTGCACGTCGTGCACCGCAGTTCAGCAAGCGATAATCTACAGCTTAATAATGCTAAAAAAGCCCGGAAATACGCCATTTTCCGGGCTTTTTCTATGCCTAAAATCACTTGATTCCGATGGTAAAATTTGAGGAAATTTGACTTCAAATTAGCCCATTTTGATGGGTTTACCATGGGTTTACGGCCTATTTTTGAGCCTAATGGGTGGGAAAATGGGTTTACAGAAGGCCATTTTGGAGGGGAAATTAGCCCCATATCCTTGACAGACTTTCGGTAAAAATCCGGCTGAAATGGAATGAAAAACAGTGTCAGGATCGTTTGGCGAGTTCTGACGAATTCTGCAAAAAAATAATATTAGGTATCCTGTTACATAGAGCCTTGGCTCATTCTTTGAAAACGAGAATGGGTCGAGGCTCTATTTTTTCGCCCGAAATCCGGCGAGACAAATTTGAGTAGGAGGTAACAGGTATGACGGATTTCAATCAGAAGACCCATGACACCGATGCGGGCAGTCATGGCGGACAGTCGAGGCAGATGAAGGCGATGTTTACCGACTGATTGTTCACAGCAAGCTGCCATTGGCAGAACGATTTGAACACTGGGTGTTTGATGAAGTTCTCCCGTTCATCCGAAAGCATGGTGTGTATATGAGCGATTCCATTTTGGATCAGGTGATTCAGCATCCGGAGGTCATCTACACCCTGGCACAGGAGCTTGTAGCCGAGAGGGAGCAGCTTGAAGGTATCCGCAAACAGCTGGATGCGGCACAGCCCAAGGCAGACTACTTCGACACCTTTGTAAATTCGGAGGATTGCACCTGCATCCGGAATTTCTGTAAGGAAATCGGAATCCCGGAGAAAACGGCAGTGGCTCTCTTACTGGATCACCGCTATCTGTACCGCAGTCCAAGCGGCTGGCTGATGCCTTTTGCAGACAAATCTGCGAGGGGCTATTTTATTGTCCGGGATTGCTACGGCAGAAGCGGAAAACTGGTGCAGCAGACGAGAGTGACCTGCAAGGGAAAGAATCATCTCTTCAAGTTGTTTAAGAAATAGGGGGTGATCGAATGACGCTTTTTACAGAGGGACGCCTTCAGGCGTTTGAACGCATGATGCAGGATACCGGTAAATACCATCGCCGGGAGGACAGCGAAGATCGTCCGCGCAAATGTCCGAAGAAAAAAGCGGAGCCTGCGAAAAAGGATGGTGAGCACCATGCCGGTATTCAGGGTTGAGAAAAACAGCAATTACACAACGATGTGCCATTACCACCTGCGGGATCAGGGTCTTAGCCTGAAAGGAAAAGAACTTCTCTCTATGCTGCTCAGTTTGCCGGACACATGGAACTATTCGGTACGGGGACTATCTTCGATTACGCCGGACGGCGTAGATGGAGTGCTTACGGCTCTGAAAGAGCTGGAGCGTCTTGGGTATCTGGAAAGGAACCAGCAGCGTGAGAGCAACGGTCGGATGGGCAGAGCGGAGTATGTGATTTATGAGATGCCAAGGAAAAAGCCGTGTTCGGAATCACCGTGTACGGAAAAGCCGTATGCGGTAAATCCGGATACGGACACACCGGTTACGGAAAATCCCGCGCAATTAAGTACTAATAGAACAAGTACTGAAACAATCAATAAAAGAGAGAAGAAGGAAATCCAGCACCGGTATGGCTCATACGAAAATGTCCTTCTCTCTGACACGGAATACGGCAAGCTCCGGCAGGAGTTCCCAGGAGATTATCAGATGCGGGTGGAACGGGTCTCTGAGTATATGGCCTCCACCGGCAGGAGCTACAAAAATCACCTTGCCACAATCCGGAGTTGGGCGAAGAGAGAAAAACCGAAGTATAACCCGGCAGACTACACATTTGAGGAAGGAGACAGCCTATGAGCGACATGGTGCCTGAGGTTTTGAATGCGGCGTTGGATTCGCTCTTTACGCCGAAAGAACCCGGAGAGCAGGAATACCAAGGCGAGGACGGACTGCTGTATTGCCGGAAATGCCACACGCCGGTGCAGTGCAGGGTAAAGCTCTGGGGCAGAGACAAGATTGTTCCCTGCCTTTGCAGATGCCAGCAGGAAGCGATGGCGGAAAAGAAACGCTAGGATGAGCTGATGGAGCGGCAGCGTAAAATCAGGCAGCTGAAAGCAACGGGGATTCAGGAAAAGCATCTTCTGGAATGGAATTTTACCGTTGCAGAAGATAATAAGGATATCCAGATGGTAAAACGCTATGTGGAGCAGTGGAAAAAGGTCAAGGCTGAAAACCTTGGCCTTTTGTTATGGGGAGATGTCGGAACTGGAAAGTCCTTTGTGGCGGCATGTATTGCCAATGCGCTGATGGAGCAGACCGTGGAGAGCATCAAGCAGATTGGTGTAGTATCACCGCTGATTGCCCGACCTGACCCGGAAGGCGGGTACGAAATCCTTTCGGGACACCGCAGGCTTCATGCGGCACAGCTGGCAGGTTTGGAGACCGTGCCGGTCATCGTCAAGGAAATGGACGATGATGCGGCAATCATCTTTATGGTGGACAGCAACTTGCAGCGAGAGAATATCCTTCCCAGTGAGAGAGCATTTTCCTACAAGATGAAGTTGGACGCGATGAAGCATCAGGGAACAAGAAACGACCTTGAAACAACTTCCCGACAAGTTGTCGGGAAGTTAGAAGCTGCGGATACCATCGGAGAGCAAACAGGTGAAAGCGGACGACAGGTTCAGCGGTTTATCCGCCTTACCAATCTGATTCCTGAAATTCTGGACATGGTGGATGAGAAGAAAATCGCCTTCAATCCGGCGGTAGAGCTGTCTTATCTGAAACCATCTGAACAGAAGGAATTTCTGGAGGCAATGGACTATGAACAGGCATCTCCATCCCTGTCGCAGGCACAGCGGCTGAAAAAGCTCTCGCAGGAGGGCGGCTGTACCTTGGATGCCATGTGTGAAGTGATGAATGAAATCAAAAAGGATGAGCTTGACCATGTTACGATTAAAAACGAGGTTCTTCGGAAGTATTTCCCGAAATCCTATACGCCGAAGCAGATGCAGGACACGATTATCCGGCTGCTGGAAAAGTGGCAGCGAAGTAAACAACGAGATATGGAACGATAAGAAGGAGATTTTTATGATGATGAACTTTAAGAAGAATCAGAACAACGCAGTGTGCAGCATGGATTGCAAGAACTGCCCGAACGGTGCATCGCAGCCGAATCCGATGGATGATCCCATGTTTGAGAAGTCCATTTGAGGATGAAGTGGCCATTATTCTGAATGAATCCGGCAAAATCAATGGTCTGCTGCTGAACCGCGCAATTTATACCGAAGACGGGGATATGCAGGACATTTATGCCGGTGATTTTCTGGTGGTAGGGCTGACAGAGGATGACTTTGGTTCTCTGACTTCGGAGCAGATGCGGAAATTTGAGGAGCAGTTCCATCAGCCCCAGATGTTCGTTCGCATGGGGCGCAGCATCATGGCGATTCCGGTTCCGGATGACATGGTGAAGAAAATGGAGGAAAAGGCTGCAAAGCCCTAGGAAAAGAGTAAACCGGCACCGGACCGGGACAGTTTGTAAGGAAGGAGGCAGAGATTCATGCAGGAAGAAGTTGAAAATCGTACCGTCAATCTGGCAATCAGTACCACGAAACTGACCTTTCGCACCATCGTGAATGGCTATAATACGTGGAAACGGCACCATCAGGCGAAGGTAGCTCAGAAAACTGCACAGCTGCAGGTTGGAAAGCAAAGTATCAAAGAACTGATCGGTCAGAATCAGGGAGTCAGCAGTATCCCCATTGAGAAAACGGATTTGAAAGGCTTTGAACAGGTGGCGCGAAAATATGGCGTGGATTATGCCATTACGAAAGACCAAAATGTGATGCCACCCAAGTACACGGTGTTCTTTAAGGCGAAAGATGCGGATGCACTGACTTCCGCTTTTGAGAAATTCACCAACCGCAAGCTGAAAGCAAAGGAAAAACCGAGTGTTCTGGAGCAGCTTAACAAGCTCAAAGAGCTGGTCGCTGCAATTCTGCCGGATAAGGTTCGTCACAAAAGTCAGGAGCGTGATCTATGAGTAATAAGACAAAGAAGCTGCTGATCCTGAACCTGCCGTACTTCATTGCCGGTCTTATATGTACCAATCTGGGAGAAGCGTGGAGAATTGCCGAGGGCGCAGATATGTCTGAAAAGCTCCTCGGCTTTCTTTCTGCCCTGGGTGCAGCTTTTTCCAATCCGATGCCAAGTCTGCATCCGATGGATTTGCTGATTGGTGTGTGCTGCGGAGCAGGTCTGCGGCTTGCTGTGTACCTGAAAGGCAAAAATGCCAAGAAATATCGCCATGGCATCGAGTACGGTTCTGCTCGTTGGGGTACGCAGAAAGACATCGAGCCGTATGAAGATCCGGTGTTTGCAAACAATGTGATTCTGACCCGGACGGAGCGGCTGATGATGGGCAATCGCCCGAAGAATCCGGCAAATGCCAGAAACAAAAATGTGCTGGTGGTGGGCAGTTCCGGCAGCGGCAAGACAAGATTTTGGTTGAAACCCAACCTTTTACAATGCCACAGCTCCTACGTGGTCACTGACCCGAAAGGTTACACTATAAGAGGATAGAAAAAAGGAGCGTTTCACAAACGAAGATTTCTTGAAGAAGGGAGGTCAAAACCGCGGCTAAGAAAGATGGGCAGCGAGCCCAGCAAAGAGGAAGTCAAAGATGATCTTCTGAGCATTATTTCGGAGCTGTCTACGATTGCGAAGAAAATCTAATCGTGCTCTGAGTTTGGAAATGACAAAATAGAGATACTATACCATTGCAAAAAAGAAGTGGGCACGATATAATATGGATAAGAAGGCAAAAGTCACCGCAATGGTGTGAAAATAGATTTTGGCTTTTTCCATAAGGAGTAGATCGAGAGGCGTTATCCTCAGTGGCTGAAAATACAGATGTGTGATGCTTGCAGCAAGCTATTTATATAAGCCGAAAGGCCGCAGAAATGCGGCTTTTCCTAAATACATGAGTTAGCCGAACCTAACCTGTCGATGCGCGCGTGCTGGTTAGAAAAATCTAACTATAAAAGGAGAGACAGCAATGCGAGAACACAAGAATTTCTGGGACAGAAATGCAGGCCTGTATGACTGCTTTATGCGAAAAGACAGGGCAGTATACGAGAAAATGTATGAGCTGATCCGTCCGGTCGTGAAAGACAAAACAGTGCTGGAGGCGGCTGCCGGAACGGGACTGATCGCCAAGCACATCGTAAAAGCAGCGGCACACATCGAGGCGACGGATGCCTCTCCGGAAATGATTACAGAGGCCAAACGGGGGAATTACTCTGCGAAGCTGCGTTTTTCCGTGCAGGATATGTTTTCTCTGCCATACGCGAGCAAATCATTCGATGTGGTAATCGTATCAAACGCACTGCACATTGTGCCTCAGCCAGAAAAATCACTGCGAGAGATCAAACGGGTGCTGAAGGATGACGGTGTGCTGATCGCGCCTACCTTTACGCACGCAGAAAACTCATTTCCCGGCAAGGTCAAAGCCTTTTTCATGAATCTGGCAGGCTTTCCTCTCCACAGCAAGTGGACGAGTGAAGAATACCTAAAATTTCTGCAACAGAATGATTGGACAGTGCGAAAAAGTGTTGTTCTAAAGGCCTCTTTTCCGCTGACCTATACGGAATGTGTGAAATCGGAGGTGTGATATGTCCTTCTTTGAAAACACCCGCAAGCCCGCAGGCTTTAGCGGGAAGATCATGGTTGCTATGATGAACTTTGGGCACAGCGCAATGGCAGCGTGGGGATTGCATTTTTTACAGCCTGCCCCGGATGCTATGGTGCTGGACTGCGGCTGCGGCGGTGGGGCGAACATCAAAACGCTGCTGAAGCTGTGTCCCAAGGGCAAGGTGCAGGGCATCGACTATTCGGCAGTCAGTGTAGAAAAAGCGCGAAAGGTCAATGCAGGTGCCATTGCAGCAGGGCAGTGTACTGTGCAGCAGGCAAGTGTAGCAGAGTTGCCGTTTGAAGCGGAGCAGTTTGATGTAGTGACCGCATTTGAAACGGTCTATTTCTGGCCGGAGCTTGCGCAAAATTTCAGAGAGGTCTATCGGGTGCTGAAGCCCGGGGGGACTTTTTTCATCTGTAACGAAGCAAACGGCGAAACAGCAAAAGACGACAAATGGACGCGAATCATTAACGGTATGACCATCTATACGGATGCTGATCTGAAAGTGTATCTGGAGCAAGCAGGCTTTGACAGGGTTCAGAGTCACAAAAATAAAAAGGGCTGGCTGTGCGTCACAGCACAGAAATGAGGTGCGATCATGTCGAAAAAAGCAACGGAGTTTCAAAGAAAAGCAATGAGCAGGATGTACCGGGGCAAGGAGGTCTTTAAGCCTTTGAACACCGGCTGGATCGATGAAAATGTCGCTTGTGTGCGAGAGTGGGTGGCAAATATCTTCTTCTACCGCAAGGGCGATACCACCATTATGATTGATGCCGGATACAACTATGACCGTCTGGCGGAGAAAATGAGCTGGCTCGGTATCGACCCGCATTCTATCCGGCACATCCTCATCACTCATCAGGACACCGACCATGTAGGTGCGGTGGAGGCGGACAGTCCGGGACTGTTTCGGGATGCTGCGCTGTATATTGGCGAGATCGAGAACCGCTATCTGACCGGCGAGGTGCGCCGCAGGGTCATTTACCACCTTTACAAGCTGCCGCAGGTGACGATCAACAATGAAAAAGTGCTGCTGCACGACGATGAGGTCATCGACATCGACGGGATCAGAATCGAGTGCTTTCTCGTTCCCGGTCATACATGGGGGCACATGGTATACCTTGTGGACGGGAAATATCTCTTTACCGGCGATACTATCTGGTTCGGCGCGGACGGCGGCTACAGCTTTATTTCTGCGCTGGCAGAGGATAACAAGCTGGCAGTGAAGTCTCTGGCACTGCTGGAGAGAAAGCTGAAAAAACGCGGACTGCATCCGCTGTTTATTACCGGCCACACCGGCTGGACGGACAACATGGAGTTTGCCTTTGCGCACAAAAATGAGCTGTGCTCGCCTTTCAAAAAAAGAGCCCACGACCCCAATGCGCTTTACGATGCCTATGATGAATCTGACGATACCGAAGAAAAAGCAAAGAGCGGGTACTTGAAAGGCGTGGGAAGATGAAGGACAGCGAATTACAAATTGACTGTAGCTGTCATGTGCTATACTCCAAAACCTGCAAGAAGGAGATACAGTCGAAAATCGCCCTGCATTACCCGGAAGCGGAGCGGGAGATGATATGGGAAAAGGTGCAGCGGCAGTATGTAGATTTCCTTTTGGACTGGCGCAAAGATCTGGGCGGGAAACGGAACTTTCACAACGGCGCAGGCGGCACCTATGACTGCATCGCTATCATGAGCTACTATGCAGTCTGCAAACCGGTTACATCCTTCCGTGAGATCGAGGAAATTGAAGAAAATCTGATCCTGCCGTCCTTCCGCAAACTGAAATTCGTGAACTGTAATAAGCCGTTCTGGAAAAAACTGATGCACATGGCGTTCCTACGGGCAAAAGCGGGCTGTGACAAGTGGCACGATTATGAAATGACGGTGGCGCCTTACGAAAAGAACAAGCCGATCTATTATGAATTTACCGCCTGTCCTGCAGCGGAATTTGCTATCAGAAACGGCCTTACAGAGATCATGCCCGCCCTGTGCAATGTGGATTTTGCAGCGATGGAGCTGCTTCACGCAAGGCTGGTGCGGATGACCACCTGCGCGAATGGCTGTAAGTGCGACTGCACCATCTGCGGCGATCAGGCCCCATACGGAAGGGAGCATCCCGAATACCGGGACGAAAACGGGTACAGGAGGAACAGGGAATGCTCTTACAGGTGATTCTGGAAGGGCCTTGGGTTGGGAGTTCTGCTGGTTCTGATCTGCGCTGCGGGCATCCGTAAGGGGGCTGTTGGGATGGTGCATCTTTACAGCCCGGCGGTGCAGCAGCGGTGCGTAAAACTGGGGCTTACAAGCCCGGAACGTATCCGACGCAACAGCCTGCTGTTCAAAGCCGTCTGCATCCCCGGCTATATCAGCTATGTGCTGGTCTGTGTCTATGGGATAAACGGTGCGCGCAGCTTTGCGGCGGGCTTCTGGCAGCTGCTTGTCATCTTGTCCGTTATGAACTTCATTGACCGCTTTTTGATCGATGGTTACTGGGTGGGGCACACGAACGCATGGACGATCCCCGGAACAGAGGATCTGAAGCCCTACATTACTGCCAAAAACAAGCAGAATAAGTGGCTATTCGGCACGGTGGGCATGGCAGTCATAGCGGCAGTGCTGGCGGCAATGATGACTATTTTTACTCACTGAGGAAGGAACCTATGAAATACAAAATCGAGAAAAACACCGTGCAGGAGACGTTGATCCTCCCGCTTTATTCCCGGAAGCTGTGCACAGAGCTGTATCCAAACCTTTATCGGGACGAAACAACGGTTCGGCTGCTCGACCAAATCGACTATGACTTTTCAGAGGCAGAGAAAAATTCCCGCAGCCTGATGCAGCGTTTCGGTGCGCTGGAGGTCGCCATGCGGCAGAATGACCTTGCTTTTGAAGTGCAGGCGTACCTGAAAAATCACCCCTGTGCGGCAGTGGTCAATTTGGGCTGTGGGCTGGACAACACCGGCAAAGCCTGCGACAACGGCAGCTGTAAAATCTACAATCTGGACTTCCTGGATGTGATCGCCTTGCGGCAGCAGCTGCTGCCCGCCGGGGAGCGGGAGCAAAACATCCCCTGCGACCTGAAAGATCCCGCATGGTTTGACAAGATCGATGCCTCCGGCGGGGCGGTGTTCTTTGCCTCCGGGGTGTTCTATTACTTCCTGACGGAGCAGGTTCGGGAACTGGTGCAGGGGATGGCGGACGCTTTCTCCGGCGGAGTGCTGGTCTTTGATGCTGCCAACCGTACGGCGGTGAAGATGATCGCCAAAACGTGGCTCAGGACGGCGAAAATCAAGGATGTGGGGGCGTATTTCGCGGTTTCGGACGCGGAAAGGGAGCTTTCTCCATGGGACAGCCGTTTGCAGGTATCCAGCAGGGGCTATATGATGGGCTACAACGACCTGAAAGACCCTTCCGTCAGCGGCTTTTTCCGATTTCTCGCCAAGGTCGGAGACAACGGGATGAAAATGCAGATCGTGAAGATCGGATTTGGAGGCAAGCTATGAAAATTCTGGTATATGGTGCAGGCGTTCTGGGATGCAATCTGGCAAGAAATCTGCTGCGCGCCGGAAAGGATGTCACCCTGCTTGCGCGAGGAAACTGGGCTGCGGAGATCAAGCAGAATGGCCTGCGGATCAAGGACAAATTTTCGCTCCGCACCTCGGTCAGCCGCATTCCGATGGTGACTGAACTTGCACCGGATGCAATGTACGATGTGATCTTTGTGGTCCTGCGCTATACACAGCTGGATTCCGCTCTGGACACGCTGCGGGCGAATCGGACGAAAAACATCGTATTTGTGGGCAACAACGTACAGACAAAAACATTGGCGGCGGCGCTGTCGGAAAAGAACGTCCTGTTTGCCTTTGCGCTTTCTGCGGGGCATCGGGAGGCTGACCGGGTGGTCTCCATCGACCTGAAGAAGATCACCATCGGGCAGCTGACGGGTGCAATCTCCAATAAACAGTTGATCGGGCGCATCTTCCACGGCACAAAATATAAGGTTGTTTACGAGCCGAACATGGAGGATTATCTGCTCTGCCATGCCGCGTTTGTGATGCCTGCGGCCTTCGCCTGCTATAAGACAGACGGCGACCTGAAAAAGATCAGGGGAGATACCGCGTACCTGAACCGTGTGCTGGATGCCAACATCGAGGGATACCGCGCCATCCGAGATGCCGGGCACACCATTCTGCCCAAGGAGGATGCAGACTTTGAAGGGGAGAAATACCGCAAGACCTGCCTGCGCTTTTTCAAGCTGATGTGTGTCACCTCGCTGGGCAAGCTCTGCGCCTCCGACCACGCAATGAACGCCATCGATGAAATGAGTGCGCTGAACCGGGATCTTAAGAAATTTTTCGATGCGAACGGCGCAGCCTACCCGGTATGGCAGGCACTGGAAGCGGAAGCCGGGAGGTATCTGCAATGAAATACGCTGGAATGCCCTTTGGAATGTGGGCACTGTTTGCCGGTTCCTTTCAAAAGCAGCTGACCGCGATGCTGGGCTATGATACAGACACTGCAAAAGCCACACAAAGATTCAAAACTGCGTGTGGGATGTCCGACGATTTATCTTGCTCACTAACTTGGTCACTGACTAAGTTTTCTGACTAACAGTTTACAGAAAACAGAATAGAATCGTCTTCGATGCCTCGTTGGGAAACCAACGGGGTATTTTTTGCGCTGAATCAGACGATACATAGCACGGGAAAGGTTAGCTATGCGCGTTTTCATATGCTTTTTGGATTCCCTCCGGCAAGTGGTCGGGAATCAGTGCCTTTAGTCTGTCCTCGCTGCCGTCTTGGATTGCCTGCTCATAATACCAGCACTTGAATTTCAGCATATCCAGTGCCCGGTTCATGTGCGCAATCTCTGCTTCCATGTGGGCTTTCCGCTCCTCAAACATAGCCTTGCGCTGTGGATAGGTGGACGGACCCTCAGCACACCAATCCATGAACTGCCGGATGTCCTTGATCTCCATGCCGGCCTTTTTCAGACATTCAATGACCCGGAGTGCTTCAATCTCCGTGTCACCGAATTTGCGGATGCCGGATACCCGTTCCATGTTCGGAAACAGCCCCTGCTTATCATAATAGCGCAGCGTGGAGATAGGCAATCCGAACATCTCCGATACTTCTCCGATGGTATACATAAAAATATCTCCTTGAATTTTGAAAAAAGTCTTGACCTAAAGTTAGGTTTAAGTGCTAACATGAGTATATCACAAAGAAAGGACAAGCACAAGGAGTGATTTGTATATGAAAAAGATATTGGTAGCATATTTTTCTGCCAGTGGAGAAACCGCAAAGCTGGCGAAAACCATTGCAGGCGATGTTGGCGGTGATTTGTTTGAAATTGTACCGACGGTGCCGTATACCGCTGCTGACCTTGACTGGATGGACAAAGGCAGCCGCAGCACTGTGGAAATGAACGATGACAACAGCCGCCCTGCCATTGCAGGCAAGGTTGCGGATATGGCACAGTATGACACTGTGTTTGTGGGATTTCCCATCTGGTGGTATCAAGCGCCGCGCATCATCGAAACGTTTCTGGAAAGCTATGACTTTGCCGGAAAAACCATGATCCCCTTTGCTACCTCCGGCAGCAGCGGCATGGGCAAAACAGACAGTATTCTCAAGGCTGTGTGCTCTGCGGCAACATGGCTGCCCGGTAAGCGTATGCAAAGCGGCGAAAGCGCAGCTGCCGTGGAGAAATGGGTCAGCACACTGAAAATTTGATAGGAGGAACGGAACATGGCAGTCAAACAAACGGCAGGCAGAGAGGCTCTGGGGGAATTTGCTCCCAAATTTGCGGAATTGAATGATGATGTGCTGTTCGGGCAGGTGTGGAGCAGGGAAGACAAGCTTTCCCTGCGGGACCGCAGCATTGTAACAGTGGTGGCGCTGATGGCGCAGGGACTGACGGATTCGTCTTTTCAATACCATCTGACAACTGCAAAGAACAACGGTGTGACGAAAACGGAAATTGCGGAGATCCTGACTCATGCGGCATTTTATGCAGGCTGGCCCAAGGCGTGGGCGGCCTTCCGTATGGCAAAGGAGGTATGGGCAGAGGACGATGCTGCCGACGCAAAAGCCAAGCATCAGAATGAAATGGTCTTTCCCATCGGCGCACCCAATGATGCCTTTGCGAAATATTTTATCGGGCAAAGCTATCTCGCACCTCTTTCTACGCAGCAGGTCGGCATTTACAATGTGACCTTTGAACCCGGTTGCCGTAACAACTGGCACATTCATCATGCGAAAAACGGCGGCGGACAGATTCTCGTCTGCGTAGCCGGGCATGGTTACTATCAGGAATGGGGCAAACCGGCACGGGAGCTGCGCCCCGGCGATGTGGTAAATATCCCTGTAGGGGTCAAGCACTGGCACGGTGCTGCGCCGGATAGCTGGTTCTCTCATCTGGCGGTAGAGGTTCCGGGGGATGAAACCTCCAATGAATGGTTGGAAGCCGTGGACAACACAGTATATTTTAAGGCAACAGGCAAGTCCAATGGTACGAAGTCAAGTAGATGATGCAAAAAAAATTTGAAGAAAAACAGTGCAACTACACCGTACCGGCCGTAAAAAGGCAACACCTACCCAAGCCCTGCCTCTTCCAATTTTGAAACAGGGCCTGTTCATCAGAGCGGCAGGCGG